>JBILIB010000110.1:0-7072 GCA_044350215.1 Acidimicrobiales bacterium
ACGCGCCGACGGGACCGTCACCATTGACAGCCCCGTCCCGGTTGTGCGCGACTAATCACGTTCGGAGCGCTGAAGCCACTGCGTAGTAGAGCGGAATACCGATGGTGATGTTGATTGGGAATGTGATGCCGAGGGCGAGAACAATCGCCGCCCCGATGACCTTTACGCCATCACCCGAAAGGCCGGCATCGGCGAGAGCCTGGCCCCCTTTGAAACCGAGGGCCATGAGTAAGTAGAGAGACAGGAACTTGGCGATCGGGGCGGGAATCTCAAGATTCGAGCGAATGAGACCGATGGTGACTCCGAGAAAGAAGAAGAGAATCGCTGGATCGGTCAGATTCTTCAGAATGTCGGCGTCCATAGAGTTTCCCAGGCGAAATCGATCTGCTATTTGTTTCCTGAATACTAACACCGGAAATAGATTGCCGCTAATCTTCCCCGGAGGCATGCACCGCTGATTCTCTTGGTCTTGAGATTTCGTCACTCGCCTACGATTGAACCAATGGCATCTGGACATCGCGTGGGCATTGTTGGCGGCGGGCAGTTGGCCGTGATGATGGCCGATGCGGCAGACGACCTGGGTCTTGAGATTTCGTCGCTCGCCCAAGTCACAGATGATCCGATTTTCAGTTTCGGGCGACAAGGGTTTGTCGGTGATGCACTCGCTCTCGACGACCTTCGCCGACTTGCGTCTGACAGCGACGTACTGACCTTTGATCATGAACTCGTTGATTATCGAGTGCTTGCGCAGCTCGAAACCGAAGGAGTGATTGTCCGACCAGGGTCGACAACGATGGCAATTGCCACCGACAAGGAGCGGCAATACGAGCTCTTTGAACGTCTTGAGATTGCGCAACCCGACACCGTTATCGTCAGTGACCTTGATTCAGCGTTCGAAGCGATCGCACGATTCGATGGTGCCGCCGTTTTGAAAACGGCCAGAGGTGGCTACGACGGTCGGGGAGTATTGCTCGATTCGAGTGAAGCAGCCGTACGCGAATGGTTTCCAACGGGTCAGACAACAGTTCTTGTTCAGCGCCGCGTCGACGTGGACATTGAAATCGCTGTTCAAGTTGTGAGAGCGCACGACGGCACCATGGTCACGTACGCGCCGGTTCGAACTGTTCAATCCGATGGCATGTGCAGCATTGTTCACCTTCCCGCCGAAATTTCACCGGTACTTGAAGGTGAAGCAATGGAGATCGCCCGCGCGATTGCTGAAGCGATTGAAGTGGTCGGCATCCTTGCGGTGGAGTTCTTTGTTCTCGATGGTGAGTTGCTGGTCAATGAACTCGCAGCTCGACCTCACAACTCAGGACATCTCACCATTGAGGCGTCGGCGACCTCGCAGTTTGAGAATCATCTGAGAGCTGTCACCGGTCTTCCCTTGGGACCAACTGACCGAATTGTTCCTGCTGCGGCAATGGCAAATATCGTGGGCCAGACCCGCGGGGAACCGCAGGATCAATCCTTTAGCTCAGATGTTTTTATTCATATGTATGGCAAGACGCCTCGGCCAGGGCGAAAACTTGGTCATGTGACTGCAATCGCAGATACGACAGACCAAGCAATCGAACGTGCACTGGATACAGCAAAAGAACTCGAACAAGAATCGGAGATGTCATGAGTGTTGCAGTAGTGATGGGAAGCGATTCTGATCTGAGCGCCATGCAAGGTGCGATTGACACTCTCAATCGATTTGGCGTCAATCACACCGTTCGGTGTGTCTCGGCACACCGTGATCCCCACGGCATGCTCGAATTCGCATCACAAGCGGCATCGAACGGTATCGATGTCATCATCGCCGGAGCAGGGGGAGCGGCTCACCTTCCTGGCATGATCGCGTCGGCCACTGAACTTCCAGTGATCGGTGTTCCGGTGCGTCGGCCGGCATTTGATGGTCTCGATGCGTTGCTTTCGATCGTGCAAATGCCTGCAGGAATTCCCGTGGCGACCATGGCAGTAGACGGAAGTGCAAACGCCGCGTTGTTCGCAGTTCGGATTCTCGCCCGCAGCGACGAGGGACTTCGAGCACAACTGCGCAGCTATGCCGCAGAACTCAAAGACGTGGTCGGCGAAAAGAACGCGAAGATCACGAACTTGTCAACAGATTGACGATTGCCGACACGGTCTATGCTTAATTTTTCAGGAAATACATCTCATAGGAGAGAGCGGGCGTGAAGAGTTCAGAGAAGCCGGGCTGGACTTTTTTCACCAATCACGGCCATGTCCTGGTGTGCCTCGCCGGCGATCCCGACCTGCGCACCCGAGACGTCGCCGAACTCGTCGGTATTACCGAGCGCTCCGCCCAAGCAATCATCAGCGATCTTGTCGAAGCTGGGTATGTCACTCGCATCAAAGAAGGCCGCCGGAATCGCTACGAAATACACGGCGATATTCCGCTGCGTCATCCACTTGAGCAGGACCACACTGTTGGCGAATTGTTGGTCACCTTGGGTCGACTTACTCCGTCAAAGCGGCGTAAGCCCTGACTCGGACTTCCTACTCAACGACTTCGGCAGCAAGAAGCCGTTCGATCTCATCGTCACTTCGTTGAAGCAGTTCACGAAGTATCTGTTGTGAGTGTTGTCCAGTAGTGGGTGCACGACCGGGCGCGTCGAGTTGGGATCCGTCGAACTTGAGTGGTAAGGGCAACATGTCGGCGCTATGAGATTCAGCCGAAAGCCATTTCGTTCGATGTGAGAAATGTGGATCGGCGGGAAGTGTCTTTGAGGAATTCGCGGGAACGATTGCTGTGTTGTGGCGAGTGCCGAAATCCGCCCAGAAGTCGGTTGATTCCGAGCGAAATATCGCGATGAGCTCTGTGCGGAGTTCCTCATTTCCAACTGCGTGATCGGCGTACGTGGTGCCTGGCCAACGCTCAAAGAGGTCGTTGCGCCCAGCGCCTTCGCAGAAGTTTTTCCAGGACTTCTGTTCCGAAGCCATGAACAAGATGTGGCCGTTGGCGGTTTCGTAGAACTGATACCGAACCCCATTACTCATTCCTTCAGTGCCCGGCTCTCGACGCCGGAAATCATCGGTGGCATTCCCGGTGACTTCAGTATCGGGTCGTTCGTAGGCGCGCCAGGTTTCGATGCGCATCAGCCGTAGCGACGAGATCTTTGAACAGTTCGACGCCCTGTTCGGTCTTCAGGTTGAGGACGATGGATTGCTTGCCCCGGTTGCAATGAGGAAACAGGAGAGAATCGCCCTCGACGATGGGCCAGGTCATAACGCGCCCGTAGTCGCCGCCGGGGGGCTCAACCTTGATGACTTCAGCTCCAAGGTCCGCAAGCGAAGTCGTCACAGCAGCAGCGCCGAGAAGCGAGACCTCAACGATGCGAATTCCCTCGAGCGGTTTGCCGGTGCTCATCGCCCGCAGCTCGCACTTATCTTCATGCGCAACAGAATACAGGCATTTTATTTCGGGCAGTAAATTGCCTGTATTGAGATCGTCAGGAAGGGCGCGAGCGGAACAGAGGTTCGGCCTCAGCCGAGCGCTTCACTTGGAATTAGATCGAGTCGATAATCGAGTTGAACGTTGCACTTGGGCGCATGGCAGCAATGACCTTCGCATCGTCGGGCATGTAGTAGCCACCGATGTCGACGGGCTTGCCTTGCACGGCGTTGAGTTCGTCGACGATCTCGGCCTGCTTCGAGGTAAGCGCTTCGGCAATCGGAGCGAACTTCGCAGCGAGCGTGGGATCGTCGGTCTGCTTGGCCAGTTCCTGTGCCCAGTAGAGCGCAAGAAAGAAGTGGCTACCGCGATTGTCGAGTTCGTTCACCTTGCGTGAAGGCGAACGGTTTTCGTTGAGTACCGAACCGGTTGCACGGTCAAGCGTGTCGGCAAGGATCTGCGCGGTGTTGTTGTTCGACACCTGTGCGAGATGTTCAAGCGACGCAGCCAAAGCAAGGAACTCGCCGAGCGAATCCCAACGAAGGTGGTTTTCCTTCACGAACTGCTGCACATGCTTCGGTGCAGAACCGCCGGCGCCGGTTTCGAACAAACCGCCACCGTTCATAAGCGGAACGATCGAAAGCATCTTGGCGCTGGTGCCAAGTTCCATGATGGGGAACAAGTCGGTGAGGTAATCGCGCAACACGTTGCCGGTGACCGAAATGGTGTCTTCACCCTTGCGGGCACGGGCGAGCGAGAACGTGCACGCTGCTTCGGGATCCATAATTTCGATGGTGAGGCCGGTGGTGTCGTGCTCGGGGAGGTATTGCTTCACCTTTGCGATGATCTGCGCGTCGTGCGCACGGTTTTCGTCGAGCCAGAACACCGCAGGCGTGTTGGAAAGACGTGCACGTGAAACGGCGAGCTTCACCCAGTCGCGAATCGGCGCGTCTTTGGCCTGACATGCACGCCAGATGTCGCCGGCTTCAACCACGTGTTCCATAACGACGTTGCCAGCGCTGTCGGTGATCCGCACGGTGCCAGCATTTTCGATCTCAAATGTTTTGTCGTGCGAACCGTATTCCTCGGCCTTTTGGGCCATGAGACCCACGTTGGGAATAGTGCCCATCGTGGTCGGGTCGAACGCGCCGTTGGCTTTGCAGTCAGCGATGACCGCTGTGTACACGCCGGCGTAGGAAGAGTCGGGAATGACGGCCTTGCAGTCCTGGCGTTCGCCTTCGGGATTCCACATCTTTCCGCTGTCGCGAATCATTGCGGGCATGGAGGCGTCAACGATGACATCGCTGGGTACGTGCAGGTTGGTGATGCCCTTATCGGAATCGACCATTGCGAGTTCGGGGCCATTTAACATTGCGATTGAGATGTCGGCTTCGATGGCGGTCTGCTGGGTGTCGGAAAGCGTTTCGATACGGGAAAGCACATCGGCCATGCCGTCGTTCACGTTGACGCCGAGGCCTTCGAATGCCGCCGGGTGCTTGGTGAACACGTCACCGAAGTACGCGTTCACTGCGTGACCGAAGATGATTGGGTCGGAGACTTTCATCATCGTGGCCTTGAGGTGAATTGAGAACAGCACGTTCTGTGCTTTGGCATCGACAATCTGCGTAGCAAGAAATGCGTCGAGTGCCTTGGCGCTCATGAATGTTGCGTCAACGATTTCGCCGGCAAGAACTGGAAGGTTTTCCTTCAGGACGGTGGTGGTGCCGTCGTTGCCCACGAATTCGATCTTGAGCGTGTCGGCCTTCTCGAAGGTGACCGACTTTTCGTTTGAGAAGAAGTCGTTAGCACCCATTGTGGAAACGTGCGTCTTTGAATCGGCAGCCCAGGCGCCCATGGAATGCGGGTGGGACTTGGCGTAGTTCTTGACCGACAGTGGCGCGCGACGATCGGAGTTTCCTTCGCGCAGCACCGGGTTTACGGCTGATCCCTTGATCTTGTCGTACTTCGACTGAATGTCTTTTTCGGCCGCGGTTTGCGGATCTTCCGGGTAGTTCGGAACGTCGTAGCCCTTGGACTGCAGTTCTTCGATCGCAGCCTTGAGCTGCGGAAGCGAAGCAGAAATGTTCGGAAGCTTGATGACGTTGGCTTCGGGACGGGTGACGAGTTCACCGAGTTCGCCGAGGTCGTCGCTCATGCGCTGATCGGCGGTGAGGGCCTCGGGGAAGGTGGCGAGGATGCGGCCAGCCACAGAAATGTCTCGGAGTTCGACCTCAACACCGGCAACGTTGGTGAACGCATTGACCACCGGCAACAGCGACTTGGTCGCCAGAGCGGGGGCTTCATCGGTGTGGGTGTAAATGATGGTGTGACTATCGGTCGCCATGGCCTTTTCCGGTGTCGTCGAACGAGTGTGAATGGCCCATGACGCTAGTTCCCCCAAGTGATTGAGTTCCCATTTGGTCCGGGCGCAAGGGGTCCGGGGATCGGGCTGGGGAGCGAAAAATGATTGACCACTGTGAGGAGTGCATGCAAAATGCATGTATGCCTTCGATCTCGATCAGGAACGTGCCGGAAGCGACTCGTGACGCCTTGGCCGCGAAGGCGGCGCAGGCGGGCCAGTCGCTCCAGGAATATCTGCTGGCGAGGCTGATTGAGATCGGCAGAACGCGAGATATCGAGGTGTTGCTGGGCGAAATGAAGGAAATCCGCAAACGTTGGCCGAAGCAGATCACTCGCGAGCAGATTCTTGAAGCGCTTGATGAAGGTCGCCGGGAGGCCGATGAGAAGTGGGATCGCTTGTGGGAATGATCGTGATCGACGCGTCAGCCGCGATTGAGGCGTATCGCGATTCGCTTTCCACGAGCGATTTCGACCAGATACTCAGGGACAACACGGTGATGGCGCCTCAGTCACTCGGGGTGGAAGTCGTGCAAGGGTTCCGACGGATGGTTCGAGACGGCGAGATTGAAGAGGCGCTCGCAATTGAGGCCATAAAGCACCTCGGCGAATTGCCGATCGTAAAGTTGCCGTTCGAACCCTTTGTCGAACGCATCTGGGAACTGCGCCACAACGTTTCTGCGCACGACGCTTGGTATGTGGCAATTGCCGAAACCTTCGGCGTTCCACTTGCAACGACCGACCGTCGTTTGGCGAACGCCACCGGGCCACTTTGTGAATTCCGGGTGCTCTGAACGCGCCTTCGTACGCTGAGGCAAAAAGAGTGATGGGCCCCGCCGAAGCGAGACCCATCACTGCGAGCGGAGAGGGTGGGATTCGAACCCACGGGCGGTGTTACCCGCCACCTCCTTAGCAGGGAGGCCCGATCGGCCGGACTCTGGCACCTCTCCATATGCAGGGTTGCAACATACAGGGCAAACCCCTGCTATTTCGAATGGCGGAAGGAGGGGGATTCGAACCCCCGGAGGCTTTCACCTCGACGGTTTTCAAGACCGTTGCATTCGTCCGCTCTGCCACCCTTCCGCCCGAGATAGTAGCGAGTCGGTCGTGGTCGGCCCCAATGGGCGGGCGGGTGTTCGGCCGTTGGTGGTCAGTCGACGCGATTGCGAAGTTCAGTGATCCAGTCCGAAGCCTTGGACTGGGCATCGGCCACTTCCTGGCGAAGGGCATGGCCGCTTTCGCCGGCGGCAGGGTAAGAGCCCATGAACTTCACTTCGGCGTGCTTGGACTTCAGCGAACGCAGTGCGTCGGCCACAA
>JBILIB010000111.1:0-7056 GCA_044350215.1 Acidimicrobiales bacterium
GACAAGAGCCACGGCGTTCACCGCAAAGTTTGTTTGCAGCGGCGTGCGCTTGTAGAGGTTGTTGAGGATGACGAGCGCTGGCGCATCGCGCTTCAAACGAAGTACCAGACGCATCTTGCCCTTGGCTGATTCGTCGTTGAGTTCGGCAATGCCTTCGAGTTCGCGATTGTCGACCAGTTCCTTCACCTTGACGATGAACTGGTTTGGGCTCACCTGGTACGGGAGCTCAGTGATGACGATGAAATCGGATCGTGTTCCTTCCTCGATTTCGGCTTTACCGCGAAGTTTGATTGAACCTCGACCAGTTCGGTACGCGTCGATGATTCCTTGACGACCCATGATGAGCGCGCCGGTCGGGAAGTCGGGTCCCTTGACGAATTCCATGAGGTCGTCGGGTGTTGCTTCCGGATTTTGCAGAAGGTGATTCACCGCGTCGATGACTTCACCAAGATTGTGCGGCGGAATGTTGGTGGCCATACCAACAGCGATGCCCTGCGAACCATTTACCAACAGGTTGGGGAAACGGCTGGGGAGAACTACTGGTTCTTGAAACTCACCCGAGTAGTTATCGATGAAGTCGACAGTGTTTTCGTCGATGTCGGCAAGCATGTCGAGCGCCATCGGAGCGAGACGACATTCGGTGTAACGCGCTGCAGCCGGTGGTTCATCGAGTGAGCCGAAGTTTCCTTTCGGATGCACCAGTGGATGACGCAGCGAAAATGACTGGCCCATACGAACCAACGCGTCGTAAATCGCGGAGTCGCCGTGTGGGTGGTACTTGCCCATGACTTCGCCGGTGACTCGCGCGCATTTCATGGTGGGACGATCGGGAAGGGCACGAAGGTCGTACATGCCCCAAAGGATCCGCCGATGAACGGGCTTCAAGCCGTCGCGTGCGTCGGGAAGGGCACGAGAGACAATGACAGACATGGCGTAATCGAGGAAGGAGCGCTCCATCTCCTCCTGGATTTCGATTGGCTCAATGATGCCGAAGGTTGCCGGCGGAGCGTCACCTGAACCGGTGTCGTCCCCTCCAGTGTTTTCGCCGTCGTCCGATGCCTTCGTCTTCGCCATCTGATGCCTGTGGTTCCTATTGTCGGGCGGCTTCCTCAGATATCGAGGAAGCGCACGTCCTTCGCGTTTGTCTGAATGAAGTGCTTGCGGGATTCAACGTCGTCACCCATGAGCACCGAGAAAATTTCGTCGGCGATTGCCGCTTGTTCAACTGTGACCTGAAGAAGAGTGCGCTTGGTGGCATCCATTGTGGTGTCGCCAAGTTCGTCGTAGTCCATTTCGCCAAGACCTTTGAGACGCTGGAACTCTTTTTTATGGTCTGGTTTTTCGGACAAGAATGCCGCTTTCGCGCTGTCGTCCTTGAGATAGATCTTTTCTTTACCGACCACTGTTGAATAGAGCGGCGGCTGAGCGATGTACACGTGCCGCTGCTCGACGAGTTCTTTCATGTGACGGAAGAAGAACGTAAGCAGAAGTGTGCGGATATGTGAGCCATCGACGTCGGCGTCACACATGAGGATGACTTTGTTGTATCGAATCTTTTCCACGTCGAATTCCGCACTAACACCAGCTCCGATGGCGGTAATCAGCGTCTGGACTTCGTTGTTCTTGAGCATTTTGTCGAGGCGAGCACGCTCGACATTGAGGATCTTGCCTCGGATGGGGAGGATCGCCTGTGTGCGCGGCTCGCGAGCAGCAACTGCGGAACCGCCAGCGGAATCACCTTCGACAATGAAGAGTTCGCACTCGTCTGGATCACGGCTTGCGCAATCTTTGAGTTTGTCGGGCATACCCGCGCCCTCGAGGGCTGACTTTCGACGAGTTGCGTCGCGAGCGTTTCGGGCGGCGAGTCGGGCGCGGGAGGCAAGCGTCGCTTTCCCGACGATTTTGCGAGCCTCGGCGGGGTTTTCTTCAAGCCAATCAGTCAGACGTTCGTTCGTGGCTTTTTCGACCAATGAACGCATGGAGACATTGCCCAGCTTGCCCTTGGTTTGGCCTTCAAACTGCGGTTCGCGCAACTTCACTGAGATAATTGCGGTGAGGCCTTCACGGATGTCGTCGCCGGTGAGGTTCTCTTCCTTCTCTTTCAGAAGTGACTTTGCCCGGGCGTACTTGTTGACGACGTTCGTAATGGACTTCTTGAAGCCTTCTTCGTGCATGCCGCCTTCGATGGTGGCAATGCCGTTAGCGAAGGAATGCATTCCGTCGGCGTTAAAGCCCGTATTCCACTGGAACGCGATTTCGACTTCCTGATCTTCTTCGGCCTGCTCGTAGTAGCCGACCTTCTTGAACAGTGCTTCTTTCGAAGAATTCAAATGACGCACAAAGTCGATGATGCCGCCGTCGTACTTGAACACAATGACTTCGGAGTTGGTCGCGTCGGGGCGCTTGTCTTGGAAGCGAATCTCGAGTCCCTTGTTGAGAAACGCCATCATCTGGAATCGCTCAAGAAGGGTCTGGGCACGAAAGACGGTTTCGTCGAAAATTGTGGGATCTGGCCAGAAGCGAACGGTCGTACCCGTACGACCCTTCGGAGCCTTTCCGCGAACTTCGAGCTTGGTGGTGAGTTTTCCACCATTGGTGAAGTCCATGTAGTGGTGGTCTCCAGAGTGGTCGATCTCAACCTCGACCCGCTCTGAGAGGGCGTTGACGACGGAAATGCCCACGCCGTGCAGACCGCCCGAGACTTTGTAGCCACCGCCGCCAAACTTGCCGCCGGCATGAAGGACGGTGAGCACAACCTCGGCGGCGCTCATGCCTTTCATTTTGGGATCGGGATGTTTATCAACCGGAATGCCTCGGCCGTCATCAGAGACTTCACAGCTGCCATCGGGCATCAAGGTGACTTCGATGCGCGTTGCGTGACCGGCCATTGCTTCATCAACGGAGTTATCGACGACTTCATACACCAGGTGATGCAAACCGGCGGGACCGGTAGAACCGATATACATACCGGGTCGTTTGCGCACCGCCTCGAGACCCTCGAGGATCGTGATGTCTTTTGCGCCGTACTCTTCGGTGGTTTTCGCCACGCTTTGGGCTTCCCCTTACCGGTACTTCGCCGGTGTCTTGATTGAGCGAACAACAGGTACAAACTGCGAATTCGACGCTCGAACTGCGTCTGTCACAGCCGGACAATCCTACCAGCGACACGCGTGTTTTCCGGGTATTACGACGCGCAAATCATGATCGGCGCGCTCATCGTGGCGAAAGGGTCAACCGGCCTGTTCCGGTCGAACGCGAACTTCGATGGTGTCGATCGCGTCCTGGCCAAGCTCGACTTGAAGTCGTTCAATGAGATCGTGTTCAAGGAAGCGCAATTGAGTTGCCCACGCTGGATCAGAGACTGCAACAACGAGAGTTGTTCCCTTCATCGCAACCGGTCGACTTTGTGCGGCAACCGCGTCACCAACAAGTTCCGACCACCTACCAAAAATGCCAGTCGTGACTTCGGCTGACGGTCCGCCTAGGTGACGCACGATGCGATCGAGGCTTGCATGCATCGAAACGGGGTCGCCGGTTGATGCATCTGGCAATGGTTCCCATGGCATGGGAGCAGTGTAGAGACCGTCCATCGAAACACCCCGGTGGCTGGGTTGTGTTCGTTGCATCACTCCGGTCGGATTGTTGCGTTCGAGACCCGTAACACCAACTCCGGTGAGGCCCCAGGCGGCAACCCTGCTGCGCTCGAAAGCACGGTTTGGCCTGGCGGCAAATGCTCAAGGAGCGCCGCGCTCCGATCCGGATCAAGTTCGGAAAACACGTCATCGAGCAACAAAATTGGCGGTGACCCCGTTGCGTTAGTCACGATCCGGTGGGCAGCCAGGCGCAGTGACAATGCGAGCGAGCGTTGTTCGCCCTGCGAAGCATGGGTTCGTGATGGCAATTGCTCGAGGTGCAAAACCAGATCGTCGCGGTGGGGACCAACTAGAGAGACACCCCGGCGCAGTTCGTCGCGGCGCGCGGCTTGGAGGGCTGCT
This sequence comes from Acidimicrobiales bacterium, assembly GCA_044350215.1. Taxonomy (GTDB): domain Bacteria; phylum Actinomycetota; class Acidimicrobiia; order Acidimicrobiales; family Acidimicrobilacustridaceae; genus Acidimicrobilacustris. The sequence continues at coordinate 3,996 of JBILIB010000111.1, forward strand.
GCCAAACCTTGTTCGCGCCATGGCGCGTCGTACGAAACGGTCACTGGTACTGGACGGCCAGCAACTTGTGAATAGGCGAGGTCGAGTGCCGGACCGAGTTCCTGAACGAGTTCATTTCGAGCGTCGGCGAGAGCTTCGCCGGTTTCAATGAATTTCGCGTCCCACACCATGAGCGTTGCTTCGACCTCTGGGCTGAGACGCCCACCTGCTTGCTTGAGTAAGGCATTCCGTTGTCGCAGGATCCTGTCGAGATCCGAACGCAATGAATCGAACGCTGGGCGCCGAGCAACTAACGCGTCGTCGAGATAACGGCGGCGTTCCGCCGGGCCACCCTTGACTAACTCCAAGTCATCGGGGGCAAAGACCGAGACGCGTAACGCGCCGAGGAGGTCGCGCGTCCGTGCCAATTTTTGTTTATTGACCTGAACGCGCCCGCGACCAGTGGCTGCGATTTCTGCTTCGATAAGGAGTTGTCGTCCCTCACGTTCGCCTTCAGCTCTTACGACCGCCGAGGACGCACCCGCCCGAACGAGAGCATCGGTCGGCGCTCCACGAAATGACGACAATGTCGCGAGGTAGCCAATGGCTTCCATGACGTTGGTTTTGCCTTCGCCGTTTTGGCCGAGGAGCGCAGTGAGTCCCGGTGCAAATGCAATATCCGCGCTGGCGTAGGACCGAAAATCGGTGAGCCAGAGACGAGCGAGACGCACGTCAGTTGCGGATCGGCATCAACAGATACAAGAAATCGTCGGTCTCGTTGCCGCGAATGAGGACCGGGCTTGTTGGCCGCGCGATTTCGATTGTGATTTCATCGGAGGGCGCAGCTTCAATACCGGCACGCAGATATTCGGGATTAAACGAAATTTCGAGTTCTTCGCCCACGTGACGAGCATCGATAACTTCGTCGGCCTTACCAACATCGAAACTTTCCGCAATAAGTTCCACTGAATCGCTCTTGATATCGAGACGAATCTTGGTGTTTTCCTTCGAAAGCAATCCAACTCGCTTCAATGCTTCAAGGAAAGTTTCGCGCTCAATTGTGAGTCGGTTGGGATGTGAATCGGCAGACTTCGGGAGGAGATTTTCGTAGTCTGGGAAACTTCCGTCGAGAAGTTGACTCACCAGGCGAACGCCATCGACCTCAAACGAGACATGTCGTTCAGCGAGTCGGATCGTGACGCTCTCGGCGGTTGTGAGCAGTCGGTTGAGTTCTTTGAGTGCCGATGAAGGAACAAGAACTTTTTGGCCTTCAGTGAGAATTGATGTTCCTGGAAGATCACGGATTGCCAAACGGTACGTGTCAGTCGCAACCAAACGAATGCCGGTGCCATAAGCGGCAATTGAAACACCCGTGAGTTCAAACTTTCGGGACTCGTCGGTGCTTGCAGCAGAAACAACCTGAGAAATGGCATCACGCAATAAGGCCGCATCGATGGTGACTGCAGATTCGGGGGCTTCTGGCATGGGGGGATAGTCGACGGCGATGGTTTTCACAGCAAACTGTGAGCGGCCTGAACCAATTCGGACTTCGTTGTCGTCGGCTTCGAACGTGACCGCACCCTCGGGGAGATTGCGAACAATCTCGGTGAGGAGCTTCGAGGGGACCAGAACGGTTCCGTCGCGAGAACCTGACACGGATGCCGTGGCGATGATGGTGAGATCAAGGTCGCTACCGGTGACCTGAAGTTGATCACCAACCAAAACAAGGTTGAGGCCCATGAGGGCTTGGCGACCAGAGCTGCGCGTGGTGACACCACGAGACGCTACGGAGATGGCTTCGACGAGTGGATCTCGCTCACAACGGAACTTCACGTCGGCTCACTTTCCTGACAGACGGTGGTGCTTGTTGTAGTTGTAAAAAAGAATGAGAAATTGGTAGTAGTTGTAATAAGGGCTGTGGATTGTGGACAAACCACCATCGCCCCAGCGTGATGGCAGTTTTGTTGTCCCTGCGTCATCCACAGTGATCCACAGTCTGAACGGTGGGAGTGACAGCGCGGGGGATCACCTACTGGTCGTCCACTTTTCATGCAGTACCGCGCGCGCCCTGGTCCACCGGGTTGTCCACCGCGCGAACGTTCGAAACTGCGCGCAGGTGTTCGGGTCAAGTGGTCATTGAGAGTCACGGGCGTCAACCGTTCCTGATTCGTTGCGTGAGTTCGGTGACCTGGTCGTAGATCTGTCGACGCTCTTTCATGAGCCCACTGATTTTCTCGACGGCGTGAATGACTGTGGTGTGGTCTCGACCGCCGAACTCGCGAGCAATGGCCGGATAGCTCAGGTCGGTCATTTCTCGCATGACGTACATGCCGATCTGGCGAGCGGTCACCAGTGGTCGGCGACGACTCTGGCCTCGGATCTCGTCGATCGTGAAATCAAACATTTCTGAGGTCTTCTCGAGAATGAGTGCCGGTGTAATTGGCCGCGGTTGGGTGTTGGTGAGGATGTCGCTGAGGACACCTTCGGCCAATTCCACGGTGAGCGGGTTGCCAGTGAGGCTGGCAAAGGCGCAAACACGAATGAGGGCGCCTTCAAGTTCACGGATGTTGTTGGTGATATTCGAGGCAATGAATTCAAGGACATCTGCAGGTGGAGCGATGGGCTCGCGCTCGGCCTTCTTGCGAAGGATCGCGAGACGGGTCTCGAGTTCGGGAGGGTTGATTTCGGTGATGAGGCCCATCTTGAAGCGGCTTCGCAGGCGGTCCTCGAGGGTGGAAATGGCATCTGGCGGGCGATCGGAAGAAAGCACGATCTGGGCGTTGGCCTGATAGAGGGATTCGAATGTGTGGAAGAGCTCTTCCTGGAGCCCCTCTTTACCCTCAATGATTTGGATGTCATCGAGGAGAAGCACGTCGATTTCGCGGTAGCGCTTCTTGAACTCCGGCATGGTGTTTTGCCGGATCGCATCGACGTATTGATTCAGGAACTGTTCGGTTGAGACGTAGCGAACCTGGTGGCCGGGGTAGATCTCGCGGACGTAATTGGCAATGGCCTGGAGAAGGTGGGTTTTGCCGAGCCCTGCGTCGCCATAGATAAAGAGTGGGTTGTAGGACTTGGCCGG
>JBILIB010000112.1:0-6994 GCA_044350215.1 Acidimicrobiales bacterium
GGCGATTTCGGGCTTGAGTTCACGAACGAGAACGACGGCCTCGTCGCCCCTTCCTGTTTCACCGACGACCTCGTATCCCTCTTCTTCGAGGGTCTCTTTCAGATCGAGTCGGATGATCGCCTCGTCTTCGGCGATGACGACACGGGTCGGCAACGTTGCAGCCCCTTGAGAGTGGAGGCCCGACCAGTACGGACCGTGCTCCGATGGTACTGGTTCAGCCGATGGCGTCGTTGAGCCTGTCGAGCAAATCATCCTGCTGTTGCTCAAGCCGCCCAATATCAGCAACCACCTCGTTGCGGTGACGTTCCATCGCCTCAGCGTGACGAGCAGCGACGCGATGCTCCCGCTCGGCGATCGGAGTCTCAGAAACGAGCGATCGGAGGCGAGCATCGTCGGCCTCGTCGGCGAAATGGGCCAGTTGCTCGTCGGCAACTGCCAGTTCATGACGCAGGTCTCGCAACTGGACATTGATTTCCGTGAGCCTCCGCTCCAATGTCGCCCTTGTCATGGCGGCGAAGTGTAGGACCGGCACCGCCAAGACACTCGGGCGCTCCTCCCCAGAGGGTGAAGAGCAGCCTCCAGCCAGTTGGTAGCGTGGCGTCCGCACCCCTGCGGCGGTGCTGGAATTGGCATACAGGGCGGGCTCAAACCCCGCTGCCCTTCGGGGCTTGAGGGTTCGAGTCCCTCCCGCCGCACGAACACCACCCTCGGCTCCGGCTGGGAAAATGAAACCGAAGTGACCGCATCCGGGTCAGAGCAGTGGTCAGAGCACCAACGCCCTTCACCCACGAGCGAAAGCCACCACCGCCACGATGATCGTCTTCACTTTCCCCGGCCAGGGATCACAGAAACCGGGCATGGGAGACGCATGGCGAGACCACCCATCATGGGAACTCGTTGCTGAAGCCTCAAGCGTTCTTGGCCGCGACCTCGAGCACCTCCTTCTGCATACCGAAGCCGAGGAACTCACCCGCACCGACAACGCACAATTATCGACATTCCTCACCAGCTTGATCGTTCTTGACGCGGTGGAACGCCTGGGCGTTGAGCCCGCTGCCGCTGCCGGTCACAGTCTTGGCGAATACACCGCACTCGTCGCATCAGGAGCACTCGCGTTCGAGGAAGGCCTCCTGCTTGTCGCCGAACGCGGCGCTGCGATGCTCGACGCCACTACCGCGCGGGTCGGCACGATGGCCGCGGTCTTGGGGCTCGATGATGACGATGTCGAAGTTGCCTGTGCCCGAGTCGACGGCGAGGTGTGGGTGGCCAACTACAACGCTCCCGGCCAGGTCGTCATTGCTGGTGATCCTGAAGCGGTAGCGCAAGCATCCGCGTTCGCAAAAGAACTCGGCGCCAAGAAGGTGATGTCGATGGCAGTCAGTGGCGCCTTCCACACTCCCTTTATGGCTCCGGCGCGCGATCGATTGCGCAGCGCTATCGAGTCGGCCGATCTTCGCGAAGCCGACCTTCCCGTTTATGCCAATGTCGACGCCCGAGCTCATACCGGCGCTGAGTGGACCGAACTACTCAATGCCCAGTTGTGCAGCCCAGTTCGTTGGCGCCAGACACTGCACAATATTGGCGATGCCGGCGCAACCATCTTCGTTGAACTCGGTCCAGGGAACGTGCTTACTGGCATGGCGAAGCGCACGCTTACCGGGACAGCAACGCTTGCGGTTTCAACTCCCGAAGACCTCGACAAACTCCTCACCGCTCTGGCCTCGCCCTCGGAGAGCGTTGCGGTGCACGAAGGTGAGCACCTCTTCGCCACCGAACGCATGGTCGTAAGCCCAACTGCTGGCGTCTTCACTCCAGCGGCCGACTTGGCCCCCGGCTTTGTTCTGAGCCCGGGCACCATCCTTGGCCGTGTTGGCGAACAAGAAGTTCGCTCCCCCTTCGCAGGTATCCTGGTGGGCGTCCTTGCCGTTGAAGGCGAGCGCGTCACGACCAGCCAGCCCATCGCTTGGTTGCGTTCAGCGTGATCACCCTTACCCCGAGGAACCGATGACTATTCCTGCCCCGAGTGGCGCAACGATCACCGGTTGGGGCACGGCGCTCCCCGACATCATTGTCACGAATGCAGATTTCGAAGCGCGTCTCGACACCACCGATGCATGGATCACCGAGCGAACAGGAATTCGCGAGCGTCGACACGGCGGCACCACTGCCGGCCTTGCCGTTGAGGCCGGGCGCAAAGCGCTCGATATGGCAGGCCTCACTGGCGCTGACATTGATCTCATCCTTCTCGCAACTACTACCCCCGACTATCAGATTCCCTCCACCGCGTCGCAGGTTCAGGAAGAACTTCAGATCAACGGCGGAGCGTGCGACATCAACGCCGCATGCTCGGGCTTTGTCTATGGCCTCGTCCAAGCACATGGGCTTATCGCAATGGGCCTCAAGCGGATTCTCTTGATTGGCGCCGAAACCCTCGCCAAGGTCACTGATCAGGACGACCGCAATACCGCGATTCTTTTCGGAAACGGTGCAGGCGCAGTTGTGCTTGAGTCCGTCGAAGGCGACGGACAACTGATTTCATTCGACCTTGGTTCCGATGGTTCCGCCCGTGAACTTCTTGAAGCTCCCATCGGGGGCTACATGTCGATGGTCGGCAAAGAAGTGTTCCGCAAAGCTGTCGCTGTGATGGTTGATTCCGCCAATGTGTCAATGGCCGACGCCGGCCTCTCCGCCAATGACATTGCGCTCGTTGTGCCGCATCAGGCCAACATCCGCATCATCGAATCTGCGTGTTCACGTCTCGACATGCCGATGGACCGTGTCGCCATGGTGCTGCACCGAACCGGGAATACATCATCGGCGTCGATCCCCCTCGCCCTTGTCGATGCGATCGAGAATGGGCGTGTGAAACACGGTGACAACATTTTGCTTGTCGGTTTCGGTGCAGGCATGAGTTGGGCAAGCGCAATCATTCGATGGACCGGCCATCTTCCGGAGGAAAACTCATGAGCAGAGTTGTGCTGGTTACTGGCGGAAACCGAGGTATCGGACTGGCGTGCGCCAAAGCCTTCGCCGCAGCCGGCCACAAGGTTGCGATCACCCACCGCAGCGCTGCGCCCACCGATGCCGGAGATCTTCTTTGCGTGCAATGCGATGTCACCGACACCGAACAGGTTGAAGCGGCATTCACTGAGATTGAAGAGAAACTCGGTCCGGTAGAAGTTCTTGTGTCCAACGCTGGAATGACTATCGACAAACTCGTTCTGCGCATGACCGACGAGGATTTCTCTGACGTCATCGACGCCAACCTCGTCGGTGGATTCCGTGCCGCTCGTCGCGCCGTTCCCAAAATGATGCGCGCTCGCTGGGGTCGAATCATCTTCATCGGATCGGTTGTCGGCTCGGTCGGTCAAGCCGGTCAAGCGAATTATGCAGCATCGAAGGCCGGTCTTGTCGGCCTCGCACGGTCACTCGCTCGTGAATTCGCGTCGCGCAATGTCACCGTGAATGTCGTCGCCCCCGGACCCGTTGCCACCGATATGTTCGCCGCCGTCGACGACGCAATGCGCGAGTCCATCACCAGCGCTGTCCCTCTCGGCCGCATGGGTCAGCCCGACGAAATTGCCGCCGCCGTTTCCTTCCTCGCCTCAGAGGAGGCTGGCTACATCACCGGTGCCGTTCTGCCGGTTGATGGTGGCCTCGGCATGGGCGGCTAACAGCCCTAGCAGCACCAAAACCAAGGCGACCCCCGGCTAGGTTTGTCGCACCGATTACCAAGGAGAACCGATGAGTGACGATTTCGAAAAGTTCAAGGCCTGCGCCGTTGAGATCCTCGCCGTCTCACCCGAACAGGTGACGATGGAAGCCAAGTTCAGCGAGGACCTCGACGCCGACAGCCTCGACCTCGTCGAGTTGGTCATGAAGCTTGAAGAAGAGTTCGACGTTTCTGTCGACGAATCTGAGCTTGAGAACATCACGACCGTCGGCGAAGCCTACGAACTGGTGATGTCGAAGCGGTGAGCACGAAGCGTCGGGTAGCGATTACAGGCGTCGGTGTCGTCAGCCCATGCGGCATCGGCACCGAGGCGTTCTGGAACGGACTGATTTCGGCTGCGCCAGAGGGGCTGCGGCATATCGAGAACTTCGATCCCGAGCCGTATTTTGCCAACCCGAAGGAAGCACGTCGCACCGACCGCTTCGCTCAGTTTGCGTTGGCGGCAGCCGATGAAGCACTGAAAATGTCCGGTGATGTCGGCGGCGATCCCACCCGCAAGGGAGTCTGGATCGGCACCGGCATTGGCGGGCTCACTACCCTCGAAGAACAGGTGCTCGTCAACGAGCACAAAGGTCCTCGACGAGTCAGCCCATTTATGGTCCCGATGCTCATGGCCAACGCAGCATCAGCGGCGATCTCCATGAAGTATGGATGGCAGGGCCCGTGCGAAAACACTTGTACCGCCTGTGCCGCTGGCACACAGTCAGTTGGCAATGCGTACCGACTCATTGTGTCGGGTCTGTGCGATGCCATGGTCACCGGCTCTTCCGAGGCTGTCATGACGCCCACCTGCATTGCGGGCTTCACCAACATGACCGCAATGTCGTCGGACAACATGTCTCGCCCATTCGACCGAGACCGCAACGGTTTCGTTCTTGCCGAAGGTTCTGGCATCCTCGTTCTCGAGGAAATGGAATCGGCGAAGGCTCGCGGCGCAACGATCCTCGCGGAATTGATGGGCGCTGCGTCGAACGCTGACGCGCACCACATCACTGCCCCGTCTCCTGGCGGCGTTGGAGCCATCAATTGCATGCGCACTGCCATTGCCGATGCTGGCCTTGTGCCCTCCGATGTCACCTACGTCAACGCTCACGGAACCTCAACACCACTCAACGACGCTGCCGAAGCTGCCGCCATCGCCGAGGTCTTTGGTGACACACCGCCGGCGGTTACCTCATTCAAGGGCGTCACTGGTCATGCTCTTGGTGGTGCTGGTTCACTTGAAGCCGTTGGCATTGTGCTTGGCATGCAGAAGGGCGCGATTCCGCCGACTGCGGGCTACGAGAACGTCGATCCCGATATGGCGCCCATTGACATCGTCGTGGGAGAGGCTCGCGAATGGACTCCCGCTCCGGTGCTATCGAACAGCTTCGGTTTCGGTGGCCATAACGGCTGCATTGTGATCGGCCCACCTCCGGCCTAAGTACCTCCTCAGTCGAGACTGCCCTCTCGACGCATTAACCACTCTTTGGCCGGTACTCCCCCGCCAAACTGCCCAATGCCGCCACCGCTTGGCAGCACTCGATGACAAGGCACGATGATGGCGATTGGGTTTGTGGCCATCGCACTTCCTACAGCCCGCGCAGCCTTGGGCCGGCCAACACGCGCCGCCAAATCGCCGTACGTAATCGTTTGCCCGAACGACACGGTTTCGAGAGCGTCCAGAACTTCTCCGCGAAAACCAGTGCGCGCGCTGCGATCAATCGCCACATCAAACGACGTGCGCTCGCCATCGAAGTACTCGCTCAACTGTGTGAGCGCAACTGCCAAGTGTTCGTCAGCAGTTTCAGTTCCGCTGGCATTCTCGTCTAGGTCGCCAAACCACACGCGACATAAACCGACGTCGTTGGCAATGACAGTGAGTGCACCGATCGGCGTATCGATCAGTGCTTTGGCCATGAGTTAGGCGTCGGCAAAGACGAAGAGGAGTTCAGTTTCAGCGGCGGTATCGCCACCGACATGAGCTCGTCCCGCGCCTTTACCAGCACGAGCCGACATACGGCCGAGCGTGACTTCAAGTTCGAGAACATCGCCGGGCACAACCTGACGACGAAATCTTGACTTCTCAACGCCACCGAACAATGGCAACTTTCCAACGAATGCTGGGTCGCTCAACACCGCGTAGGCACCGAGCTGTGCGATGGCTTCAAGCATGAGCACACCGGGCAACGTTGGCCGACCGGGAAAGTGCCCCGGAAAGAACCATTCGTCACCAGTAATGCGCCACAAACCCTTTGCTGAAGAACCGATCTCGAGTTGGGTGACTTCATCGAGAAACAGGAATGGCGGCCGATGCGGAAGTACATCAGCCGGTGCTGGAAAACTCACTTGCCCAGGGCCTTGAGAAGATTGGCCGGCGTGTCTTTCGGGCTGACCTTGTACCAAGCCTGCTCGATCTTGCCCTTTTCGTCGATCAGGAAAGCAGAGCGCACAATGCCCATGTACTTCTTTCCATACATCGACTTTTCGCCCCACACGCCGAACTTCTCAGCCACGACATGTTCTGGATCGGACAACAACGTGAAGCCCAGGTTGTACTTGTCGTCGAACTTGGCGAGCTTGGCTGGAAGGTCGGGACTGATGCCGATGATGACGGTGTCGCCGATCTTTTTGGCGATGTCACGAAGACCGCAGCTCTGGGTGGTGCAGCCGGGCGTATCGGCCTTTGGGTAGAAATACACGAGCACCTTGGCGCCGGCGAAACCAGAGAGCTTCACCTTGGTGTCGGCTTGATCAGCGAGGGTGAATGCCGGCGCTTTCGCCCCAACTGCGAGTTGTGTGGTTGCCATGTCCTGAAACTAGCGGGAGAAAACAACTGGGCACGCCGTGGGGATCGAAAGCAGCTGCTTCACGGCAAAACGAAAGAAGGAGAGCACGTTCGTGCTCCCCCTCAATCAGAATTGCGTGTTGAAACTCAGGCGCCAGCTTTTGCTGAAGCCTTGAGCTTTGCGCCGGCCGACACCTTCGCGGCGTTGGTGGCGGGAACCTGGATAGTTGCACCGGTCTGTGGGTTACGAGCGGTACGAGCCTTGCGGTGGGTCTGCTCGAAGCTGATGAAACCCGGGAGCGTCAACTTCTCGGCGCCCTTGGCAACAACCTCGTGTGCGATGTCTTCAAACGACTTGAGAGTCTTTTCCACGTCGGCCTTTGTCTGGCCCGTCCGGTTCGAGATCTCGGCGATGAGTTCGCTCTTGGTCATGACTTCCTCCTGTTGGCCCAGCCATGTGGCCCGGCACGGGTTGGATTCCGGGTCGGCCCCCG
>JBILIB010000113.1:0-6782 GCA_044350215.1 Acidimicrobiales bacterium
ACAGGGGTTTGCCCGCGCCATCATCGACGGCGAATTGCACGAACTGACTGACAAGGTCGAGCTTGCTCGATACGAGCAACACACGATCCAGGTTGTCGTTGACCGACTTGTGAAGAAGGCGGGTATCGATCGCCGTCTCACCGACTCTCTTGAAACTGCGCTTCGAATTGCCGAAGGCGTTGCCGAAGTACAGATAGTCGGTGGGGGAGACGACTCCGGTCTCGACGATGAGATCCTCACCTTCTCGCAGCATCTGGGCTGCCCATCATGTGGTCTGAGTTATGAAGAACTCGCACCCCGAAATTTCTCGTTCAACTCGCCCTATGGCGCGTGTGAACACTGCGATGGTCTCGGTACAAAGTTCGAGGTCGACGCCGAACTTGTCATTCCCAATCCAGACCTCAGCGTTACCGAGGGCGCCCTCGCTCCTTGGGCCACTGCTCGCACCCAGTATTTCGGCCGACTGCTCGAGTCGGTATGCGATGTCTACGAGATCGATCCTGATGTCCCCTTCGACAAGTTGCCAAAGAAGCAACAGAAACTGCTGCTGCATGGCACAGGTGCCACTGGCCGTATACAGGTTCGCTACAAGAATCGCTACGGCCGTCAGCGTTCGTACGACGCAAAGTTCGAGGGACTTGTTCCGTGGTTGCAGCGTCGCCATTCCGATGCAGAGAGTGATGCACAACGCGAGCAGATCGAGGGCTACATGCGCGAAGTGCCTTGCCCCGATTGTGAAGGGTCACGACTTGCTCCGTTCAGTGTCGGCGTCACCATCGACGGTCACTCAATCGCAGAGATCTGCGCAATGTCGATTGGCGATGCCGCTGCGGCTCTCAACGGGCTGAAACTTTCTGAACGTGATCGCATGATCGCCGAGCGAGTGGTGAAAGAAGTCAATGCTCGTATGGGCTTCTTGCTTGATGTGGGTCTCGATTACCTCTCGCTGTCGCGGTCGGCCGCAACACTTGCTGGCGGGGAAGCGCAACGCATCCGACTTGCCTCGCAGATCGGTTCTGGTCTTGTCGGCGTGCTCTATGTGCTCGATGAGCCGTCGATCGGTTTGCATCAGCGCGACAACAAACGACTGATCGACACACTGATGCGTCTCCGAGAACTGGGTAATACCGTGCTCGTCGTCGAACACGACGAAGAAACCATCAAAGTCGCTGACTATGTCGTCGATATTGGTCCCGGCGCGGGCGAACACGGTGGCGACATCGTTTACGCAGGTCCCGTCAAAGGCCTACTGAAGTCCAAAGAATCAGTGACGGGTCAGTACCTGTCGGGACGTCGATCAATTCCTGTCCCAGAGATGCGTCGTTCTCCGGGTGCAGATCAACTCGTGGTGCGCGGTGCTCGCGAACACAACCTCAAGAACGTCGATGTCGAGTTCCCACTACACACCTTCATTGCGGTCACCGGCGTGTCGGGTTCAGGCAAGTCGACGCTGGTCAACGACATCCTCCACCGCGCGCTTATGCAGAAGGTCTACGGATCAAAAACACCTCCAGGCCTGCACAAGAGCGTCGAAGGAATGGAACTAGTCGACAAGGTCATCAACATTGATCAGTCGCCGATCGGTCGCACACCGCGTTCGAATCCCGCTACCTACATCGGCGTGTTCGATCACATCCGCAAACTCTTCGCCCAAACTCACGAAGCGAAGGTACGCGGTTACCTGCCCGGTCGCTTCTCGTTCAACGTGGCCGGTGGTCGATGCGAAGCGTGTTCGGGCGATGGCACCATCAAGATCGAGATGCATTTCCTTCCCGACGTGTACGTGCCGTGTGAAGTGTGCAAGGGCGCTCGCTACAACCGTGACACACTCGACATCACCTTCAAAGATCACAACATCTCCGACATTCTCAGTATGAGTTGCGAAGAAGGCGTCGACTTTTTCGCCAATCAACCAGCAATTGCCCGTCATCTGCAGACCTTGGTCGATGTTGGTCTTGGCTATGTGCGACTCGGTCAACCGGCCACAACGCTCTCTGGTGGTGAGGCGCAACGAGTCAAACTCGCCAGCGAACTTTCGAAGCGTTCAACTGGTCGAACTGTGTACATCCTCGATGAACCGACAACGGGCCTTCATTTCGAAGACATCCGCAAACTTCTTACGGTGCTTTCCCGTCTTGTCGATCAGGGCAATACCGTGCTGGTCATCGAACACAACCTCGACGTCGTCAAGACCGCTGATTGGTTGATCGATCTTGGTCCCGAGGGCGGCAGCGGTGGTGGCTCAGTGCTCGTCGAAGGCACACCCGAAAAGGTGGCGGCAACGAAGAAAAGTTACACGGGACAGTTTCTGCGGCCGCTGTTGGGTATGGACTGACGAACAACTCGCCGAGCAAACGTTTGCTCAGGTGATTTGCAGCATGCGGTCGAGCGCAACCTTGGCCCACTCGGTGGTATCGGGGTCAACCGTGATGCGATTGACGACCTTGCCGTTCACGAGGTTTTCGAGCACCCAACACAGATGCGGTGCATCGATGCGGAACATTGTCGAGCACGGGCATACGAGCGGATCAAGCGACACCACAGTCTTGTCTGGAGTTTCGTTGTTCAGGCGATTGATGAGATGGATCTCGGTACCAACGCCAATGACCGCGCCAACCGGTGCGTTCTCAACGGCACGGATGATGAAGTCGGTGGAGCCGACCTGATCGGCAAGTTCGCACACATCGTGAGCACATTCGGGATGCGTCACCACGATGCCGTCGGGGTTGGCCTCGCGGAATGCCGCAATGTGTTCAGGGCGGAACCGCTGATGCACCGAGCAGTGGCCCTTCCACAAAAGGAAGGTGGAGTCCTTGACGTCGGCTTCGGTCAACCCGCCGTGTTCGCGGCGCGGATCCCAGACACGCATTTGCTCATGGGAGAAACCAAGGCCAATCGCAGTGTTGCGGCCGAGGTGCTGATCGGGGAAGAACAGCACCTGCTCGCCACCGGCTCCGTCTTCGGAGCGATCGCCGAGCGAAAGCGCCCATTCAAGAACCGCCCGGGCGTTCGAAGAGGTGCATACTGCGCCGCCGTGTTCGCCCACGAATGCCTTCAGCGCGGCCGAAGAGTTCATGTAGGTAATTGGAATGACCTTCGAGATATCGGTCGTGGCGGCGAGGGTTTCCCACGCTTCGGTGACTTCTTCGAGATCGGCCATATCGGCCATCGAGCAGCCCGCGTTGAGATCGGGGAGGATCACGGCCTGATGGTCGCCGGTGAGGATGTCGGCCGATTCGGCCATGAAGTGCACGCCACAGAAGACGATGTACTCGGCTTGAGGTTGTTCCTGAGCGAGCACCGAGAGTCGGAAAGAGTCGCCGCGCGCATCGGCCCATTCCATGACCTCGTCGCGCTGATAGTGGTGGCCGAGGATGAAGAGGCGGTCGCCAAGGGTGGCCTTGGCTGCAGCGATTCGCTGCGCGAGTTCACTCAGTGTGGCGTCTGTGTAGCGCTCACCGAGCGGTAGTTGGAGGCGAAGCATGTTGTGGTGCACTCCCTGAAAGGACGGGGAGATCCGATGAGTGGCCGGTGGGGGCAGCCTGGTCGCCACGCCACGGGGTTGTCGGCCTCGGGTCTCGATATGTCGCCGGATACCAGGCCGGCATTCACAGTGTAGGCATTGAACGGCTTGTTTGCCTCAGATGGCCCATACGATCGTGAGAATGGTGCAGCGACCGCCGGCCGGCACGATTCCTGACGAGCCCGGCTCGTATCAGTTCAAGGACATCAACGGTCGTGTCATTTATGTGGGCAAGGCCAAGAGTCTTCGTTCTCGCCTGTCGAACTATTTCCAAGATCCGGTCCACCTCGCGCCTCGAACCGCCCAGATGGTCGCCACGGCCGAGACGGTTGAATGGATTCAGGTTCGCAATGAGCTCGAAGCGCTCATGCTCGAGTACAGCCTGATCAAACAGCATGAGCCTCGGTTCAACATCGACCTTCGGGACGACAAGAGTTACCCGTTCCTCGCAGTGACGGTTGATGACGACTGGCCCCGAGCCACCGTGATGCGCGGCGATAAGCGCAAGGGCACTCGATACTTCGGCCCGTATGCCGCTGCGTGGGCAATTCGCGAAACGCTTGATCAGTTGTTGCGTACCTTCCCGGTGCGAACGTGCTCGGACTCGAAGCTGTCGCGTCACGCCAAACTCGGTCGGCCGTGTTTGTTGTTCCACATCGAAAAGTGCAGTGGCCCATGTGTGGGGGAGATCACACCTGAAAAGTACGACGAACTAGTTCGCGATCTCATTCGATTCCTTGATGGCGATACCGACGAAGTGATTTCTCGTCTCGAAGTCGAGATGCAACTCGCCAGCGATGAACTCGAGTTCGAGCGTGCAGCGCGTCTCCGCGATCGTCTCGGCGCTGTTCGAAAAGTTATTGAACGTCAGCAGATGGTTCTGGAAAAAGACGAAGACCTCGACGTTGTTGGTCTTGCTGGCGATGAACTTGAAGCATCGGTGCAGGTGTTCTTCGTTCGCAAAGGTCGCGTGGTCGGCCGCAAGGGTTATGTGCTCGACCGCAAAGAAGATCTTTCCGACAGCGAACTTGTCGACTGCATCCTTGAACGTCTCTATGGCGATCCACCGCCCCTCGGGGTTCCCAAAGAGGTGCTGGTTCCTTTCGAAAGCGCGAACCCAGGGCTTTACGAAGAGTTCTTGAGTTCGCAGCGTGGTTCGAAAGTCAACGTTCGTATCCCGCATCGTGGCGATAAGCGCGAACTCATGGCGACGGTCACAAAAAACGCAACCGAAGAGTTCTCTCGTCACCGATTGAAGCGCGCTGCCGATCACAACAGTCGGGCGCGCGCCCTTAATGACCTGCAAGAGCACTTAGGGCTGCCGGAAGCTCCGCTGCGCATTGAGTGTTACGACATGAGCCACATTCAAGGCAGCGACTACGTCGGGTCAATGGTGGTCATGGAAGACGGTTTGCCCAACAAGCGCGAATACCGTCGATTCAAAATCAAGAGCAATCAAGGCAACGATGATTTCGCGGCCATGGAAGAAGTGCTCACTCGCAGACTCACCGCTTATCTCGAAGAGCGAAGCAAGCCGGTTGCCGAACGATCAGGGAAGTTCGCCTATCCGCCGCAACTGCTACTGGTCGACGGCGGCAAGGGTCAGCTCAGTGTTGCGGTAAAAGTGCTCGAGGAACTCGGACTCGAAGAGGAGATTCCCGTCGCGTCACTGGCAAAGCGATTCGAGGAGGTCTACCTGCCGCATCGTTCCGAGCCAGTGGAAGTGCCGCGCGGAAGCGATGCGCTCTATCTGCTGCAACGCATTCGTGACGAAGCTCACCGTTTCGCGGTTTCGTTTCACCGCGAACTTCGTGGCAAGCGAATGACGAAGTCCGTCCTCGATGACATCCCCGGTCTCGGTGAGGCACGTCGTGCGCGTCTCATCAAAGAACTTGGGGGAGTCACCGCGGTGAAACGAGCAACCGAAGAGGAACTCAAAGCGCTTCCTTGGCTTCCCGATTCGGTTGGCCAGGCAGTTTGGGACAAGATCCATGTTCCCTCTCGTCGAGATCCGCGCTGAATCGGAGATTTCGTGTCTGAACCTGATGCCAATGCCCAGCTTTGGGAAGCGCATGCCGACTGGTGGCAGCGTGAGTTCACTGATGGAGTTGATCCCGAATACACCGAGCAAATCATTCCGTTGATTCTCGAATGGACAGAAGGCTTTGAGCGCGTGCTCGAGGTTGGCACTGGCGAAGGTCAGGTCGCTCGTGCGATCGCATCAACACACGGCACAACTGTTATGGGTATTGATCCAACGGTAAACCAAATCGATGAAGCGATTCGTCGTGGTGGTGGCCCGGAGTATCAACTCGCAGGTGCCGAATCACTTCCGTTCGACGACGCGTCATTCGACGCAGTCGTATGCTGTCTGGTGTTCGAACACATTGACGCGGTCGACGAAGCGCTTGCCGAGGTCGCTCGTGTATTGCGGCCAGGCGGAAGGTTCATCTTTTGCCTGAACCACCCATTGCTGCAGACGCCCGGTTCCGGTTGGATCGACGATCAGATCCTTGATCCGCCTGAGCAGTACTGGCGCATCGGCCCGTACCTCACTGAGCAGGCCACGATCGAAGAGGTTGAAAAGGATGTGTTCATCCGTTTCGTGCATCGACCACTCAGTCGTTACATCAACGCCATGGCCGATTCGGGGCTTGCGCTGGAACGCATGATTGAACCCGCGCCACCACAGGGCTTTATCGATCGTGCTCCGGAATACACCGAAGTCACCACCATTCCACGGTTGCTGACGTTGGTGGCTCAACGCCGGTAGCGTTCATGCGGTGAGCGACTTCGTTGTGATCACGGGATTATCGGGAGCCGGACGCTCTCAGGCCGCGGACGTTCTCGAAGATCTCGGCTGGTACATCATCGACAATTTGCCGCCAGCGCTTATTGGTCGCGTTGCCGATTTCGCCGATGCTCCCGATGCGACCATCACCAACGTCGTGCTCGTTGTCGGCACCGGCCCGTATCACTCCGAGGCATTGCCAGCTCTCGATGAACTGCGCCGTCAGGGCAACCGTCTTCGCATTGTGTTCCTTGAAGCGGCAACTGACGAACTTGTGCGTCGATACGAAAGTACGCGCCGACGTCATCCGCTTGCTGCTGAAGACCGTTCGTTGGCCGAATCGATCCAGGAAGAGCGTCGAGTTCTGGAATCGGTGAAGGCCGAGGCCGATGTCGTCATCGACACCACCGAACTCAACGTTCATCAACTTCGGGCTCGCATGCTCGACCTCTTTGCCGCTGATGCACC
>JBILIB010000024.1:0-22553 GCA_044350215.1 Acidimicrobiales bacterium
ACGACGATTTCGGTTGCGACAGTAGTTCCATCACTCAGTGCAACTCCGATGACCTTCTCGACACCATCAACAGTTTCGGTTTCAAGTTGTAGAACGCCAACGCCGAGTCGAAGGTCAACACCATTTTCGATATGCACCTGTGCACAGACTTGCCCCATCTCGGTGCCAAGAATCCGCTCGAGCGGTAACGGCATGGCCTCGACAAGAGTGACCTCAATGCCTCGCTTACGACAGCTCGAAGCGACTTCAGCACCAATAAACCCAGCGCCAATCACAACGACTCGTGAAGGACCAGCATCAAGTTCTGCTCGCAACGCAAGACTGTCGGCCAACGTTCGAACAACATGAACGCCTACGATGCCGGCGGAATCTGGTAATCGGCGCGCAGATGCACCACTCGCAATGATCAGTGAATCGAATGCTGTGTTCGCGACTGCCCCGTCTACGCCTTCAAGCGTGATCTGACGTGCACCGAGGTCGACGGCCTTGGCCCGCACCCCCAGACGGAACTCGAGATCAAGATCTTCCTTACCCGCCGGCAGGAGAATCTTTTCGGGCTCCCACTCGCCAGTAAGTATCTGTTTCGACAACGGTGGTCGGTCGTAGGGTCGCTCGGAATCCGCGTCAACAACGATGATCGAACCAGTGTGCCCCTGAAGCCGAAGGGTTCGTGCCGCGTTGATGCCAGCAAGAGACGCGCCGACGATGACTGTGGTGGAGTCCATGGATCAGACTATGAACTGAGCGGCGAAAATCGCCATTCGGGGTTCAGTCTTCGGCGATGGAGATGGCCTGCTTAGGACACCGCTGCACCGACTCTTCCATCTTGGCGCGCATGGATTCCGGCGGGTTCTCGTCGAGGACGTAGAGGAAGTCGTCGTCACGAACCTCGAAGATCTCTGGGGCGATACCCATACAGACGGCGTTGCTTTCACACAGATCGAAATCGACCACGATTCGCATGACGGTCCCCTTCTCAGAGCGATGACAATGAATGGATCGGTGGCAAGCGCCTCCGCACTCCCATCTTGCCCCATCTGCCACCGTCAGGGTGACGAGAGCCCTGATGACGTGACAGATTGGTAGGCATGACTGAAATTGCTCCCCTTAAAGGAGTCCGCATTATCGAGGCTTCGATGCTCGGACCCGCCGCTGTCACTACCAATCTCGCCGAGCTCGGCGCCGACGTCATCAAGGTCGAAGCCCCCGGGGGCGACTATGGCCGTCAGATGACTTGGCCCATCGTCGAAGACACATCGTTGCTCTTCCTCCACTGCAATAGAGGCAAGCGCTCAATCGTGCTTGACCTCCGGACCGAAGAAGGCGTCCAAGCATTCAAGGAACTCGCCGCCGATGCCGACGTTGTCGTCGAGGCCATGCGCCCTGGCGCGCTCGCTCGTCGCGGCCTTGGCTACGAGGACCTAAAGGCCATCAACCCCAAAATCGTGTTCATGACGATTAGTGGCTACGGAATGACCGGGCCCTACCGCGATCTGCCGAGTCATGGAATTGCCTACGACACATGGGCAGGCATTATTGAACCGGCCTACGACGAAGAGGGCTACTGCTACATCCCGCCACATATCTCCATTGGCATCAACGCCGGTCCGATGTTCGGCGCCCTGGGCATCCTTGCGGGAATCATCAAAGCCCGCGCCACCGGCGAAGGTTGCTACATGGAAATTGCGCAGTCCGACGCCGCCGCCGCCTTCGACTGGTACCGCAGCGAGTCATTCAAGGCCTACGAACGACCGCAATCAGAAGTTACTGGGAACAAAGCCGACAACTACGAACGACGCGCTCCAGGCACCGCTGGCATGAAAGAAGGTGTCCGCTATCAGATGTATGAAACCTCTGACGGGCACATCCTCTTCATGGCATCGGAACAGGAGTTCTGGAAGAACTTCTGCAAGGGCATTGGACGCGACGACCTCTTCGAGAAGTTCCCGGGCTCGAAGTACGCCGACCACGCTCGCAACAACCGCGAACTTCTCGCCGAACTCACAACAATTTTCAAGACGAAGAGTTCGAAAGAGTGGATGGACTTTGGCGGCGAATGGAATACCCCACTCGCTCCGGTGAACACTCCGTCCAACATGCAAGACGATCCGCAGTTCCAGGACCGTATGCCTTGGATTCCCAAAGAAATCCTTGGCGCTGACATGTTGCCGAACCCGGTAAAGATCATCGGTGGCGAACTTCCGATTCCTCGAAAGGCTCCCGAGTGCGGTCAGCACAGCGACGAAATCCTTAGCGAGGTCCTCGGCTACGACGCGGCCCGGATCGCCGAACTGCATGAAAAGGGCGTCCTCGGCTGAGTCCGCCTGACGAACTTCTCCCGCCACCGACGGACGTGGCAACGGGCTTAACGCCCGCGCGACATGTCTCGCGTCTGCGAATCCTTGGGCGCGTTGTTTTTCTCGCCGTCATGGCGTTCGCGTTCTACGGACTCGCACCAAGACTGCTCGATATGTGGGACCAAATCCCACAACTTCGAACAGTCAGCATTTATTGGTTCGTTGCCATTCTCCTTTGTGAGGTTGGTTCGTACGCGTGCGCTTGGGATCTCACTCGCATCGCACTTCCGCGCGTGTCGTGGTTTGTCGCAGCAACAGCGCAACTCACTTCGAATGCAGTTGCCAAAGTTGTTCCGGGAGGCGCAGCAATAGGGGCAGCCACCGGATTCCGAATGTTGTCAGTCTCTGGAATCGACAAAGGTTCCGCTGGGGCCGCGCTCACTGCGACGTCAATCATTTCCAATGGCGTCCTGCTCTGCCTCCCGATGGTTGCCCTTTTTCTTTCAATCCTGGGAGCTCCCATCCCAGGCGGAATGATCCATGTCGCATGGGGCGGTGCAGTTCTCGCGGTCGTTCTCTTTGGCTTTACGTTTTCACTCGTTCGTTTTGATCGACCAATTCACTGGTTTGCGAGGACCATTACAACGGTTGCCGGATGGATCAATAAGCGTCGTGGCCGATCCGGAGGGCCGACGGTGGAAGGAATCGTTCGTCAGCGCGACCAGATGGTGAGCAGCCTCGGCGCTCGCTGGCGCGCTGCACTCCTCGCCGCAGTTGGCAACTGGCTGCTTGATTACTTCGCGCTGGTCTGCGCTCTCAAAGCTTGTGGCGTGGACCCTCGTCTGAGTTTGGTATTACTTGCCTACGCCGTTGCTGCCGTACTTGGCATGATCCCGATCACCCCGGGCGGCGTGGGATTTGTCGAAGCCGGACTCACTGCCATGCTCGTGCTCGCTGGCGTTCCTAGTGAAAAGGCACTCCTCGCCGTCCTTGCCTACCGCATCGCCTCCTACTGGCTACCGCTGCCGGCCGGCCTTGGGGCCCATTTCGTTTTTCGCCACAGATTTGGCAAGAAATCGGCCCTCTCAGAGACCGACGCCACCCCCTCTTCCTGACCCAATTCGACCGGCCCGGGGAAAGTTGTTCACACATTGGCGTTTCCTGCCGACAAGACAGGAAAGACCTCACGATGCATTGACATCACCTGTCATGCCCGAAGAGCACAGAGGAGCCAGACATGACAATCGCAACGCTTTCAACCTTGCCCACCGCGGCGGTGACCGAGTCCCCAGTCGCCGAGCCACCTGAATTCGATCTCTCTCGCTTGCAATACCGCGCCGATTCCTTGCGCCGGCTTGCAACGTCAGTCGACCCAATCCTGGCCATGACATGCCGGCGCCGGGCATGCGAACTTGAGCTTGAAATGTGGATCCACATCGTCCGAAGCGGACTCTCACCAGAAGATTCCCCTCTCGCCGCATAAGAACGATCAGGAGGTGTCGTTCCATGTCCTAGATTCGCCCCGTTCAACTTCTTCAAGGAGCGACGGACCCCATGGGATTCCCCACCGACATCAACATCATCGAGACCTTTGTTGGCATGCCAAGCCGCAACCGCAAAGAGGTCTACAAATTCCTCGCCCCCCATCTACGCGATCAGGAGTCAAAAGACTTCCGGTTTCCTGCGCAGTACATGTTCAAAGACGTCCCGCCCGACACTGAAGAAGGAGTCGATCCAGTTGCTCTCCTCATCGACAACTTCGAACGTCACAACATCGAAAAGGCGATGCTCGGCTACAACCCGAACAACCCCGATTGCCTTCGTGCCCTTACCGAGCATCCCGATCGGTTCTTCACCTGCTTCGAATTCGATCCCACCGACGTCATGCCTGGTATCGAAAAAATCCGCGAAGTTCATGCAAGCGGTGTGAACCTCCGAGCTATCAGCACATTCCCTGCCGGCTACCGCACACCGTTGAACGACAAGAAGATGTATCCGTTCTACGCGCTCGCAGTGGAACTTGACCTTCCCATCTTCTGCTGTGTCGGCATTCCCGGCCCCCGAGTTCCGTTCGCGCCGCAGCATGTTGAACTCATCGATGAAGTCATGTACGACTTCCCCGACCTCACGTTTGTCATGCGACACGGCGCCGAGCCTTGGACCGAACTCGCCATGAAGCTCATGCTCAAGTGGCCGAACCTCTACTACTCAACCTCCGCGTTCGCGCCGAAGCACTATCCAAAGGCCATTGTCGACTACGCCAACAGCCGCGGCGCCGACAAGGTCATGTACGCCGGCTATTTTCCTGCAGGCCTTAGCTATGACCGCATCTTTGAAGAACTCCCGAAGGTTCCGTTCAAAGACGAGGTCTGGCCCAAGTTCCTTCGCGAAAACGCCAAGAAGGTCCTGAAGCTCTAGGCCTTCAGAATGTCCTTCCACGGAAGGTCTTTGTCGGGCGAGGCGTCACGCGGAAGACCAAGGGCGCGTTCAGCGATCATGTTGCGATGAACCTCGGTTGTACCTCCACCGATTCGTGAACCGAACTGTCCCATGTGGGCTGACTGCCAGAAACCGTTCTGCGGCGCATCGGTCTTATCGAGCATTCCGTCCGGACCTTCGAGTTCAAGTGCGAGGTCGTATCGCTTTTCGGCAGCCTGCACCATGAAGTTTTTCATGACCGAGGGATCAGGAGGATTTCCACGTCCGTTAAGGATGAATGACTGCATGCGCAGTCCAAGAAGTTGCAGCATGCGCTCTCGCGCATAGGCGTCGGCCAAACGCAAACGAATCTCAGGGTCCTCAGTCCGCCCATACTTGCGCGCAAGACCAAGTACGCCTTCGAAACCATTTGAACCGCCAGCCCCGGAACCAATCATTCCGGCTTCGCTGCTGAGCACCGTTCGGGTAACGGCCCATCCTTCGTTGATCTCGCCAACAACGTTCTCGACAGGAATGATGACGTCGTTGAAGAAGACCTCGTTGAAGTGCGCCTGACCAGTCGACTGCACGAGCGGACGAACCTCGATGCCCGGAGTTGCCATGTCGACGAGGAAGAACGTGACGCCCTTGTGCTTCGGCGCATCAGGATCGGTGCGCGTAACGAGGATGCCCCAATCGGCAAACTGCGCTTGGGTGTTCCACACCTTTTGACCATTGACAATGAATGAATCACCGTCACGCACTGCACGGGTTGAGAGCGCTGCGAGATCGGACCCAGCGCCTGGTTCAGAGAACAACTGACACCAGTTCACCGAACCGTCAAGAAGCCCCGGAAGAAACCGCTGCTGCTGTTCAGGGGTTCCGTGGCGCATGATCGGCGGGCCCACCAGTGACTGCACCGCACCGATGAACCCTGCGGTGACGTCGTACTTCGATGCTTCTTGACCGAAGATCACCGAGACTGCAGCGCTGTCACCGCGACCACCGAACGATTTTGGCCAAGTGATGCCAGCCCATCCGTTCTCCGACAACACCTTCTGCCATGCACGACAACGTTCCATGTAGGCACGGGCGGCTTCTTCAGAATCGTCGACTGGTCCTCGAGACCAATCAGATTCTGTACCGGTCTTGAGCGTGGCGTTTGCATCGAGGAACGCCCGGATCTCGGCCCGGAGTTCCGCTTCTTCTGGAGATTCGTCGAAGTTCACAAAATCTGACTCTAGATGCGGCCGACAGCCCCGTTGAACGAGGACCGACGGCGCCGGGCCGTAGTCTCAGCCCAATGCGATCTCACCCCAGAACCCAAAGCGATCGCCTTGTCCGGCGGTCCAGCTTCGGCCGCCGTCGACAGGCTCTTGTTCTTGCGATCGGCGTCTTTGCGCTCCTCGCTGGCTGTTCGGGTGGATCCTCGGCGGGTTCCGATGATTCCGCCACAACGACAACCGCCGCCCCTCCTGAAGCGATCGCTACCTACGTGGACCCGGCCGCCCCGATCACAACCACGATCGGCAAGGAGTTCGCGATCATGCTTCCGGCCGATCCCGGTTCAGGATGGCGCTGGGTGCTCGCCCCGATTGACAACTCCCGCCTCATCGCACTCGGCTCCCGTTTCAGCGATGACCCAGAGCTGTTAGGCAAGGCCGAGAGCGCAATGACAACCACAACGACTGGGGTTCGTGCGGGGAATCCCAGCACGAGTTCAACGACGCAAACAACGCTTCCTGCAGTCCTGCCACTCGTCCAGATCATTTCTTTTGCGGGTCGTGCTGTTGGCCCCGCGACAATCTCGTTGAGCTACGACCAAATAGCGGGTGCACCACAGGCCGAAAACAAAGTGGTGACCTTCACTGTGCAAATCGTTCCTTCGACGCCATCGACAACCAGCTGAGCGATACAGGGGTCCTCGTTACTCCCCTTTTTCCTGCGCCTTCCGTTCCGATTCAAGTCGCGCTTGATCACCGCCGAGAACGAAGCCGGGAGCCACACCATCGTCGTAATCGAGCGGACGCATCGCAAGATCAATCGCCGTCCAGAGCGTTCGCGAATACGGGAAGAACAAAAACGGAACGATGATCGCTGAGGCTGCCGTTGCTCCGCCGATGATCCACATTGGCGGATCGGGCCATGTCACTGCGACGCTGATGATGAGGAGCAGAACGACGACAAGTTGCACAAGGCAGATATTCAAAAACCACGATCCGAGCCAGTGCCCCGGAAGTCGGTCGAAAACCAAACCGCATCGTGGGCACTCCCGAACCATCTGAACCCAATTGTGAAACAATCCACGCTGGGCGCAGATAGGACACTGGAGTCGAGCAGCTCGACGCATCAGGGTTCCGGCAGGCAGGGTCACCTAACCATTGTGCTGCGATTCGATCGCCAACACCTGACCCAGAGCGATACCCTCAAATTCGTGAGCGAACGAGGCGCCATCGAGGAACTTTCAGACCTCTTCCTCTTCCTCGCCGATCATGACTTTGCTGGCTACAGCCCCACCTACGAACAGCTCGCTCGTGCTATCGCAGCAGATACGCAACTTCTGGAATTTGTCGTGACATCGGCGAGCCCCAATACCCGCCGAGGTCGTATTCCTGTCCTTTTCTTCGCCGCGACCCACGATCGCATCCTCGCCAACCCCGAGTCAGAAATCGCACGGGTCTATCGAGGCGAATCCAATTCCGATCCTGTGCAACCCTTTCTTGAACTTGTCGAACTGGAACGGGAACCGATCGTGCACAACATGCGCACCCGGTCGGTGCAAACAAACGAAGTGGGGCGAAGCGCAGGAATCGCTCTCGGGTTGAGTGCGCTTCCCTTCAACGATCGTGACATAGCGCTGGTCGAAATTGGCCCGAGTGCCGGAATCAACCTCTTCGTTGATCACTGGCATGCCGACTATGTCCTCGACGAAACCGTTGTTCGCGAGTTTGGCCCATCCGACTCGCCGATTCAGCTGACCTGTGAACTTCGCGGTGATCTCATTCCTCCAGAATGTCGCATTGGTCGTATCTCTCAGCGAACCGGCGTCGATCCGGCGCCGATCGATGCGTCGAATGAGACCGAATCACGCTGGTTACAGGCATGCGTTTGGCCTGGGATCCCCGAGCGACCAGAGCGGCTTGCCGCTGCACTGGCCGTCGTTGCCAAAACTCCGCCTCCTCTTGTTCGAGGCGATGCGGTAGTCGACCTCATTCCACTCATTGAAACAATTTCCCCTGAGTGTGTGCCCGTCATCTTGTCCACTTGGGCGCTTGCGTATGTTTCCGCAAGCGGCAGAGAAACCATTCAAACATCGATTGACGCGCTCGGCGCAAAACGCGATCTCGCGTTGGTGACGCTCGAGGAACCCCGATTCACGCCTTGGATCGAAACTCCCGATGAACTTGTAACCACCTATTACGAGGTAGGAGACGGAACGCCGACAGTGCTCGGCCTCCGACAATGGGTCAATGGAAAATGTTCAAGCCGCGTTCTTGCGCTGTGCCATCCGCATGTGCGCTGGATACGGTGGCTAGAAGAGGAGGACGATTGTGGCTGACTGGGTACTCAAACGAACGGCCGCACGTGTGGTCGTTCTCGATCAACACGGCCACGTACTTCTTCTCGAAGCACGCGATCCTGCCGACGCATCAAAGGGCCAATGGTGGGAGATCCCCGGCGGCGGAATCGAAAAGGGCGAAACAAGTGCCGAAGCGGCGCTACGCGAGCTCTATGAAGAAACCGGCATTGTCGAAGCCGAAATCGGGCCATGTGTGTGGACGCAACATTCGAAGTTCACTTTTGCCGGTTGGAAATTCGATCAGCATGAGCATGTTCATGTCGCGTGGACCGACCGAATCGATCTTTCGACCCGCAAGCCCGGTGGACTTGAAGCATTCGAAGCAATGGCCTTCGGCGGTCATCACTGGTGGGGTTTAGACGAACTTTTGGAATCCGATGTTCAAGTACTGCCCCGCCGCTTACGGGAATTCCTTCCCGACGTTGTTTCTGGAAACCTCCCTGCCGAACCGCTTGATATCACCCACATCGATCCAGATATGTGGTTCTGAACATGTCTCCAAACAAACGGACCTTCCTGCGCGGTTGCATGAAGCGCTGTCCTGTTTGTGGTCATGGTCATCTCTTTCGCCGCTGGTTCACGATGCTCGAACGCTGCCCCAAGTGCAATCTGAAGTTTGAGCGAATCGAAGGGCACTGGACCGGCGATCTCGGCATCAACACAATCGTGAGTTTCGGGGCACTTCTCATCGTGCTTTTGATCGGGTTTCTCGCCTTCTGGCCGACACCACCCATTGTTGCAATCATCATCGCTGCGATTGCTGCAGCCGGAGTACTTCCGCTGGCGTTCTTTCCGTTTTCGAAAACGATCTGGCTCGCAATCGACATCTTGATGCGACCTATTGAACCTGGCGAAGTGCGCCCCGGCTTCGGACCGCAAGCAGACACCATCTAGCCTTCGGTCGATGTCGACTGAACCTTCAACCACCGACTCCGCAACCGCCGGAGACACGAAGGTCGATGTTCTCGTGGTCGGAGCAGGTCCTGCCGGTTGTGCTGCTGCACTCACGCTCTCCCGGGCAGGTCACACCGTTGTCGTCATCGACAAAGCAACATTTCCGCGCGACAAGATTTGTGGCGACGGTCTCACCACCTCGGCACTGCGCGAACTTGATGCTCTCGGTCTCGACCCAAAGACTGTGCCCTCGTGGGTCAGCGTTGACGATGTCGTCGTCCGATCGCCCAGCGGCCGCGAAGTTGTCTTTCCGCTGCCGAGAGACAGTGGAATGTATGCAGCGGCGAGTCGCCGACAAGACCTTGATCTCGCGCTGGTCCAACTTGCTCGATCTGAAGGCATTGAGATCCGTGAGAACGTTGCTCTTTCCTCGGTGACACAAAACAATTCCTCAGCAACGGTTCTCACCGATGCTGGCGACACCATTAGTTCCTCCTATGTCATTGCCGCCGACGGAATGTGGTCGCCAACCCGCAAGGCACTCGGCATCGCCCAACCCGGCTACCGCGGCGAATGGCACGCGTTTCGTCAGTACTTCAAAAACGTTTCTCCGCGCGCTTCGAGCGAACTCATCGTTTGGTTCGAACCTGATCTTCTCCCCGGCTATGCGTGGTCGTTCCCCCTTGCCGATGGAACCGCGAATATCGGCTTTGGAATTCTGCGGGACGACAGTTCGTACAAAGTCAGCGATATGGGGCCACTTTGGCGCGAACTTCTTGCCCGACCCCATGTGCGCGAGTTCCTCGGTCCCGATGCCGAACCGGAAAGTCCGCACCGGGCATGGCCCATCCCCGCACGAGTCGATCGCATCGCCCTTTCTTGCGAACGCACCCTCTTTGTTGGCGACGCGGCGGCGGCAACCGATCCCATGACAGGTGAGGGAATCGGCCAAGCGCTCCTCACCGGCCGCTGGGCCGCCGAAGCAATCATCTCCAATCCCACAAACGTGACAGCGTGCGCCTCGGCCTACGAACATTCGGTTGAGACTGAGCTCTCCGTTGATCATCGCTTCGCTGAACGCCTCATGGCCATCCTCCGGCGGCCACTTGGCGCCCGAGGTGCCGTTCGCATCGCCGGGATAAACGGTTGGACACGTCGCAATTTTGGCCGATGGCTGTTTGAGGATTACCCACGCGGTCTTTTGCTCACACCTCGACGCTGGCATAGGGGCATGCTCACCGGCCCGGGGGCGTACCGTGGCAGTCATGCGAACTCGGCTGACTGACCTTCTCGAAATCGAACACCCCGTAATGCTCGCGGGCATGGGGGGCGTGAGCTATCACGAACTTGTTGCCGCTGTGAGCGAGGCAGGTGGTTTCGGATGCATGGGGGCGTCAACGATGAACCTCGACCGCATGGTCGAACAGATGCACCTTGTTCGCGCCGCAACAGACAAACCTTTCGGCGTTGATCTTCTAACCGCAGCGCCAGGCGATATGCCGGCACAAGTGCAAGCCATCATCGACAACGGCGGCCGCGTGTTTGTTGCCGGACTCGGCGTTCCGCGTGATGTCGTCAACCTCTGCCATGACAACAACGTTCTCGTCGCGAGCATGTGCGGAAAGGTTCGACACGCAGTCGCCGCAGTTGCTGCTGGCTGCGACCTCGTCATCGCTCAGGGAACTGAAGCTGGCGGACATACAGGAACGATCGCCACCATGGCGCTCGTTCCCCAAATCGTCGACGTTGTCGAGGACAAGGTTCCAGTTGTCGCTGCTGGCGGCCTGTTCGACGGTCGTGGTCTCGCAGCTGCACTCAGCCTCGGCGCTGAAGGCGTTTGGATGGGAACGCGTTTCATTGCCACACCCGAAGCATGGGGAACTCCCGGGTACAAAGAAAAACTTCTTTCAATGGCCGAGGACGACACGGTCGTCTCAAAGGGTTTCACCGGAAAGACCTGCCGCGTTGCGCGCAACGACTACACGCAATATTGGGAAGAACACGCGAGCGAAATCGAGCCCTTCCCTGCACAGTTCATTCGCTCTATCAACGATGGCGCCAATCATCTTGGCGCAGGGCCCAACACAGAGGTCGACCCTGCCCGAGAGTTCTGGCCAGCTGGTCAGGGTGTTGGTGCAATCAACGAACTCGTGCCCGCAGGCGATCTCGTTCGGTCGATTGTGGCCGAGGCTGAAGCGGTCATCGACCGCATCGGCGCACTGCGTTGAACCTCACGACACCCAGGTCTTGAGTTTCTCAATCGTCGCGGTGGGGTTTCCACCAACAGGAATGATGTTCAGCACGCTCACGCCAGAAGCGGCATAGGCCTCTATGCGCTCACGTACGAATCCTTCAGGACCACAAAGGTTTGTGAGTTTCAAGAACTCTGACGGAACGAGTGCAGCCGCTTCATCCTTCTTACCCTCAAGGTAGAGGTCCTGGATCTTGGTGGCTTCTTCTTCGTATCCGTAACGGCACATGAGATCGTTATAGAAGTTGCGACCCTTGGCTCCCATGCCGCCTACGTAGAGCGCAACCATCGGGCGTGCCATTTCGGCGACCTCAGACATGTCGTCACCAATCGCGACAAGGCCGCCAGCACAAATCTCAAGAGGTCCAAGATTTGGATCGCGCTTTGCTGCTCCGGCGGCAAGGTCGGCACCCCAAACATCTTGGGCGCGTTCAGGCATATAAAAAATCGGTAACCAACCGTCTGCGATCTCAGCTGTCATCGCAACGTTCTTGGGACCAAGCGATGCAATCCATACGGGGATGTCTTCACGGATCGGCTTGGCAATCATCTTGAGTGGCTTACCAAGACCAGTACCCTGATCGGCAGGCAACGGCAACGTGTAGTACTTGCCGTTGTAGGTCACCCGTTCGCGCTTCCATACAAGTCGGCAGATGTCGATGATCTCGCGCGTGCGTCCGAGTGGTGCGTCGTACTTCACGCCATGGAAGCCTTCGATGACCTGCGGGCCCGAAGCCCCGAGGCCAAGAATGAATCGGCCGTTGGTCAGCGTGTCCATGCTGGCCGCTGTCATCGCCATAAGTGTTGGCGTGCGCGTGTAAATAGGAAGAATTCCGGCACCGATCGTGATCGATTCGGTTTTGGCGGCCAGATAACCCATAAAGGTCGGAGCGTCGAAGCCATAAGCCTCGGCAACCCACGCGATATCAAGGCCGGCTTTTTCGAACTCGGCGACCTTTGCGGCGGACTCAGCAAAGCCACCCGCGTAGTCGATCTGCATACCGAACTTCATGGTGACGCCCCTTCAGTGCCGCGATGCGACGTTGGAATGTGATCAGTGCGAAGCAGGACCAGTCGCAAGATTGGCCAGTGCCTCAGCACGTGCGACTTCACGAGCCGCGGCCCGTTCAATGTCGAGTGCTTCTTGGTCACGAACCGATTGCTCAGCGAGCCATACCTTGCGGTCGATGATCTGTGCGCCATCGACGTTGGCGATTTCCACGTCGTTGTCGAACGCCACGTGATAGCGGATCCAGGTAACGCCCGAAACGAACCACACCTTGCCGAAAGTGCCGACCGGAACGCCGGGCAGGTCGACGGCAGCGGCGATCTTCTGTCGACGGCGGAACATCTTTTCGGTGCTGATCTTCGGAGCCATGGGGGCCACGCTACCGAACTACCGGCTACTGCGACGACTGCGGGCTTGGCCCACCCCTGTAGGAGGAGAACCCGAGCCAATGTGGTCCCCTGCCAGTCGCCCTGAGTACGATCCCTCCGTTCGAACAACACAGTCCGCGCACACCCGCGGAGAGGATGGACCCAATGACTGACATCGGTTTCGACGGCCAGGTAGCGATCATCACCGGCGCCGGCGGTGGACTTGGTCGCCAGCACGCACTTGAACTCGCTCGACGCGGTGCTCGCATTGTTGTCAACGATCTCGGCGGATCGGTCAGTGGCGACGGCGGTGGGGTCGGCCCAGCGCAGTCAGTCGTGCAAGAAATTCTCGACCTCGGTGGCGAAGCTGTCGCCGATGCCAACTCGGTCGCAACTCCCGACGGCGGCAAGGCCATCGTCAAGACTGCAGTCGACGCGTTCGGCACTGTCGACATCGTTGTGAACAACGCGGGCATCCTGCGCGACAAGTCCTTCCACAATCTCGATCAGCAAATGATCGAGTCAGTCATCCAGGTGCACTTACTCGGCGCGTTCTATGTCACGCAGCCGGCCTATCAAATCATGCGTGAAAAGGGCTACGGCCGAATCGTTTCAACCTCGTCGAACTCAGGCATTCTCGGCAACTTCGGTCAGGCCAATTACGGCGCCGCCAAGATGGGTCTTGTTGGCCTCACCCGCGTCCTCGCCATCGAGGGTCGTAAGTTCAATGTGAAGGCCAATGCTGTTGCTCCAGTCGCCGCAACCCGCATGACCGAGGGTTTGTTCGACGGCCTCATGGATGCAATGGACCCAGCACTTGTGAGCCCACTGGTCGCCTATCTCTCGTCATCGGCTTGCGACGTAAGCGGCGAGGTCTACTCCGCCGCCGGCGGCGTCATCTCCCGCTTCTTTATCGGCCTCACCCCGGGCTATTTCAACCCGAACCTCACGGCCGAAGACATCGCTGCAAACTGGGACACCATCCGGAACGAAGACGGTTACATCGTCCCCGATGACAACAACGGGGAACTCTCGAAGATCCTCCACACTCTTAAGGGCAACGCCTGAGGGCTTTGCCTTCCTAGTTGTCGAGGTCGTCGTCGAATTCTTCGTCTGACGCGATCATCACAGGCGCACCGTGGTGCGCCACCATTCGCCACTGACCGTCTTGGACCCGTTCAAAAATATTGAGCGCGTTCACCGTCGCGCTCGCACCGAAGGTTAAGAGGTTTTCGTCGCATGACACCCATGCGATGTCACCACTTACCACCACATGTTCATCGGTCACGATGAACTGGATGTTCTGAGGACCATCGAACATTGCCGCCCAGCTCGAAGCAATGGACGCCCACCCGCGCAACGCAGTCCACCCAGGGTGAACGCACACTGCGTGATCCTCATGTACCCAAAGATCAGACATTGCGTTGAAGTCTGAGGTTTCAAACGCTTCGTAGAACGCTCGGTTCACTTCAAGCACTGCGGCGTCGACCGGATCACGTGCTTCGAGGCCGGACCATTGGTCGTCGCCAGTTGCGGAGAAATCGGAGGAATTCGGCACCATCTTCTACACCGTAGAGGCAGGATGGAGGCATGCGAATCCCCTCCACCGACGGTGTCGAACTCAAGGTCCACGATCTTGGTGGCGAGGGACCTCCTGTCCTCCTTGCGCACGCAACCGGATTCCACGGCCGCGTTTGGGAACCACTCGCCGCACACCTCCTTGGTTACCGCCGGTGGTCGATCGATATGCGCGCCCATGGAGACTCTGATGCTCCAAAAGACCGGCCCCTTGAGTGGTACGGATTTGCCGACGACGTACTTTCGGTCATCGATGTCCTCGGACTGGAGAAGCCGTTCGGTATCGGACATTCCAAAGGCGCCGCCGCGCTCGTTCTCGCCGAACAGGCCCGCCCGGGAACATTTCGCGCGCTGTATCTCTTCGAGCCAGTTGTGGTTCCGACCGATTTTGTTACTGACTACAACCCCGACAACCCGCTTTCAAACGGCGCTCGCCGACGTCGAGACACCTTCAACTCGTTTGACGAGGCATTCGACAATTACGCATCGAAACCCCCGTTCAACACGTTGCATCCTGAAGTCCTGCGGGTGTACGTCGACCACGGCTTTGGCGAAAACGCGGACGGCACTGTTTCGTTGAAGTGCCTCCCCAAGAACGAGGCCGAGGTCTACGCCCACGGGATGTCGCACCGCGCCTTCGCTGCACTGCCCGAGGTCTCCTGCCCAGTCACCATCGCTCTGGGAGTCGAGAACGCCGTTCCTGCCATCTTTGGACGAAAGATCACCGAAGCGTTGCCCTACGGAACCGTTGCCTCCTTTCCCGAACTGACTCACTTCGGGCCACTCGAGGACCCCGAAACCATTGCAGCGTCGATTCTCGATTCTTTTTCAATGCTGGCCTGACACTCATCGCGGCAACTGTCGCTGGCTCTGCGTAGCCTGCCGAACATGGCATTGAAACTCCCCACGTCGCTTTCGCCGTCAAAGGTGTCGTCCTTCACCGATTGCGCATTGTCCTTTCGCTTCTCGGCAATCGACAAAATTCCGCAGCCTCCAACCGTTGCCACCGTCAAAGGAACGCTCGTGCACTCTGCGCTCGAGCGACTGCTTGCGCTCGATCCCGCCGATCGAACAATCGATGCCGCGATCGCATGCCTTGCCGATGCGTCAAACGAACTCGATACTGATCCCGAGTGGGCAGAACTCGCGCTCAACCCCGACGAACAAGTGGCCTTCTTCCGCGATGCCGATGTACTCGTGCACAAATACTTCGACGTCGAAGATCCCACCGCCATCGAACCCATCGGACTTGAACTTCATGTCGAACACCAGCTCCCTGTAAAAAGCGGTTCGAGCGTCACATTGCGCGGCATCATCGACCGGCTCGAACGCGATGCAAATGGTCATCTCATCGTGAGTGACTACAAGACCGGCAAAGCTCCCGCCGAGGGCTATCAACAGTCGCGCCTCACCGGCGTGCATATCTATGCCTACCTCTGCGAACAGATCTACGGCGAGCGACCAAGCAAGGTGCAATTGATTTATCTCGGCGGCACACCAACCATCGTTGAAACAACCCCGACTGAACAATCAACCCGCCAAATCGAACGCAAAGTCACCTCAATCTGGTCAGCAATTGAAACGGCATGCGAGCGCGAGGATTTTCGACCAAAGAAGTCGAAACTTTGCTCTTGGTGCTCCTATCAGCAGTGGTGCCCGGAATTCGGCGGAAACCCCGACGACGCCCGGAAAGCCTTTGAGGGAGTCGAACGTCCCGTTCGTCCCAGTGGTTTCACTCAGGCCTGAACGAGGGGCTTCGGTCCTCCCCTAGCATTGTTACCCGTGACGAGCCCCGACGAGACTGAATCGCTGCCACCAGAGAACTTCATCGACGCTGCCGTCGAAAAGTTCGCAGCCGATCACCCGGACCTCCCCCTCCCTCACCACGACCACGAATCGCCTCATCAGTTGAGCGCTGTCGATCGCTTTGACCACAAGGTCGACGAGTTCTTCGATCGTTTCCGCGGCACCGAACCCACCGACCGAATCATTTATGCGCTGACCGAACTCGGCGACTTCGGACTCATCTGGGTACTTCTCGCGTTTCTCCGTGGCCTCAAGTCCGAAGAAGATGCTCGCGCCGCCTGGCGCCTCACTGCGATCCTGGCCGCAGAGTCCGTCATCATCAATGGCATCGTCAAGACGCAGTTCAAGCGTGAGCGTCCGGTCATTCAAGAACCCCGACCCCACCGCCTTCGCATTCCGCTTTCGACGAGCTTCCCAAGCGGACACTCCAGCACCGCGATGGTTGCCGGGGTTCTGTTGGCCCAGAAATCGTCGACCCCGACGAAGGTTGCAATCTTCGGCCTCGGGGGACTTGTCGCTGTGAGTCGCATCCATGTTCGCATTCATCACGCGTCTGACGTGGCTGGCGGGCTTGCGGTCGGGCTCGGACTCGGCGCCATTGCCCGAGCTGTCTTCCCGCTGTATCGCCGTCGCCGCTAAGAGCGCCGCCGCTCTCCTTCCTCTTCTCGCAAACCAAACGATTGGCCATCACCATGACTCTTGAATTCGCCATCACATGGGACTACCGCTGCCCCTTCGCCCGCATCGTTCATGCCCATGTCGTCGAGGGCATCGTCGATGGCGCGGACTGGAACGTCCGCTTCGTGCCGTTCTCTCTGGGTCAGGTCCACATCGAGGAAGGCGAGGCACCTATCTGGGAGCACCCCGAAGATGACACCGGTCTCCTCGCCCTTCAGGCCGCCGTCGTTGTGCGCGACACCGACCCAGATCGCTTTCCGCTCCTGCATCGAGCGCTGTTCGAGGCTCGCCACGCCGAAGGCGCACAACTTCGCGACGAAGCCGTTCTCCGAACGATTTTCGAAGCCAACGGTTTCGACCCCGACCCGGTCTTCGTCGAGATCGCTAGCGGCGCGCCACTCGCCCTAATCCGCGACGAGCACACCGCTGCCGCCCGCGACCTCGACGTTTGGGGCGTCCCCACGTTCATGACCGACGAGCACGCAGCATTCGTTCGTCTCATGGAACTTCCTGTCGACGCCGCCGATGCCCGTCGATCAGTCGAACGAATCGTCGAAATGTTGGCCGGTTGGCCGTCACTGAACGAGTTCAAGCACACCAGCCTCGATCGCTGACGCTCCCAACGCGACGATGCGCGGCCCAAAGACCGCGCATCGTGGAACAAGTTTGTGGCGAGTCGACCGAGCACGGGGCTCGGTGATGCTCAGCTCTGAACGAGAACAGCAGCCTCGGAAGCAACCAATGATCGGATGTCAAGCAGGAGATCGGCGACCTCGTTGGTGCTAACCAACTCGCGATGGAGCATTTCGCCCAGTGCACGATCGATGATCGAAAGCGCCTCGGTGAGTGCGTCCATCTCTCGGGTTTCAGTCATGTGTTTCTCCTGTCGTAGCCGGCGGTTGAGATTCGCTCTCCTCGGAGGGTTCCGAAGGTTGCGGTAGTTCACTTGCTACTGCGGTTACTTAAGCATCGTAGAGGCCAATGCGTGCAACGCGTGGGTCATATTCGAAGATTTACGCGAAGGAGTCCACGCTCGTTGACCGAGGTCACCCGTTCGGCACTGTCATCGGCCCGCACTAGCGTCATCGGCCATGAGCGCTGCTCCATCCCACCCACTGGGACTCACCTTCGCCAGCTTCGCCGGGCTCGGACCTGCCGCCGGGTTCACTGCTGCCGATTGGGCAGTCAGTGCTGGCTACAGCTCGTTCTGGGTCGCCGAAACCACTGGTCTCGAGGCGTTCTCCACCTTGGCCGCCATCGGCGCCGCTCAACCCACTCTCAACCTCGGCACAGGCGTGCTGGCAACTCAACTCCGCACTCCCGGCGTTACTGCTATGGGCGCGGCCACGCTCCAGGCACTACATCCCGACAGAGACATTCTTTTAGGCATCGGTATTTCCTCCCCCGCCGTTGTCCGTCGCTGGCACGGTGCCGAGTACGGCGATCGCCCACTCGCTCAAATGCGCGAAGAACTCACACTCCTCCGGCTCTGCCTCAGTGGCGAAAAGATCGACTTCGCCGGCGACTTTCACACAGTGAAAGGTTTCCGCCTCGGAGTGCGTCTTGGCGAAAAGCGCCCAAAGATCATCCTTGCGGCACTCAATCCACTCATGCTGAAACTGGCCGGCGAACTCGCCGACGGCGTGCTGCTCAATTACGTGCCCGCTTCGCATGTTGCATGGTCTGTTGAGCAAGTGCGCTCGGGTGGCGACGCAACCGTGTACGGCTACGTACACGTCGGCGTTACCGATCCCGAGCCACACCGCGATCTTGCTCGCAAAGATTTATTCTCCTACATCGTTGTCGATGCCTATGCCGACAATTTCATTCGTGCCGGATTCGCCGACGAAGTCGCACAGGTTCGCGAGTGTCACGCTGCGGGCGACCGCGACGCTGCTCTAGCTGCGGTGTCCGATCGCATGGTTGACGCCATCGACGTGCTCGGCGACGCCGCTCATGTCCATGCAACCGTGCAGTCCTATGTCGATGCTGGTGTCGACGTTCCTGTCGTGATGCCCATGCCTTGGGGAGCCGACCGCATGGGCGTCATCGCCGACACCATCAACGCCGCCGCAGGCCGGTTCTAGTCATGCCCCCCGTTCGCCGCCCCAAGGGCAAGAAAGCCGAAGCCACCGACCCATTCCCCGCCGACGGTCTGAGCGAGATTGGGCTCAGCCCTGGATCAGCGGTTCGATTCCGACGCCGCGACACAGAGCGCTGGAAAGACGGCACCGTTACACGCCGCGAAGCCGACGGCAGTCTTGGCGTCTGCGATTCAAAAGGCGCGATGCGAGCCATGCCCCTCGATGCCGTCGAGGTCAAAGAGCGCGGCCCGCGTGGTGGCGCCATGTGGGTGCCGCTCACCGAATGGGCTGAGCGCACCGAACAACTCAAACTTCTGTAGGCCGTTATCGCGGCGTGAGCTGCCGCACTGCCTCTTCTGTATCGACACCAGCCATTCCCAAGACTGCGAGCGCGGGCGTGGTGACACCATTTTCGATGTAGCGCTGGATATGAGCACGGCACTGCTCATAGGAACCGTGCACGATGAGTTGATCAACGACCTCATCGGGAATCGCAGCGAGCGCCGCAGCGCGATCGCCCGCCTTCCATGCGTCCCACATTCCTTGTAGTTGCGGCCCACGACCTAACCATTCGTGGAACGCGGCGTAGACCGGAACGTTCAGATACGCAGCAATTGCGAACTTTGCTTGCGCTCGCACTGTTTCGGTGTCTTCTGAAGGAACCACAAAGATACGAGCGACGATTTCTTTGTCTTCACCATGGGCCTTGACGATCGGCGCAACACGAGCGACATCGTCGGCCGACAACCAGTTAATGATCGCGCCATCGCCTTCACGGCCAGCGAGGTTCAACATGCCTTCGCGAAGTGCGGCAATGAGAATGGGTACACGTTGCTCGGGAACGGCACTGAGTTTGAATCCACGAATCGAAAACGTGTCGTAGGTCTCGGTGACTTTTTCGCCTGTGAATGCAGCTCGAATGAAACGCACAGTGTCGCGGACTCGCTTGTAGGGCTCGTCGAAGGCGATGCCATTCCAGCGACCAACGATGACATCGGATGACGTTCCGAGACCCAGCACGAATCGGCCGGGCGCAGCTTGCGCCATTGCCAACGCGCTTTGAGCGATCACTGCAGGACCACGAGTGAAGACCGGAACGATGGCCGTACCAAGGCGCAATGAGGGCGCCCATTGCGAGGCAAGCGCGAGCGGCGTGAACGCGTCGGTGCCGTCGGTTTCGGCCGACCACGCGTCGGTGTACCCGAGGTCGGCGAGTTCAGCGATGCGGTCACGTTGCGCGTGCAACGGAACTCGATCAAACGGAAGAGTGATGCCGTATCCGCGATATGGCTCCATCAGGGCCCCTTCCAAGGACGGATCATGGCTGACTGGCTTGCCGTTGCCATGAGGGTTCCGTCTTCGGCCCACAGATAGATGTGTCCGTGACCAAACCCACGAGCTACTGCTTCGATACGAACGTCGGCAAGCACCCACTTGGTAGGCACGATGTTCATCACACGAATCGTGTTGTCGAGACTGTTGGAGTTGATTTCCGACGTGATGGCCATGCCGAGACCCATCGGAACGAAATCGCCCAGCACCGCGAGTGACGCGGCAGAAGCTTCGAGGATCTCGGGCATGCGAACCCAGAACGCGGTGCGCCCGGTGCCGGGCTCAGCGATGGCCATGCGCATGTCGAGACGACTGGCGATGGAATTGCCTGGGTCGAACCGAAGCTGACGTGGAGGACAATCGGCCGGAAGCGACACATCTGGCGCAGTAATCCACTGTCCTTCCTCGGCGCTATCGCGACTTCCGAGTGACGCGTTGACAATAAAGATCGTGGTGTCGCCGACCTGACCAGTGACCCGGGCTTGGGTGGTGGTGCGACCAGAGGCATCGATCCGAATATCGAGATCGACCACCGAAGGCGGCTTTGTGTAGTTGATGTACTGCGCGCAGGCCCACACCACAGGCCGTTCGGTCACCCGTTCAAGAGCATCGATCGCCGCGCCGAGGCCGCATCCGCCGAAGAGGGTCCCCAGACCGCTGCAAATGCCCTCGGTGACGGGCAGATACCAGCGCATCGGGTTGTGTGTGGGCTGGAGTCCCAGCCATTCCTTTGCATCCACCGCAGGGAGCGTAGATGGCCCGCCGTTCTTTACCTCCACTGTCACACCCCTTCGGCACACTGACTCCCATGAAGAAGCGACCCACCCTCCATACCAGCGGTGTCCATCGCCTCCCCGAGGGGCCTGCCTCTTGGCAGATCGATGACACCACCCGCCAACTCGCCTTCGCTGGCATTGCCCAGGCCCGTGCTGCGCTCGCCGCAGCCTTGGCCTCCCACAGTCCCGAGCCACCAACGCTTGAGCTGCGCGATCACGCAGAGGCGGCCTAGCGCCACCACGCCTGTGTCCTCAACAACTCCAAGCGTCGGGGCCTAGGATCGGCGCATGCGTGAAGTCGTGATTGTTGATGCCGTCCGTACTCCTGTTGGTCGTCGCAATGGGGCACTGTCCTCAATGCATTCGGCTGACCTTCTTGCCGTGCCATTCAAGGCGCTATTCGACCGAACCGGCATGGACCCTGCGCAGGTTGGCCAGGTTGTCGGCGGTTGTGTGAGCCAAATCGGCCAGCAGGCGTTCAACATCACCCGCACCGCATGGCTCACCGCGGGCCTGCCCCTTGAAGTCGCCGCTACCACGGTCGACACTCAGTGTGGTTCGAGCCAACAGGCTGTTGACATCGCCTACGCACTCATCGCCGCTGGCGTTATCGACAGTGCCGTTGCTGGCGGTGTTGAAGTCATGAGCAAGGTTCCGATCGGCTCGAATGTTGCCAAGGGTCTTGACATGGGTTCACCCATTCCGAAGTCGTACTTCCCGCAGTATGAGTACACCTCACAGTTCGACGGCGCTGAGCGCATCGCTAAGAAGTGGAACATCACCCGCGAAGAGACCGACGCACTTGGTTTGTCATCACAAGAGCGCGGCGCACGGGCATGGGCCGAAGACCGTTTCGCGACACAGATCATTCCGGTTGACGCACCTGACCTCGGCGAAGACGGCAAGCCCTCTGGCACCACGCACCACGTTGCTCGCGACGAAGGCCTTCGTGACACCACCGCCGAAAGCCTTTCCGGTCTCAAGCCCGTGTTCGGCGAAGACGGCGTACACACCGCTGGCAACGCCTCCCAGATTTCCGACGGAGCCGGTGCTGTCCTTCTCATGACGCCCGAAAAGGCCAAGGAACTTGGTCTCACGCCTCTCGCTCGCATCGTCGACACCTGCCTGGTTGGCGTCGATCCCGTACTCATGCTTACCGGCCCCATCGATGCCACTCAGCATCTTCTTGAGCGCAACAACTTGTCGGTCGACGACATTGATCTGTTCGAAATTAACGAAGCGTTTGCATCAGTCGTTCTGGCATGGGCCCGCGAACTCGATGGCGACCTTGAGCGCGTCAACCCCAACGGCGGCGCAATTGCCCTCGGTCATCCGCTCGGCGGCACCGGCTCCATCCTCATCACCAAAGCCGTGCACGAATTGCAGCGCACAGGCGGCAAGCGTGCGATCGTCACGATGTGCTGTGGCGGCGGTCTTGGCACCGGCACACTTATCGAACGAATCTGAGCCACAGGCCGAATC
>JBILIB010000114.1:0-6704 GCA_044350215.1 Acidimicrobiales bacterium
CCCACGAGGGGGAGGAACACCATAAGGCTGATACCCCAACTGTTCAGGAAATCTTTCATCGAATTGTCCTGGGCTCCTAGACGACGAACACGAGTACACCGGCGAGGACTACCGCGCCGGCAAAGAGGATCGAGGCGTACTGCTGGACCTTGCCGGTCTGGATCTTCCGAAGCAGCTGACCTGCTCCTTCAGAACCCTGACCAGATCCGTTGACTGCTCCATCGATGATGATCTGGTCAGCAACGACATAGACGACACCGGCAATTTTGCGGGCGCCATTGCCAATGCCGTTCACGGCACCATCGATGATGTTTTGGTTAGACCAGTTCGCAGCGCGGGCAAGCGGACCCGTTGTGCTTCCGGCGATAACGCCTGTGTAGAGATTGTCGAGGTAGTACTTGTTCTCGAGGAACGTGTAACCAGCGTGTGCGATCTTGCTCCGCGAAGTCAGGCCATGCGGGCCGCGATTCTTCTCGTAGTACTGGTAGGCGACAAACAAACCACCAGCCGCAAGAATCGTTGACGCAATCGCCAACCACGGAGTGAACGGAGCATGAGCAATTGGCGGGAATGCAAATGTGGGTTCAACAAAATGCTCGAACCTCGTCGTGAAGCTCCCGGGCAATTTGAAACCGAAGAACGACTTGGGAAAGTTCGTGAAGCCCAACACAACTGCGCATCCGGCAAGAATGATGAGCGGAACCGTGATGACCTTCGGTGACTCGTGAGGATGGGCATGACCGCGGTATTTGCCCCAGAAGGTCATCCAGTAGGCGCGACCCATGTATGCGGCTGTAAGGAACGCCGTGATCAGACCAAAGATCAACATGATCGTGTACGCGTTCTCTTGACCGTTCGCAGAGCCAGCGAGAATTTCATCTTTCGACCAGAATCCCGCCAGGGGGAAGATACCGGCGAGCGCGAGTGTCGCAATCAGGAAGGTGGCATGCGTGACTGGCATCTTCTTACGGAGACCACCCATTTCACGCATATCGAAGGTGTGATGACACGCGTGGGCCACCGAACCGGCGCCAAGGAACAAACACGCCTTGAAGAACGCGTGAGTGAAGAGATGGAACACGCCAGCAGTCCATGCACCAACACCCAAAGCCATGACCATGTACCCGAGCTGCGAAATCGTCGAGTACGCCAACACCTTCTTGAGATCGGTCTGAACGAATGCGAGCAAACCACCAATGATTGTGGTGAACCCGCCGATGAAGGCCACGTAATGGAATGTGCTGCTTCCGATAGCTAGACCAGAGAAGAACACGCCATAAAGGCGAGCGATCAGATACACACCCGCAACAACCATGGTTGCCGCGTGAATAAGTGCCGACACCGGAGTTGGTCCTGCCATGGCATCAGGCAACCACGTATGCAACGGAAACTGCCCCGACTTCGATGTGACGCCGCCAAAGAGACACAACGCGCCGACGAGAAGCAGTGTGGTGTTCGCGTTTCCGGACAAGGCGTATTCATTGAGGTGAAGAACGTTGAAGCTGCTGCCCCCAGCCGCAAAGAACGTAATGATCACACCGAGAATGAGGCCGATATCGCCTACACGGTTTGTGAGGAACGCCTTGAGTGCTGCATCGGTGTTCTTCTTTTCTTCCCACCAATGGCCGATGAGTCCAAATGAACAGACTCCAACTAGCTCCCAGCCCATCAGCATTTGCAGCGTGTTCGAACTGAGCACGTAGAAGAGCATCGATGCAGTGAACAAAGACAAAAACGCGTAGTAGTGCGTAAAGCGCACATCGCCGCGCAAGTACTCGGTTGAGTAAATATGCACGAGCAAAGAAATAATGCAGACGGTGATCAGCATCATGGCGGCGAGGCCGTCAACAAGCGTGCCCATCTCGAATTGCAAGCCACCGATCTGGAACCAAGTGACCGTGCGCACTACCGGCGGGACGCTTTCGTCCGATGCGCCATAGGAGTCAGTCGCAACTGTTTCGCCAGAATCCTTTGTGGCAGCGTTGACCTCTTCACTAATGGTTTGGCCCGTCTGAGGGGTGAGGCCATTCGCTTGGACGATCTCGGCCGCAAGTGCAGTCCCCGTCGGCGGGTTATTGACGCGATTGATCCAGTTGCCGGCAACGACGACGGAAAGGATGAGGCAAATTGATACTGAGGCGATACCAATGCCTGCAGTCACTTTGGTACCCCAACGCTTACCAAAGAAAAGGATGACCAGGAACGACACCGCCATGAGGGCGGGGATGATCCAGACCTTGTCGATCATGTTCAACACAACGATCAGCCCTTCAGCATGTCGACATCATCGATGTTGATGCTCTGTCGGTTCCGATAGATGAGTAAGACAAGTGCGAGGCCAACGCCAACCTCGGCAGCCGCAACGGCGATAACGAAGAGGGCGAACACCTGACCAGAAACGTTGGCCAAGTCATTGACATGCCAGTAGGCGCCGAAAGCGACAAGGTTGATGTTCACCGCATTGAGAATGAGTTCAATCGACATGAGAACGAGCACGCCGTTCTTGCGAGCGAGCACTCCATAGACGCCGATGCAGAAAAGAATGGCGGCGAGAAGGAGGAACTGATTGAGAAACATCAGTCGCGCCTCGCAATCACAATGGCGCCGATAAGCGCAGCGAGCAGAAGCACTGACAGCACCTCGAAGGGAAGGAGGTAGGTGGAGAAAATGGAATCGCTTACCTCGGCGGTGCGCTGCACCATGAGGTCACCGAACTCGGTGTCGCCGAAACCGTCGATGAGCGAATAACCCATGAGGCCGAGTAGCGCTATCCCGATGCCTGCACCAATGAACTTCGCTGACTTCTTGTTATCGAGGTCATCATCGTTACCGGTTTTGGCTCGGGTAAGCATGATGCCGAACAAGAACAGCACGATGATTGCGCCGAGGTAGACGAGTACCTGCGTGATGGCGACAAATTCCGCGGCGAGAAGGATGTACTGGGCCGCAGCACCAGAAAGCACGAGTACCAACCACAACGCAGCATGCATGACGTTCTTTGTTGTCACTACACGGATCGCACCTACCACCATCAACGCAGCAATAATGTAGAACGCGATATTTTGAGCAACAAGAAGGGCGAGCATCAGCGCGGCACCTTCTTGACTTTGGCATCGGCGCCAGACTCGTAGGGCTCAAAATCGGGGACAGTCTGCATCCACTGATCGAGACGACTCTTGTCGTGAAGGAGATCAGCGATGCGGACCTCGGAGTACTCATACTCAGGGCTCCAGAAAAGCGCATCGAATGGACAGACCTCGACACAAATGCCGCAGTACATGCACAACGAGAAATCGATATCGAAGCGATCAAGTTCGTTCTTCTGGCGCGGCTTGCCACCTTCGCGACGAGGCGGTGCGAGGTACTTGTGCGCTTCGATGAAGATGCACCAATCGGGACATTCACGAGCACACAACATGCACGACGTGCAGTTCTCTTCGTGCAGCGCAATGACACCACGGGCACGCGGAGAAACTTCCTCACGCTCGTGCGGATAGCGCGTGGTCTGCGGACCGTCCTTGAGGGTCTTCACCATCTCGCCGAACGTGACGCCAAGACCCTTAATGAGTCCGGGAACCTTGGGCTTGGGGGGCATCAGAGCACCACCTTTAGCGCAGCAGTGACGACAATATTCAACAGAGCCAACGGGATGAGGACCTTCCAGGCAAGGCTCTGGAGCTGATCTTCACGGAATCGTGGGTAGGTAAACCGCACCCAGAAGATGATGAAGGCAACCACCATCACCTTGGCGAACAACACGATCGGGCCAAGCACGTAGTACCAGTCGCTCGACGTGGGAAGCCACGGCACTGCCCAACCGCCCAGGAACAACACCGCAGCAATCGCAGCAAATGCGAAGGCCGTTGCGAATTCGGCCAAAAAGAAGATGAGGAAACGAAAGCCGGTGTATTCGACCTGATAACCGGAAACGATTTCCGATTCCGCAACCGGCATATCGAACGGGGGCTGAGTGAGTTCGGCTTGCACCGCTGCGATGAAGATAAAGAAGCCCACGAACTGCGTGAGGATGTAGGGAAAACCGATGCCGCCCCAACCGAAGATTGAGCCGTCGGCTTGTGCGAAGACAATGCCGTTCAGGCTCATTGTTCCGGCCTGAATGATCACGCCGACGACAGCGAGCACCATCGGGAGTTCGTACGCAATGAGCTGACCGGCGGCGCGAAGCGCTCCCATGAGCGAGTACTTGTTCGCCGACGCCCAACCTGCCATGAGTACACCGATCACCGAAAGCGATGAAACGGCAAGCACGAAAAACACTCCAACGTCGAGGTCAGCGACAACAAGACGCATTGACGTCGGAAGCGCAACATAGAGAAGCAGCGTCGACATGAGCACCACAAGAGGCGCGACCTTGAAAACCCAACGATCGGCGCCATTCGGCGCGATGTCTTCCTTCTGAAGGAACTTCACACCGTCAGCAAGAAGCTGCAACGTTCCGCGCGGGCCTGCTTCTTGCGGACCAAGACGGCTCTGCATCCAAGACATGATCTTGAACAAGAAGACCATGCCGAGAATGAGTGCCGTGGTGGGCACAACTGCACTGACAACAACGACCTTGATGAGGGTCGAAAGCCAATACGGCGGATCAAAAGAAGCGAGAAGAAGTGTCATCGGTCGATGTCACCCAAAATGAAGTAGAGGCTTCCGAGGATTGAGATGAGATCGGGAACGTACGCACCCCGAGCCACCCAAGGAACGACGGAAATATTGTTGAACGATGCCGACCGAATCTTGACTCGGAAGGGAACCAGATCACCCTTCGACACAACGTAATAACCCATTTCGCCGAGCGGATTCTCGGTCGCGACATAGGCCTCGCCCTCGGGCACCTTAATAATGCGCGGGACCTTGGCCATGACTGGACCACTCGGAATGGTGTCGAGAAGTTGCTTGACGATCTTTGCCGCTTCACGGGTTTCTTGAAGTCGGACCCACGTGCGAGCGAAGCAGTCGCCATCGGGATGTGTCCAGACCTTCCAGTCGGCCTTGTCATAGACGAGACCCGGAGGACAATTGTCTCGGCGAAGATCCCAGTCGACGCCAGAGGCACGAAGGTTGGCGCCGGAAAGGCCATAAGAAAGCGCGATTTCAGCGGGGATAACGCCGATGCCGCGTGTGCGGGCCTGAAAGATTTCGTTGCCGACGAGAAGATCTTCTATCTCGTCGCAGAAGGCAAGAAGTTTGTCCATCGCCGTATGCGAGGACTCGATCCAACCCTTCGGGAGATCGTCCTTGAGACCGCCAATGCGATCGAAGTTCGGATGGAAACGACCACCGGTGGCTGACTCAATCTGGTTGAGCACCCACTCGCGATCGCGGAACGCGTAGAAAAGAGCGGTCATGCCGCCGAGCTGTAG
The DNA here is from genome assembly GCA_044350215.1 of Acidimicrobiales bacterium. Classification (GTDB taxonomy): domain Bacteria; phylum Actinomycetota; class Acidimicrobiia; order Acidimicrobiales; family Acidimicrobilacustridaceae; genus Acidimicrobilacustris. Next base: position 5,379 of record JBILIB010000114.1, read on the forward strand.
ACCAAAGTCACCAAGGAAGAGTGAGATGTTCGCGATTCGCGACATTTCGAAAAGGATGGTGCGGATCCACTGAGCACGGGGCGGTGCTTCCACACCCATGAGTTTTTCGGCGGCGAGGATGAATGGAACCTCGTTGGCGAAACTTCCGAGCCAATCGATGCGATTGATAAGAGCGTTGATCTGCGGGTAGGTACGAACCTCGGTGAGCTTTTCATAGCCACGATGCATGTAGCCGCACATCGGTTCAGCAGAGATGACCTGTTCGCCGTCGAGACGAGCAATGATGCGCAGCGTGCCGTGTGTAGCCGGATGCTGCGGGCCCATGTTGAGGGTCATGCCCTCGGTTTCGAAATCGAGGTTGACGCGATTGTCGACTGCTTCGGCGGCGAGAGCGGTAACTGATTGCGGATCACTGACGGCGGTCATTCTCCCTCTCCTTCCTCGTCGGCAACACCGGGCATTGGTTCGACATCAACAATGCCGGGCCACGGGCGAACCCGACGAGCCAGCAACGGAAAGTCCTTGCGAAGGGGATGGCCTACAAAATCGGCAGGCAAATACAGGTTGATCATGTTCGGATGTCCGTCGAAAGAAAAGCCGAACATTTCGCGAGCTTCACGTTCGTGCCAGTTCGCACCGGCATAGACGTTCGACCATGTGCCTGCAGTGAGATCGTTGTCGGGGAGGTCGCACTTGAATGTGATTCCCATCCCGGCACTAATTGAATAGACACGGGCAAGAAGTTGGAAACGGGTTTCGCCGCCGGCATAACCCTGCACCATTGCTTCTGGTTCCTTTGCAGGTGCACCGGAAACAATGCGGTCTTCTTGTGAATCCATGTCGCGACCGAATGGTGATGGAAGCCAATCGATCGCCGAGAGAAAGTCGAAAAAGCGATACCCCATGGCCTTGGCTGCTTCAGCAGCGGCGACCCAGTTCGCACGATCGACGCGAATCCAGAGGTCGTCTCCGGGACGAATATGCGAACCGACAACACCGTCACCAAGGCGAGCAGTGACTTCGGCCAGAACGGCCTCTCGCGCCTCGTCGATTTGGGGCGCTTCCGCTTCGGGTGTCTCAGTCTCAGGCGACGACAATTGGTTCACCCTTCCAGCGCTCGGCCATGTCCTCGTGAGCAATGCGCTCCTGCAAAAGGACGACGCCTTCAAGGAGGGCTTCGGGACGTGGTGGGCAACCGGGGACGTAAACGTCGACCGGAATCAACTGATCGACACCTTTGGTGACCGAGTAACTGTCCCAGTAGGGGCCGCCGCAGTTGGCGCACGATCCCATGGAGATGACGTACTTGGGGTCAGGCATCTGCTC
>JBILIB010000025.1:0-22143 GCA_044350215.1 Acidimicrobiales bacterium
TCGACATCGACGACCACAGTTTCAACGCCGATGTCGGCGAATTCTTCAAGCATCACCACATCGATGAGCGCCATCGGTTCAACGATCGTCTTGGGCCCAGCGTCAATTGCTGGATCTACAGGGGCGACTGGCAAAAGGTCGGTGCGTTCATCCTCGCGAACTCGGACTCGGAGCAGGTACACAACAACGAGGATCCAGAGAACCACTTGACCGGCAACAAGTGCCTTTCGTGTTAACGGGGTATCGAACGAGAGCGTGGCGACACCGCCATCGTTTGCGGTAAACGAGCTCGACCAACCGAACGCCGAATTGCGCTGCAATGACTGTCCATCGACCTTGAGCTGCCAACCGTCGCCGGCCGAAGCCACATAGATCTCGCCAGCGTCGGGAAGCTCACCTTTGTACTCGGCGAATCCTGTTGAATCAGTGAGCACCGCGGTTGAGCCCTGAAGAGCAAGATCTGTGCGATCAGCGAGCGAGGGTCCACCGTTTGGTAACTGCGTCTCACTCGGCAATTCGGTAATTCCTGGTGCCCATGCAGAATTTCGGTACACACGCATACCGGGGTTGACCGTGATCGATGCGAGGTCAAGTTGAGCATCGAGGACTGCCAGCAAGTCGCTCGGCACTGAAGCTCGCGATCGTGCGTAGGGATCGGGAGCGGGTGCGACCGTAACGACGACGTATCGCACCGCCATTGGCGATAACAGCGCACCCAAACGAGCGGTTCCACCATCGGATGCGGTCTGAAGAGCTCTCGCAAGATTGCTCGTCGCGCCTGAGTCCGAACCTGCCCACTGCTCAGCAATTGAGGGAGTTCCAGAGATGGTTGTCGCATACGCGAGTGTTCGGTCGGGACCAAGATCATCGACCGCAGGGGCATCAAGAGCCCACCCTTGGAGCGGAAGTGCAGCGGCATCACCGAGCCACAAAACCCTGTAGGCGCCATCGGTAGTGCCGTCGCCAAGGAAAGAAAGTGAACGATTGAAATCACCACGAGGCATATCCCAGCGACCCGAGAACGACGACATCAAAGCGGGGCCGAGCGCAACAATGAATGACCCCGCAGCAAGTAACGAGACAATCTGACGCCAGCCAAAGTGATAGTCGGGAAGATCAATCTCGAACGCCGCCATACCCAAACCAGCGGCAAGCGCGACCCCGAGCGCAGATGGCACCAGCAGCATCGATGGCGAAGGCAGATACTCGGAAAGCCATCCTTGACCCACTCCCCACGCCAGTCCGAATCCGATCAAGGCCAGCACCCATCCGCGAACCGCCCACGAGAGCCGCCACTGGCGCCCGATAAAGAGCGGGAGCAGCGCAGTGACTAGTAGGAACCAACCGAGGACTCCTGTACCAAATGGGCCCGTTCCGAATCGCAAAACATCGCCAAGTCCAAGAGCAAATCCACCATTGGAAGAAACTCCAACTAGCGAATCCCAACCGTCAAGGAATCCAAGGCTCCACGGCAGGTGCAGAACCAACGCGACAACCGAACCCCCAAGACCAACCAACAGGATTCGGCCGCTCCCAACCACCTGGCCTGCAACCCAACCGCCGACGGCGAACACAATCGAGACCCCGGCCACCATCACGATCACCGAGGGTTCGATAATCGCACCGAGTGCAACAAACAGCCCGACCGAAAGTATGCGATGCAGTAGCGGACGAGATCGAACACCTGGTCCGGCTTGATCGCCAATGGTCCCAAAGGGAGCAAGGCCACTTGCTGACACGAGTTGAGAGACGACCCAAGGAAGCAATGCGTAGAGAACAAGTGTCCCCCACTGACCTTGAGCCATCCCGTTCGCAGCGATGGGAATAATCAAATAAACGACCGACGCGAGTAAACGCGACCGCTGAGAAGTCACCGGTTGCGTGAGGCGCCACATTCCCAGAACGCCCAGTGGCCAAAGACCAAGAATCAATAGACCACGCAGTAAGCCGACAGCACCGAGAAACAGGTAGCCCAAGGCTCCGAGAAAACCGAAACCAGTTGGAGCGGGCGCTGTGGATCCCAGGCCAACTGACTGATAACCACTGAGCCAGCGCTCAACCATTTCTCCGGGCGGAAGGAAGCGCAGAAAATCGCCAACGGCAGGGACGCCACCTAGTACGAGTTCGCGTCCGCCAGCGAAAAGAAAAGCGATCATCAGCACCCAGACAACAAACGGAGTCGCTGATCGAGCATCTCGAAGATTCGACATGAGTTCGCGTCCGCCGGCGGCCGCCTCAGAACGAGCAATCCGGTGGCGCATGAATGCAGTGAGGCGGGCGCTTCCTCGGGATTGAAACGCATGAACTTCACTGTCGGGAACACGCCGGATGGCAGCGAGTGATGCTCGTCGTGTTCGGGCCGAGGACGAATTTCGCGAATTCCATGTCCATGCGGACCAGATGTCGCGTGCCCGACGGAAGTGGCCCAGCACAATTGCTTGGACGATTTCCAACAGAGAAAGAACAAACGCTTCCGGGGTTGCCCGCACACGAGTACCGAGGGTGTCCGAATTGCGCATCGCTCGCAATCGATGTCGGGCCTGGAGCCGTCGACGATCGTCGACGGGACGGCGAATACCAAGCGCCTCGAGATGGGCAACACGTGCCGCAGGAGCAACGATCACACGCGCACCGGCAGCGTGAGCCCTCCAGCAAAGTTCGAGATCCTCACCGTGAAACGAAATAGCTGAGTCGAAACCACCAAGGGCTTCAAAGAGATCAGCCCGAATCAGTGTCACTGCTCCAGGAATGAAAAACACATCGCGTACTGCGTCGTGTTGCTCTTGGTCGAGATCGCCTCGTTCGACATAGGCAGCGGGGTGGCCAAACCGATCAGCGCCCATACCAACCGAGAGCAACCGTCGTGGGTCGCTCCACTCAACGATTTTGGGTCCGACGATTCCGGCGTTCGATCGAAATGCCTCTTCGACGAGCAGTCGTACTGCGTCTGGATCGAGTCGAACATCGTCATGACAAAACAAATAGAACGCAGCGCCTTGAACAGCAGCAAGAGCTTCATTGGCGGCAGCGGCGTAGCCAGAGTTTTCGGGGAGGCGACGCAGATGGGCATCGGGAAGAACTGCGCCCACCCGACCTCGAAGCTCAACCCCATCTCTGCTCGCAGCATCAATGACGAGAACGGAAAGCGCGGAATAGTCCTGGGCGCCAAGGCTCAACAGCGTCTCTTCAAACCAAACGCCTGGATTATGAGCGACCATCACCGCGACAACGGCGGGTGCAGGCCCCTCAGGTTCCTCTGCCTCGAAGAGAGATTCGAAACTTGGCGATGGCGCACTGGTTTCGGCCGAAGTGTCGGAACTCTTGCTCAGCGCCGCAAGAAGGTCGTCAAAGACCGACTCGGAATCGGCACCCGCTGGCGACACCGACCCGTCTCCGGAAAGGGGGTTCGGGACCGCAATCGGCCCGGGGGCCGGCGTGGAAGGGGGTTCGGGAACAGTCACGACGGTCTCCGAGGGTAGTCCTCCTCGTGTCTGATCCCGCTGACCCCCGTCTACGCTGGCCCCTGTGGAGAATGCCCCGTGTGACCCCATTCGACGTGCCGCCCATGAGGCCCTCAGCGTCGGCCTCGGCTTCGGCATCCTCGGATTCAACCGTTTGCAGGTACAACGCCGCGAATGGGAGCGGAAATCTGGCGTGACGCTCCCAACGCCGTCTGAGATCGCAAAGACGATGACCACGACGCTCGGCACGGTCGCCTCGCTCGTCGCCGAGCGCGGGCGTCGCTGACGTGCGAATCGCCGCTGACGCGACCTCACTCATCGGACACCGAACTGGCATCGGTGGCGTGACACGTACCTACCTGCATCGCTTCGCGCGTCCCGGACTCGAGGTTTCCGCATTTGCCGTCTCGCGCCGCGGGGCAGGGCCAATGCTCGACGAACTCCCTCCCGGGGTGCGAGCCCATCGACGTCCAATGGTTGCGCGTCCGCTTCGAGCGCTGTGGCGACGAGGTCCGTGGCCACCTATCGAGTGGTGGACCGGCGATATCGACCTTGTATGGGGACCGAACTATGTCGTTCCCCCAGCGAAGAACGCAGCACGGGTCGTGATGGTGCACGACCTCACCGCCGTGCACTTTCCCGAAATGTGCACAAGCGATGTGCAACAAGTTCCCGCTCTGCTCCGCCGAGAAATTCTTGATGGTGCTTGGATCCACACACCGTCACAAGCCGTTGCCGACGACGTCGTTTCCACACTCGATGTTGAACCGCATCGGGTTAAAGCGATCCACCTAGGCGGACCGCAACAGATCGACGACGCGACCCGAACCGAACGTGCCAAACGAGGCCGCGCCTTTGCTGGTGTCGATGACTACCTGCTTTCGCTCGGGACAATCGAACCGCGTAAAGACATTCCGTCGCTCGTTCGAGCCTTCGATGTGATCGCCCCCAAGAGACCGCACCTCCACCTTGTCATTGCTGGACCCGACGGATGGGGCGTCGACGCGGTCAAAGAGGTCATTGACTGCTCACCGAATCGATCAAGGATTCAACGAACCGGCTGGCTCTCCGATGCCGATCGCGACGACCTACTCGCAGGCACGCGTGCCTTTGTGTATCCCTCGCTCCTTGAGGGATTTGGAATCCCCCCACTCGAGGCGATGGCAGCAGGAGTACCCGTTGTCGCAACTCGCACGGGCTCACTGCCCGAAGTTCTCGGGTCTGCGGCGCAATGGGCCCAACCTGGCGACGTCGACACCTTGGTCAAAGCGATTGAAAAGGTTCTCGACGACAACGAGGTTGCCGAATCACTTGTTGCTGCTGGCAACGAACGCCTGACCCATTTTTCATGGGACCGATCGACCGATGAATTGGTTGAACTGTTCGAACTTGCGTGTGCGGCTCGGGCCTAAGGTGACAACGTGAAGGCTTTAGTCACCGGCGCTGCCGGCTTTGTCGGACGTCACCTGTGTGCACATTTAGATCTTCAGGGCGACACCGTCATTGGAGTGGACCGTGCCGATGGCCCGGACCTTCTTGACTCCATTGCGGTCAATGCTCTGCTCGCCGACATCAAGCCCGATGTCGTGTACCACCTTGGCGGATGGAGCGATGTCGGCGCATCATGGGACTTCCCGCTTGATGCGTTCCGCGTGAATGCAGAGGGAACGCTCAATCTTCTCCAAGCCTGCGTCACCAACGGCAAACCAAGAGTTCTTGCCGTAAGCAGCGCCGACGTCTACGGCCGTGTCACTCCCGAAGAGTTGCCCATCAACGAATCGACGCCGTTTCGGCCGGTAACTCCCTACGCCGCAAGCAAAGTTGCTGCCGATCAATTGGCGCTACAGGCGTGGCTGGGCCATCAACTTGAAACCATTCGCGTTCGCGCCTTTAACCACCTCGGGCCCGGGCAAACCACTCACTTTGTTGCACCAGCAATCGCAGAGCGGATCGCCATCAACGAACGCGATGGGTTGAGCTCAGTTTCAGTTGGAAACCTCACACCCCGCCGCGACATCACCGATGTTCGCGATGTCGTACGCGCCTACCGGCTACTTATGGAAAAGGGCGAGGCAGGTGAGGCCTATAACGTCTGCACCGGTCATGATCTCACTATTGGCAATCTCGCTGAGCGTCTCGTCTCTCTGGCCAACTCTCCGATGCAACTCGATGCCGATCCAGAACTCCAAAGGCCGGTCGAAACGCCGGTACTGCGGGGAGACCCAACCCGATTGAAAGCGATAACAGGTTGGACTCCAGACATTCCTCTCGAGGTGACGCTTCAAGACATCCTCGACGAGTACCGCCAAGCCGTTCTGGCATCGCAATGACGTTACGAACGGTTTGCGCAGCCCACACCCCACAAGGGCCCGTAGAATCTTCTGACCACGGGCGATGCCCCCACTCCCCGAGCGGAATCACGAAGAGCAGAATCGAACAATGAGCAAACGAGCACTCATCACAGGAATCACTGGACAGGATGGCTCCTACTTAGCCGAACTCCTTCTGGCCAAGGGTTACCACGTCATCGGAATGGTTCGACGCAGTTCCACGCTGAACTTTGAGCGAATCGGCCACCTCCAAGACGACCTAGAACTCGTCCCCGGCGATCTGCTTGACGAGGTTTCGATGATTCACATCATGCGAGATCACAAGCCTGACGAGGTCTACAACCTTGCCGCTCAATCATTTGTGCAGACCTCCTTCGGACAGCCCGTCCTGACCGGCGAAACAACCGCACTCGGCGTCACTCGACTACTCGACGCGATTCGTCTCGCCGATCACGATGTCCGCTTCTACCAAGCCAGTTCTTCAGAGATGTTCGGCAAGGTCGTTGAAGTTCCCCAACGCGAGTCCACCCCGTTCTACCCCCGCAGTCCGTACGGAGTCGCCAAGCTTTACGGTCATTGGATCACAGTGAATTATCGCGAGAGCTACGACATGCACGCGAGTTCCGGAATCCTTTTCAATCACGAAAGCCCGCGCCGAGGCCTCGAATTCGTCACCCGCAAGATCGCCAACGGCGTCGCTCGGATCAAGCTCGGACTCGATTCCGAGATTCGACTTGGCAATCTCGATGCGCAGCGTGACTGGGGCTTTGCTGGCGATTACGTCGATGCAATGTGGCGAATGCTTCAACAAGACGTGCCCGGTGATTTCGTTATCTCGACGGACGAGACCCATTCGGTACGTGAGTTCTGTGAGATCGCGTTCTCACGCGTCGACCTCAATTGGCAAGATCACGTCGTGATCGATGAACGATTCTTTCGCCCTGCCGAAGTCGATCTCCTCGTAGGCGATGCAACGCATGCGCGCACAGTTCTCGGCTGGGAGCCCAAGACTCCATTTCTTGATCTCGTCAACATGATGGTTGATGCCGACCTCGAGAACGTCGCTCGCCAGCAACGCGATCTGATCTAGTCGCAATGATCACCGTCATCGCCGGTGGTGTGGGTGCCGCACGAATGCTGTGCGCCCTCCTTCAGGTCGTTGACGCGTCTGAGGTGACCGCCATTGTCAACGTCGGCGATGACCTTGTCCTTCACGGACTTCACATCTCCCCCGACCTCGACACCGTCACCTACACACTCGCTGACGCGATAAACCCCGACACCGGATGGGGCTTAGTTGATGAGTCGTGGCAATCGCGAACAATGCTCGAGCAGTACGGAGGCGTTACCTGGTTCGGCCTTGGAGACCGAGACCTAGGAACGCACCTTTACCGAACCCAACGCCTGCATGAAGGGGCTGATCTCGCCACTGTTACCGCTGAAATCACAGCTGCTTGGAACCTCGGGCTCTCAGTGTTGCCAGCAACCTGCGACCATTTGCGCACGATGGTGACTCTGGCTGCCGATGACCCTGCCGGAAGCAACACACCGATCCTGGCGGCCGGAACCGAAATTAGTTTTCAGGAGTACTTCGTCCAGCGCCACCACTCCGTGCCCATCGTAAACGTTCGATTCGACGGCGCGGAAGATTCGAAGCCCGCGCCAGGTGTTCTTGATGCAATCGAATCGGCCAACCTCATCGTCATTGCTCCCTCGAATCCGCTTGTGTCGATCGCACCAGTTCTTGCCGTGCCCGGAATCCGTGAGGCACTCGTGCGGCGCCGCAAGGACGTCATCGCCGTCTCGCCAATCATTGCTGGCGCCGCGCTGAAAGGACCTGCCGATCGAATGCTCGCCGAATTGGGCCACGACGCTTCGGTTCTTGGAGTTGCCGCCCTTTATAGCGAATTTGCGAGCACGCTTGTGATCGATACTGCCGATGACTCCCACAAATCAGCTGTCGAATCTCTTGGATTGAACTGCATCGTGACTGAAACCATTATGAGTAAACCTGGGGTTTCAAAATCCTTAGCTCGAACTGTGCTTTTAGGAGCCACTGCATGAGTCGCATGGAGATCTTTGGCATCGAAGGCATCGGCGAGATCCACGCCGGTGACGATCTCGCAGCAATCATTCATGAAGCGACGTTGAGTTCGGCGGACACAACGTTGATCGATGGCGATGTACTTGTTGTCACCCAAAAGATTGTGTCCAAAGCCGAGGATCGCCTTGTTGCCATTGATCCCACCGATCCCCTTAGCCACAAACCTCTCGTCGAACGCGAATCGGTTCGAATACTTCGCCGCCGCGGAGACCTCATTATCAGTGAAACCGAGCATGGTTTTATTTGCGCAAACGCTGGCATTGATCTCTCGAATGTCGAGAGCGGGTGGGCAGCTTTGCTGCCTATCGATTCCGATCGCTCAGCTCGGAGGATTCGCGACGGATTGCGCCATCGATTCGGTGTCGATGTGGCGGTAATCATTTCCGACACTTTTGGCCGCCCGTGGCGCAGAGGTGTCACCGACGTTGCCATCGGCTGCGCGGGAGTCGCCGGAATCATTGATCTGCGCGGTACTCCCGATGCTCTTGGTCGCGAAATGCACGTCACTGAAGTCGCTGTCGTCGATGAACTCGCTGCTGCCGCTGAGCTGGTCATGGGCAAGTCCACCAATATCCCGGTCGCAGTCATTCGCGGCGCTGACCCGACATGGCTGCGTGATGGAAGCGTCGCCGAGGAAATCGTGCGATCCTCCGCCGATGACCTCTTCCGCTAAGAGATCGAGTCTTCCCTCAATGACCGACCCAGAGATTCCCCCCGTCGATAACCCACCTCCTGCAGCGCCGCCTCCCCCACAACTTGGACTGCTCGGCCCTCCCCGGCCCAATGGCCTCGTGCCAGATTTCACCAAGGTGCCGGCAGCGTTTGCATCAAGAATCGCAATGACCGTTTCGTGTACCGACGCCGACGACCTTCCACGCGTCTCCAATGCCGGCGAGATCATCGATCATCCGCATGGTCCGGTTCAGGTCATGCATAACGGGGTTCTCGTTGAAGAAGGTTGCTACTACGGCGTTGTTTCCGGGGAGATCATCCGATGCCTCCGCGGAATTCATGAACCACAAGAAGAAGTTGTCTTTTCCGCAATCATGGAACGGCTCGCCGAGACTCGTCCCGACGATCGCCCACCGACGATGATCGAACTCGGCAGTTTTTGGGCCTATTACAGCCTGTGGTTCCTCAATAACTTTCCCGAAGGAAACTCGATCTGCCTCGAACCCGATGCCCATCATCTCGAGGTAGGTAAACGCAACTTCGCAATCAATGGCCGCAATGGCACGTTCATTAATGCCGCTATCGGCATCGGTGGCGGCTCCATTCGCGGATTCATTACCGAAACCAATCCCAACCCGATTGATCTCCCTTCACACGACCTCGATTCACTTTTGGCCGAGTGTGAGATTGAACAGGTCGATGTCCTGCTTTCCGACATCCAAGGAGGCGAGGTTCCCCTTCTCATTCGTGCGAGCGAGCGACTCCGTCAAGGCCCCGTGCGCTTCCTTGTTGTCAGTACCCATGACCTCTCGATCACGGGCAGCGCAACCACCCACCAACAGGTGCTCGACATCTTGTTGTGGTCTGGCGCACACGTCATCGCAGAACACTCCGTCTCTGAGTCCTACAGCGGAGACGGCTTGATCGTGGCGTCATTCGATCCACGCGACCGAGATATGACTGTCGATCTTTCCCATAACCGAAGCAGAAACTCACTTTTCGGCGAGTGGGAGCCCCGGGCAGAGCGCTACCGGATTCAACTTCACGAAACAAAGGCGAAGCTCGAGGAACTCGAGACTCTCCTACCCATGCGTATTCGTCGAAAATTCCTCAACGTTTGGAACGCACTGAAGAACTGAGACTTACGCCTGCGTTCGAAACCAATCGAGCGTCGCCAGTGCTCCCACTTCGAGTGTCGTCTGAGGCAACCAACCGAGCTGCTTGCCAGCGAAGCCCGGGTTCAAAGCAGACCGAGCAAGCTCACCCGTTCGTGCCGCTTCGTAGGTCGCCTCAGTTGCCACCCCGGCCGCAACGGCCATTGCTCGATACAAACTGTTCACCGAGGTCTCAACGCCGGTGCCGATATTGCAGAGAACTCCATCGCCGCTATCGGCGGCACGTATGAATGCATCGACGACGTCGTCGACAAATACAAAGTCGCGGGTTTGTTCGCCGTCGCCAAAAATTCGACAGCCCTCGCCGCTGAGTAAACGGCCAGCGAAGATTGCGACGACTCCGGCTTCTCCGTGTGGATCCTGACGAGGCCCATAAACGTTCGCGAGGGCCAGCGCCACGTAGTTGAGACCATGAAGGAAGCGAAAGGCGTAGAGGTAGTCGTCGATAACCTTCTTGGCGACGCCGTAGGGCGAAATGGGATGCTGCGAATGCTGCTCATCAACGGGAAGATCTGCCGGCAATGGATCGCCGTAGATCGTTCCGCCACTTGAGGCCACCACGACCTTTCGGGCTCCCGCCAACCGCGAGCCTTCAATAACGTTCAGTCCACCAATGACATTCACCTCAGCGTCAAAAAGTGGTCGTTCCACCGAGACTCGTACGTCGGCTTGTGCCGCCAGGTGGAACACGACATCGGGCGCTGCCGAAACCAACGCAGCAGGGATCTCGGACGACCTGACATCCAACTCCACGAATGCGAAACGCTCACCGGTAGAGCGAGCGCCTTCGAGATTTTGAAGTCGTCCTGTTGCCAAGTTGTCGATGACCGTAACTGAATGACCTTCAGCAAGGAGTCGATCGGTCAGTGTGGAACCGATAAATCCGGCTCCGCCGGTAACAACTGCGCGCATCGTTAGTCGCTTTCAGGTAGTCGGGCGCCAGTCAGTTCGGACTGGGCTGGAACTTCTACATCTGCGCCGACGACGGTCAGGTTGCTGATATGGGAGTCGGGACCAACTCGCGCACTGCTTGCAACAATGGAGTCGTGAATTCGAACTCCAGGGCCGATGGTCACTCCATCCATCAGGATTGAGTTACGCACAATTGTTCCGTTTCCGATAACTACGTCGGCTCCGAGCACTGAGTTCTCGACGATTGCCGAAGAATCGATTTCATCGGAGGGCAGGACTGCGATTTCATTCGCCCTCACCCCATTGATGAGGTCAAGTTGCGCGCGCAGATAAGTATCGGGCGTACCCGCATCAATCCAATACGCATCGCTATGCAATGCAAAAAGGCTCTCGTCGGCAACCATCGCCGGAAAAGTTTCTCGTTCAATCGAAACCTTGCGATCAGACGCGATGCGGTCGAGAACTGAGGGCTCAAGTACATAGGTGCCCGCATTGATCCAATTCGTTGGAGCAGTTCCAGGCGCAGGCTTTTCAACAAATTCGATAACCCGACCCTCGTCGTCGATCGGAACCACGCCGTATCGCGACGGATCTTCGACTGGCGTTAACGCAATCGTCCCCTCGGCGCCGTGGCTCTTGTGGAAGTCCCACAACTCAGCAACATTGAGATCGGTCAGCACATCGCCGTTCACGACAATGAACGTGTCGTCAACCCCGGCAGACAGCGCAGCAAAGCGAACAGCGCCCGCCGTATCGAGTGGCTCGGGTTCAACGGCGTAATGGAGGAGGACCCCAGCGCAGACTCCATTGGGATACGCGCCGATAAAGGCATCGGGTCGATAGCCCAGCGAAAGGACGGCCTCAGTCACGCCATATGACCCAAGCGCAGCTACCACCCGTTCGATCATTGGAACGCGAACAACTGGGAGCATCTGCTTCGGGAGATCATTTGTGAGGGGGCGCAGACGAGTGCCGAAACCTCCGACGAGAACAACGGCTCTCACTGGCCCGCCGCAACCGTTGTGGCCGTGGTCGGTGCAGTATCAATCCCGCCTGCTGCGATCGTCGTTGAGGAACCATTTGCGGTCGCTGCTGGGTCGATTGTTGAGACTGTTGGGTCGAGCGTGACCGTGGTCGGATCGATGTTGAGGTTCGGCGTGTCTTCCGGCATCCGAGCGATGACCACCAGCACAATGCCGATAATCACCGCAGCCGCAACAGAAAGAGGAAACGCCAGCTTGCGTTTCGGACGGGGTTCGGCCTGACCGCTCTCTCGGGCCAGTCGGGCGGTCTTCTTGGCCTGAGATGCTTTACCCATATGTCAGCAATGTTAGCGGTCGGTGCCCTTGTGCCCGGTCAGAGTCTGTTCAGCGTCGCAAACGACGCTGGTCGTTCAATTCGGCAAACAGATTCTCATAGGACTCAGCAACTGCGGCCGGTGACGCCCATCGCTCGACAAAGAGTCGCCCCGATGCCCCCATCCTCTCGGAACGCTCGCGATCATCGAGAAGCTCGGCCAGCGCAGCGCAAAATTCAGCAGGACTATCAGGCGGAACAGCGATGCCAGCGCCGGCACGTTCAATGGTTCGCTCGACTTCGGTGCCCGCATCGACGCTGGCCAAAATTGGACGCCCTGCCGCAAGGATGGAATACAACTTTGACGGGACACTCGACCAGGCCAAGCTCGCTCGAAGCGGCACAACATGAAGGTCTCCAGCAGCCAAAACTTCCGGCAGACGTTCAATTGGCTGCATGTCAATGAATCGCAGGTTGGAGAGATTCGCCGCTTCGCGCTCTAGGCCGGGTCGCGCCGATCCACCTCCATTAATCACAAACACAACGTCAGGCCGAGATGCCTCAAAGGACCGGGCAGCGTCGAGCACAAGATCCAGCGACTGCGAGAACCCGACGTTCCCCGCATACATCACAACGGTCTTGCCGATCAGCCCGTAGTCCTTACGATAGGAATTCTCCTGCGCTGCTGGCCGAATCGCGTTGGTATCGACGAAATTTGGGATGACACGAACTTTCGCCGCTTGAAGTTCGGCCCGCTCGCCTTCGAGACCAATCGTGATCTTGGCGCGTACGTTTGCAGCTAAATCATCGGAAAGAACCGTTATCGCGTCGGACATCCGGTAGCTCGCTCGTTCGAGCGCTCGGGCTCCTCGAATCACGCGTTTACCGGTGAGAAGTCCGAGTTCGATCGCAACATCAGGGAAGACATCCTGGATATTGAAAACCAGAGGCACACGCCTTGCTGTTGCCACCATCCGCCCAGCCAAACCAAGCGTCAGGGGCGGCGACATCGCCAACACAGCATCGGGCCGCACGCGACTGAACGTTCCGACGATTGTTGCGAGCGCCGTAAAGCCGCCGAACGCGAGCGCTCTGGCTGGGATGTTGCGCTTATCAGTGGGAAAGGGATGCACACGGCTGATACAGCCCCACTCAGTGCGCTCGGTGCGAACGAGTTGACCCTCCCATCCGGGGTCAATCGCGTGGTGCTGATACCAAGGTAACGAGGTCACTACATGTAAGCGGTGCCCACGTGCGATGAGTTCATGAGCAATCCGCGACATGACAACACCTGTCGGCGCGACATCGGGATCGAAATGGGGACAGATAACGAGAAGATTCACCGGTTCTCCCGGTAGACGCAAAGGAGAGACTGCGCAGAAACCGACCATGCAAATTGCGTCACACGATCGAATCCGCGTCGAGCAAGCACGGTACGTCGCGCGGGGTCTTCGATGAGGGCACCCAGAGCAGTCGCCCAACCTGCCACATCAATCGGATTGACGAACTCGGCGGCATCTCCTGCAACTTCTGGCAATGCTCCTGCATCGCTGGCCACAATCGGGCACCCCCGACTCATCGCCTCAAGCAGTGGCAGGCCGAACCCTTCATAGAGGGATGGGAACGCCATCATCGTCGCCGTTCGGTAAAGGAGATCAAGATCGGACTCGGCCACTCGACCCGTACGAATCACTTTGGATTCGAGCCCATAGGCCTCAATCGTTGATTGAACAACCGAATCGCTCGATCCTGCACCACCGGTGAAAACCAATCGCAACTCGTCGTGCTGCTCAGCAATCCGAGCAAACGCCGCGACCAACGTCGCGTGGTTCTTATGCGCGTAGGTGATTGCTGGATAGATGATGAACGGATGATTCTCCAGATCGAGGCGGCTGAGGAGTTCTCGCAATCGTTGCGCATCAAATGCTGCACCCGGGTCGGCGATGCCACACGGAACAATTCGAATCCGTTCGGCAGGCAGACCAACTCGATCGATTGCGTCGTTGGCCACATAGCGAGAAAGACACACCACGAATTCGGCGCGCCTCAATGACCGAGGAGCGATGAATCGGATGTAGGAACCTTTGATAAGCCCGAATCGCTCAGGGTTTGCCAATGGCTGCAGGTCATGCAGCGTCAGAACTCCCGGAACGGTCCGAACTGCTGGCATTGTTCCGCCCGCGTGGTGCACAAACGCGCACCGGTCGACTCGTGATCGAATCGCGAGCCATGTGGACTCGGCGATGACTCTAAGCACCCTTGATGAACCTGAAAATGGGGCGACAACGGTTGTGAATCTCGAAACGATTTCGGGATGCGCGGAACTGAATCGGCTATTCACATAAAGGATCACTTCGACGTCGTCGGGACCCAAGTCGGCGAGCGCAGACAGAAGTCGAACGGTGTATTCCTCGCTGCCACCGACCTCGCCGGGAACCAGCCAGAGGAGATTAACTCCGACGCGTCGACGCAAGGAGCCAGTCATGCCGTCGCCTCTTCGTAGGCCGATTGCAGAGCTTTTGCAGTCTTCTCCCAACTGAAGAGTGACGTCGCTCGATCCAGTCCGGCACGACCTAGGCGATCGCGCTCCGCATCGTCGGCAAGAAGCCGATCAATTTCTGCTCGAAGAGCATCAACATCGGATGGATCAACAACCACTCCGCAATCGCCAACGACTTCTTCGGTCGATGTTCCGGAAGAAGTAATCACTGCCGTGCCCTGTGCCATCGCCTCGAGCACAGGCAATCCAAAGCCTTCCTGACGACTTGGGAAGATGAAAAGTTCCGCCGCAGCCTGCAATTGTGACAGCGTCTCCGGTTCGACGAACCCGACCCGAACAACGCGAGAGCCAAGTCGCCCAAGTTGACCGTCGATCTGCTCGTTCCACCCCTCGGGGCCAGCCAAGACGAGCGTCACGTCACGATCCTCGATGCCTTCAAATGCAGACAGCAACACTGGCAAATTCTTTCGCGGCTCGATAGTTCCGGCCCACAGCACATAACGGCCGGCGATCCCCAACCGAGAACGCATTGCCGTAATCGCTGAGGACTCAACCTCTTGCGGGTCAATACCCCATGGCACCAGTCGGATCTTCTTGGGATCAAAACCATTGTCGATGCAATCGTCGATCGTTGCTTGTGATGGACACACCACGATGCTTGCATCGCGGCGAGCCAGATCAATCGCGCGCCGAAAGAACGAGACGCCGCGACGTGTGAATTGTGAAGGATCACGAAGAAATGCGAGATCATGGACGGTCACAACGATCGGTGCCGTCGCCGGTGGCATTGCCATCCCGGTTGCGTGGATTACGTCGACCCGCCCAGTGGCATGTTCCACGTCTGGCCAGCGGAGCCGATGCCACGACTCGTAGAGCGCCAACCTCGGGAGAGGGAGCTGCTTCACCTCAATCGAGGGTCTCCATGAAGATGGCGGAGGCTGCCGATGACGCGCGCTCACTCCGACGAGTTCGAGAGAAGTGAATCGCTGAAGAGCGCTAATGCTCCCAAGGGCGGCTCGGGCCGTGCCGCCGGGGACGGCGTGCCAACACTGCTCGAGGGTGATCGCAACCCGACGACATCGCTCCATGGGCGGTCCAGTCTCCCACGGCGCTGGCGGGTCCCCCGTCATCACCGCCAGGCCAACCCGATAGATGCCGTGGTGGTCAGTAGGGTGAGGACATGGAGTTTGTGTCTGACACCGCCTTCTGGAACGACCGCAAGGTCCTCGTGACCGGAGGTCGTGGTTTCCTCGGCCAAGCAGTTGTCGATCAGGTGCGCAACCGGGGCGCCCGAGAACTCCTCACACCATCAAGTGCCGAGTACGACCTGCGAGACCGCAATGCAGTTCGCCAACTCTTTGCCGACACGAGACCAGATCTCGTCATTCACCTTGCTGCCCGAGTGGGTGGCATCGGCGCCAATATGGAACGCCCTGCAGAGTTGTACCTCGACAATCTTCTCATGGGCACCTACGTGCTGGACGAAGCCCACCTGCAAAACACTCAAAAGACCGTGATGGTTGGAACGATTTGCTCGTATCCAAAATTCACACCCGTCCCATTTTCGGAGGACTCGCTCTGGCAGGGTTACCCCGAGGAGACGAACGCCCCATATGGCATCGCGAAACTCGCGCAACTCGTTCAAGTGCAAGCCAACCGAGCTCAGTACGGCCAAGATGCCATCTACCTCATGCCCACCAATCTCTACGGGCCTCGCGACAAGTTTCATCCCGCTGTCTCGCATGTGATTCCTGCCCTCATCAAGAAGGCCGTCGACGCAAAGGAATCCGGCGCCGAATACCTCGAGGTTTGGGGAACTGGTTCAGCGAGTCGTGAATTCCTCTTTGTCGATGACGCTGCCAAGGGGATCGTGCTCGCTTCGGAATTTTACAACAGTGACCAACCGGTCAATCTCGGCGCCGATCGGGAACTCCCCATTCGAGAACTCGTCGAAATCATTGTGAAACTGGTCGGATTCGAAGGCGAAGTCCGATGGGATACAACGAAGCCCGATGGCCAACCCCGACGAGGCGTTGATGGCTCCCGGGCTCGCGACCAATTCGGTTTCAACGCCGGAACAACCTTCGATGAAGGCCTGCGACAAACGCTTGACTGGTTTCTCGCCAATCGGCAAGAGGCCGAAGCCCGCCCCATTTAACGATTCAGCCGCAGGTCTGGCCCTCGGGCACCTGCGGAATGAACTCGCTCAATGTGGTCGTCGTGATTGGCTGCGTCGTGGACGTGGTTGCCATTGTCGACGAGGTCGCACCCGGTTGAACAGTTGAGGAAGTCGAAGCAACGGTGGTTGTTGTCGTGAGGAAACTCAGATCGGGGACTTCGCTTGGCGACGGAATCGGACGCAATCCGCGAAACACATCAAACATCGGCTGAGAAGCAGCCACGTTGAGTTCAAGAACGCTTGCCGCTCCCTTAAACGTTCCCGTTGCTACTGGCGTGAAACTCACAAGCGAATCGGGATCGAATGTGCGGAACTGCGAACCGAGGTCGACAAGATCCTGAATCTTTAATTCAGTGTCAAGCGTGACGTTCCTCTGACCAATCTCAAGGAATTCCTTGAGAACGAACGGATTACGCACACCTTGAGCCACTGCCTTCTTCATCGCCGCACGAATGAACTGCTGCTGGCGAGTTACACGACCGAAATCGCTCGTGGGATCTTTTTCCCATGTCCTCATATTGTCGCGGGAGATTTCGAAATGACGTGAACGCGCGAAGGCGAGCGCCTGCTCACCACTGAGCACCTGACACCCGGGCTCATACTGGAACAAACCGGTTGCCTGATCGCGAGAAGGGAAGTTGAAGTAGACCGGAACACCATCAACCGCCTTGACTAGTGCTTCAAAGCCTTGGAAGTCGATCATCACGTAATGATTGATCGGAATGTCAAAGTTCTGGTTAATGGTCTGAATGAGTCGTTCCGGCCCACCAAGCGCAAGTGCTGAGTTGATACGACCTTGTCCACCACCTGCGATATCGACCCAGAGATCACGAGGAAGCGAAAGAAGTGACGCCTGTTGAGTTTTTGGATCGACCCTCAAGATCATGATGGTGTCGGTATTGAGCGACTTGCTGCGCCCCCGAAGTACCGGGTCACCTTCAGCCAGGCCCATACCGTCATCGATTCCGACTAGCAAAATGTTGATCGGTTCGCCCGGAGCACTTGGGGCCTCGAGCGAGGTGCCAACGTCGACCCGAGGGAGCGCACTGACCTGGTTGTAGGCCCACGCCAAACCACCTGCCGCCATAAGGCAGGTGAAGACAACGAAGACATTGAGTGAGAGCAGCAGCCGTTGGGGCCACGTGCGGGAGGGGCGACGCACATCCTGAAGACTACCGGAGGCCCCCCAACAGAAGGCGTCAGCCCCATTCGAAGTACATCTCTCGCCGTAGGCTCACACCATCGTGAACCTTTCCACCCTTGCAGCCCAGCGAATCGAACCGCTCGCAGTTGTCGGCGGCATGGTCGCGTCCGGACTCGTGGATGTCACTTCTGATCTCTCGGCCTTGGATTCAAATGGGTGGTGGGCCATCGTCGTCCCCTTCGAAGGTGTCCCCACGTGCGCCCGCTTTGAGCGTCGCCGTCCGACCGCATCACTTCCTCGCCCTTCACAACCTTGGATCGGACCTCCTTCTGATTCGTGGTCGTCATCACTTTCTCGACCAGAGTTCTCTGAACGCGTTGCGCGCATTCGTGAGTCGATTGCAGCTGGCGATGTCTACCAAGTGAACCTCACGCGTCGGCTTTCAGCGCCACTTCCCGATAACGCGTCGATGTTGGCGTTGGGCGAACATCTCGCCAATGGCAACCCCGCACCATTTCAAGCAGTCATTGAGCTTCCCGAAGTTGGCATTCGCATCGCGTCTGCCTCCCCCGAATTGTTTCTCACTCGCGATCAATCGCGAGTGAGATCTGCCCCGATCAAAGGGACAACGTCAACCGGCGGCGATTTCAGCGAAAAAGACTGCGCCGAGAACATCATGATCGTTGACTTAGTTCGCAACGACCTTGGTCGGGTCTGTAAACCAGGAACTGTTGTCGTACCAAACCTTCTTGAACGACAACATCACCCAGGACTCGATCATCTCGTCAGCACAGTCGAGGGCGAATTACGCCCCGGCGTCACTTGGTCTGATCTCATCGACGCAACGTTTGCTCCGGGTTCAGTCACAGGTGCACCCAAGATCGCTGCGATGAAACACATTCACGATCTTGAACCCGTGGACCGCGGTATTTACTGCGGCGCTATCGGTTGGGTCGACGCAGACCGCTCCATCGGTGAACTCAACGTTGCGATCCGAACCTTTTGGGTTGAGCAGAATCAACTGTGTTTCGGAACAGGCGGCGCAGTCACGTGGGACTCAACTGCTGACGACGAATGGGCCGAAACTGAACTCAAGGCTGAGCGACTGATTGCGCTTGCCTCCGATGCGTCGACATGACCACTCACTCAATGTGGCTCAATGGCCAACTTGTCGATGATGCAACACCAGCGCTCTCCGCAAACGATCACGGGTTCCTGCTCGGCGACGGAGTCTTTGAGACGATGACCATACGTGACGGTGCACCAGTTTTTCTTGGTCGACATCTCCGCCGGCTTCGCAAAGGCATCGGCCGTCTTCTGATTGCAAACACACCAACCGATGAAGAGCTCAGTGCGGCACTTTTTCAGCTCATCGAATCGAACAGCATCGATACCGCACGAGCGCGGATCACAATTACGCCAGGTCCAGGATCATCTCCGCGCGACCGCGGTGCACAGCCACTTACGGTCATCTCTACATCGCCACTCCAGCAAATGCCTTCGTCGGTTTCGTTGTGCACCGTTCCATGGACCCGCAACGAGCGCTCTCCGCTTGCCGGTATTAAATCAACCAGTTGGGGCGAAAACGCTTCCATCCTTCGATTCGCCGCAACAAACGGTTTTGACAACGCAATTCTTTGTGACAGCACCGGTCGCCTAAGCGAATGCACAACCTCAAACTTGTATTTGGTGATCAACGACCACATCGTGACGCCATCAATCGAGAGCGGGTGCCTTCCCGGCATCATCCGAGAGGTTCTCATCGACGAGCAACTCGTGAGCGAACGAGATCTCGTTCCGTCGGACCTTGAACTCGCAACTGAGGTTTTCATCACCTCGTCAACAACCGGCATCATGCCCGTGCATTGTGTTGACGAGTACACCTACGCAACTCCTGGACATCGAACCGCCAATGCAAAGGAAACGATTGCGCGGCTGTCCAACCTCTAGAAGAGGCTCAGCCCAAGAGCCGAGCGTGGACGATGTCACCAACCGTTATCGCAACGACCCCGCCGTCTCCGCCGCAGTCAACAAGCAACTGTCCGTCGTCAGCAATGGCAATTGCTTGACCTTCGAAGAATCCGTTGGAACGTTCGACTCGCACGTTGCGCCCAAGGGTTGCTGATGCAGCTCGAACCTCGTCAAGGAATTCGGCCCGCTCGCGCTCGGTGGTGATTGCGTTGAGATGACGGTCGTAATGGCGCAGCCACGAGACAAGAACGTCCTCACGGTCAACGGACCCTCCGGTGAGGTGATTCACCGACGCCGCAGTTGCCGCCAGTTCCTCGGGAAGTTCGGCGGGCCAGTCAAGGTTGAGTCCCATTCCCACCACCACCGCATCGACGCGCCCATTGACGACGTGCGACTCAGCCAAGATGCCAGCGAGCTTTCTGTCGGCCAAAGGCCCGTCGGCCACAACGAGATCGTTGGGCCATTTCAGTCCCGGCCGAACCCCGGCAACCTCGTCCACCGCATCGACGGCGGCGAGACCACAGGCCAGCGTCAGGAGGAACAGGTCCTCTGGGCCCGCAACCGGCCGCAGAAGTGCTGAGACAAGCAATGACGCCCCAGTAGGGGCTATCCATGCCCGGTCCAGCCTTCCCCGGCCCGCCGTTTGGTGGTCGGCCACGAGGACGAGGCCCTCGGGCACCCCTTCGGCGGCAGCCGCAAGGAGGTCTCGATTGGTCGAACCGGTCTCGGCCACCCAACGCACATCGGCGAATCGGGTGCCCGGGACCTCAGATGTGGCGAAGGACCTGTTCACGCGTGCCACGATAGGGCGTGCTTAAAAAGATCCTCATCGCCAACCGCGGCGAAATTGCAGTCCGTGTCATCCGCGCCTGTCAGGAAATGGGCATTGCCACTGTGGCGGTGTACTCCGATCTCGACCGTGACGCCCTCCATGTGCGCCTCGCCGATGAGGCCTATGCACTCGGAGGCACAACGGCAGCCGAGAGTTACCTGAACACCGAGCTCATTCTCGATGTCATCGAGCGCAGTGGCGCCGACGGTGTGCATCCTGGTTATGGCTTCTTCTCCGAGAACACCGACTTCGCACGCGCCATCACTGAGCGCGGCGTCACATTCATCGGCCCACCTCCCGGTGCGATCGAAATCATGGGAGACAAAGTCTCCAGTCGAATTGCTGCACAAGCCGCCGGAGTGCAAGGCGTTCCGGGAACCACCGAATTCCTTAACGATGCATCCGAGGTCATTGCGTTCGGCAAGGCACACGGTTGGCCTGTCGCAATCAAGGCCGCCTACGGCGGTGGCGGACGCGGCATGCGCGTTGTTCGCAGCGAAGACGAGGCTGCTGAAGCATTCGATTCCGCACGAAGCGAAGCGCTTAAGGGCTTCGGCCGCGACGAGTGCTACGTCGAGCGCTACCTCACGTGGCCCCGCCACATCGAAATGCAAATCATTGGCGACACACACGGAAATTGCGTCTGGATTGCCGAGCGCGATTGTTCTGCACAGCGCCGACACCAAAAACTTGTCGAAGAAAGCCCGGCACCGAACTTTCCGCCTGAGATTCGCCAAGCGATGGGTGAAGCCGCAGTCACCGTTGCAAAGGCATGCGGTTACTTCAACGCTGGAACCGTCGAGTTCCTTTTCCAAGATGGCGAGTTCTATTTCCTCGAAATGAACACTCGTCTTCAGGTCGAACATCCCGTCACCGAAATGGTCTCGGGCATCGACCTTGTTGCCGAACAGATTCGTGTTGCCTCAGGTCTTCCACTTTCGTTCACGCAGGAATCGATCGAACTTCGAGGCCACGCAATCGAGATTCGCATCAACGCCGAAGACCCAGCGCAGGGCAAGTTCCTCCCCTCCCCCGGTCACATCACCACGTTGGTTCCGCCGGCTGGTTTCGGAACCCGCTGGGATGGCGGCTACGAGTCGGGCGACACCGTCAGCCAGTACTACGACAACCTCGTTGGTAAGCTCATCTGCTGGGGTTCTGATCGCGAGACTGCGATTCGTCGCACGCTTCGCGCGCTGCGTGAATTCCGCATTGAAGGAATCTCCACCACGATTCCCGCCGACCTCGCCATCCTTGAACATCAGGACTTCGTCGACGGCATTCACTCCACCAAGTGGGTGGAAGACACACTCGACCTCAGCAACGTTGGAAGCGCTGCAACTGTTACCGACGGCGAGTCCGAAGCGAAGGTCCAACGCGACGTCGACGTCGAGGTCAACGGTAAGCGCTTCTCGGTCAAGGTCTTCGTTCCCGAATCACAGGCCGGCGCAGTTGTTGCCGGCGGTGCCGCTGGTGGCGCAAGCCGTCCGCGTCGCTCAGGCGGCTCTGGTGGTGCTGGCGCCGGTGGTGGCTCGGGCGCGGTTGCCGTTCCCATGCAGGGAACCAT
>JBILIB010000115.1:0-6655 GCA_044350215.1 Acidimicrobiales bacterium
AGGCCAAGAAGTCCATCGCCGGTTTCAAACTGCGTGAGGGCAATGCCATTGGTGTGAAGGTCACACTTCGCGGCGATCGCATGTGGGAATTCTTTGATCGGCTCATCAGCCTGGCGATTCCCCGTATCCGCGATTTCCGTGGATTGTCACCGAAGTCCTTCGATGGACACGGCAACTACACCTTTGGTCTTCCTGAACAGCTCATGTTTCCGGAGATCGATTACGACAAGGTCGACGGCCCTCGCGGCTTCGACATCACCATCGTGACCACTGCCAAGACCAATGCCGAGGGCAAAGCCCTGCTCGATGCTTTCGGCTTCCCGTTCAAGCGTGAGGGGCAGCAGTAATGGCTAAAAAGGCGCTCGTTAATAAGCAACGTGAGACCCCGAAGTTCAAGGTCCGTGGCTACACCCGTTGCCAGAAGTGCGGACGGCCTCGTGCTGTGTACCGCAAGTTCCAGTTGTGCCGTATTTGCTTGCGCGAACTCGGACACGCTGGCGAAATTCCTGGTCTCAAAAAGGCCAGCTGGTAGGGGAGGCGACGACATGACAATGACAGATCCCATCGCCGACATGCTCACCCGCATCCGCAACGCGAACACCGCGATGCACGATGAGGTACGCATGCCCTCTTCCAAGGTGAAAGAAGCACTTGCACAACTCCTCCTTGCCGAGGGTTACATCGAGAGCTTCACCATTGCTGACGACCCGAACCGTCCTGGTTCTGTCCTCACCGTGACCATGAAGTACTCGCCCGAACGCAAGCGCGTCATCTCTGGTGTCAAGCGCGTGTCGAAGCCGGGCCTCCGTGTGTACATCAAGGCCGACAAGATCCCTCGGGTTCTTGGCGGATTGGGTGTCGCTGTCCTGTCCACCAGTCAGGGTCTGATGACCGACCGTGAGGCGCGTAAGCGTCGCATGGGCGGCGAGATCCTGTGCTTCGTTTGGTAAGGGGCTGACATGTCACGAGTAGGACGCGCTCCTATCGCGGTTCCGGCTGGCGTCGAGGTTTCGATTGCTGGTCAGTACATCTCCGTGAAGGGTTCCAAGGGAACACTTGAACGCGACATTCCCGGTGAGATCACCATCCGTCAGGAAGGTACTGAACTCATCGTTGAACGTCCCAACGACGAACGCCAGAACCGTGCGTTGCATGGCCTGGTTCGCTCGCTCGTTAACAACATGGTCATTGGCGTAAGCACGGGCTTCACCAAGGAACTTGAAATCATCGGCGTCGGTTACCGCGCCACGGCGAAGGGCGACACTGCGCTCGACCTCGCACTTGGTTTCAGTCACCCGGTAAGCGTTGTTGCTCCGGCCGGCATAACCTTCGAGGTTCCCGCACCGACCCAAATTCTGGTCAAGGGCACCGACAAGGAAACTGTTGGTCAGGTCGCCGCTGACATACGTGCAATCCGCAAGCCCGAGCCTTATAAGGGCAAGGGTGTCCGGTACAAGGGCGAATACGTTGCCCGCAAGGCCGGCAAGGCAGGTAAGTAGATATGAGCGACAAAGCACAGCAAAAGCGCGACGCGCGAATCCGTCGTCACCGTCGAGTACGCAAGCAGGTTCGTGGCACCGCAGCGCGTCCTCGTATGGCGGTCTACCGATCCAATCGCCACATCAACGCACAGATCATCGACGACATCAGCGGTCGCACCATTGCCGCTGCATCATCGGTGGAAACCGGTGTCGCCTCTGGTGGCACCAGCAACATCGCTGCAGCAACTGCGGTCGGCAAACTTCTTGCTGAGCGTGCGAAGGCTGCGGGTATCGACAAGGTCGTGTTCGATCGCGGTGGATTTCTCTACCACGGTCGGGTCGCTGCTGTTGCCGATGCCGCCCGAGAATCTGGACTGGAGTTCTGATGGCCCTCAATGCTGACGCTCTCGCACTTCGCGAGTCACGAGTGATCAACATCAACCGAGTTGCCAAGGTCGTCAAGGGCGGTCGTCGTTTCTCGTTCACCGCTCTCGTGGTGATCGGCGACGGTGCTGGTCACGTCGGTCTCGGTTATGGCAAGGCCAAGGAAGTTCCGCTGGCCATCCAGAAGGGCACCGAAGAGGCTCGTAAGAATCTGTTCAAGGTGCCGTTGGCCGGATCAACTGTCACCCACCCAATCGTCGGACGCATGGGCGCCGGACGCGTGCTGATTCAGCCCGCTGCTCCTGGTACCGGTGTGATCGCGGGTGGTGCTGCTCGCGCCATTCTCGAAGAGGCCGGCATTCACGACGTTCTTTGTAAGTCGCTTGGCTCCTCGAACCACATCAACGTGGCTCGTGCGACCATCGCTGGCTTGCAGGGTCTCAAGGATCCCAACGAGGTCGCTCGACTTCGTGGACTTGCACCTGAAGAGTTCGTTCCCAAGGGCATGCTCGAAGCGTTCAAGCTTTCCGAGCGTGGACCGCATGTTCCAAATGAGGTCGCGTGATGGCAGAACTTAAGGTCACCCAGATCAAGTCGTCGATCGGCACCAAGCCCAAGCACCGCGGAACACTCCGTGCGCTTGGTCTCCGTGGCATCGGCAAGACCAACACCCTTCCCGACCGTCCTGAAATTCGCGGCATGATCGCTCGTGTCCCGCATCTCATTTCGGTTGAAGAGGTCGAGCTCGGCTCGACCGGCAAGTGAGGACATCGTGAAAATTCATGATCTCAAGCCCGCTGAGGGCTCAAACCGTCGCCGCAAACGCGTCGGCCGCGGTATTGGTGGCAAGGGCGGCAAGACCGCAGGCCGCGGCACCAAGGGCCAAGGCGCACGCACGACCATCCCCGCTCGTTTCGAGGGCGGTCAGATGCCTCTGCACATGCGTGTGCCGAAGCTTCGTGGCTTTAACAACCCTTTCCGCGTGGAATATCAGGCCATCAACCTTGACTCCATCAATGAATCAGGTCTCGACATCGTCGATCCCGTTTCACTGTTGGGCAAGAGCCTCGTAGGTAAGGGTGCACTCGTGAAGGTGCTTGGTCGTGGAGAAATCTCTCGCCCCGTCACCGTCCGTGCCCATGCATTCTCGAAGTCAGCTGAAGCGGCAATCACCGCTGCAGGTGGCACTGTCGAAATCATCCCTTTGCCGTGGGGCGAGCGTCGTCCTCCTGCCAAGGGCAACCAGTTCACAAACCGCTGACGCATTGCTGGCGTCGTAGCCAGCGGTAGGAGTGACCTCGGTGCTCGCAAACCTGAAGAACATCTTCAAGGTCCAGGACCTTCGCAACAAGGTGCTGTTCTCGTTCATGATTATCGCCCTGTATCGACTGGGCGCTCATCTTCCCGTTCCCGGAATCGACACTTCTGCGCTGACGCAGTTGAAGTCCCAGGCCGAAGAGGGCGGTGTGCTGGCGTTTTTGACACTCTTCTCAGGCGGCGGACTCACCAACTTCGCAATCTTTGCGCTCGGCATCATGCCGTACATCACTGCTTCGATCATCATGCAGATTCTGGGTGTGGTCATTCCGAAACTCGAGGAATGGCAGAACATGGGAGCGGTCGGCCAACGCAAGATCACGCAGTGGACCCGTTATGTCACCATCGGCATTGCGATCTTGCAATCGACAGGTTTGGCCTATCTCTTCCACAACGGCGGCGGTGGGATCACCGGCAGTACAGGCGATATCGATCTCATCCCTGATTTCACCGTTTCACGCGTGATGCTCATTGTCCTTACCCTGACAACGGGTACGGCATTGCTTATGTGGATGGGTGAACTCGTTACGCAACGAGGTATCGGCAACGGCATGTCCTTGCTGATTTTCGCTTCCGTTGTTTCATTGTTGCCGAGCCAGATGGCAACGATTAAAGCCAACGGTGGTTGGGTTGCAGTCGCCATGGTGCTTGCTGGTTATGCACTCATCACCGTTGCGATTGTGTACGTCGAGCAAGGGCAGCGTCGCATTCCTGTTCAGTTTGCAAAACGAGTTGTAGGACGCCGCCAATACGGGGGACAGAGCACCTACATTCCGCTCAAGGTGAACCAGTCGGGCGTTATCCCGATCATCTTTGCCAGTTCGGTTCTTTACCTCCCGCAGCTGCTCAGCTTTGTACTCCCGACCGATGGTTGGGGAAGGACCGTGCAGGACTGGGTTAACTCAAACCTCGTGAATCCGAGTGCTCCGATCCACCTCATCGTCTTCGGTCTTCTGATCATCGGTTTCGCCTACTTCTACACAGCGATCACCTTCGATCCTGTAAAGCAGGCCGATCAGCTTCGTAAGCAGGGTGGCTTCATTCCCGGTATTCGTCCTGGCCCCCAGACCGAGCGCTACCTGGCCAAGGTGCTCTCCCGCATCACCCTTCCGGGTGCATTGTTCATTGCCGCTGTTGCTCTAGTTCCTTCCTTCATCTTGACTGCGTATCTTCCCGGCACTCAGGTGTCGTTCACAGGTATCTCGATCCTCATCGCCGTGGGTGTTGCCCTCGAGACGATGAAGCAGATCGACAGCCAGTTGATGATGCGCAACTATGAAGGATTCCTGAAGTAATGACTGCTCGTCTGCTTATCTTCGGACGGCAGGGAGCGGGCAAGGGCACACAGTCCGAGCGGCTTTCGGCGCACTACAACACTCCACATATCTCCACCGGAGACATGCTCCGTGCTGCTGTTGCTGCCGGCACTCCGCTTGGTGTCGAAGCCAAAGCAGTGATGGATGCCGGCGGTCTCGTATCTGACGAGATCATTCTCGGTGTCGTTGAAGAACGACTTGCCGAAAGTGATGTGCAGGCGAATGGTTTTCTTCTCGACGGTTTTCCGCGCACTGTTGTGCAAGCAGAAGGCATGTCGAAGTTTGCAACCATTGATGTTGCAATCGATCTTGTTGTTGCCGAAGAAGTTGTGCTCGAGCGCATTTCCTCGCGTCGAGTGTGTTCGAAATGCGGAGCTATTTATTCTGTGGCTGCGCCGCCCTCCGTACAGTGGGTATGCGACAAGTGCGGCGGCGATGTCGAACAGCGCGCTGATGACACGCCTGAATCAATCGCAAAGCGTCTTGCTGCTTACAACACGGAAACCCAACCAACCATTGACTTTTATGAAACATCAGGTCTGTTGGTGACGGTCGACGGAATCGGATCGCCCGACGAGGTCTTTGCCCGTCTTCTGGGTGCAATCGACACGCAACTGCAGAAGTAGAAATCGCGAGGCCGAACGATCATGAAAGCTCGTTCGAAAGAAGAACTTCGTCATATGCGCGCGGCTGGCCGCGTTGTCGCAGAGATGCATGAAAAGATTCGTGCCGCGATTCGTCCCGGCGTTACGACCGCTGATCTTGATTCAATCGGTCGCAAGGTCATCGACACCAGGGGAGCGACCTCGAACTTTCTCGGTTACCACGGCTTCCCAGCGGTAATTTGCGCATCGCCGAACGATGTGATCGTTCACGGAATTCCGGGTGCTGTTGTACTCGACGAAGGCGACATTATTTCGGTCGACTGCGGGGCCGTGGTCGAGGGGTGGCACGGCGACGCAGCGTTCACCATCGGGGTGGGGGAGATCTCCGCCGAAGCGGCCAAACTCATTTCAGTAACCGAGGCCTCGCTGGCCGCCGGCATCGCCGCCATGGTGGAGGGCAACACTCTCGGCGATATTGGCGCTGCGGTGCAGGCAGTGGTCGAGGCCGCCGGATTCTCGGTGGTTCGGGACTATGTGGGCCATGGCATCGGCCGGGCGATGCACGAATCGCCCGAAGTTCCCAATTACGGAGTTGCGGGCAAGGGCGGAAAGCTCAAGACGGGCATGACCTTGGCGGTTGAGCCCATGGTGACCATCGGGGACTGCGAAACCTTCCTGACCGAGGACGGCTGGACGGTTCTTTCCGCCGACGGGTCCTGGGCCGCCCATGCCGAACACACCATCGCCATTGGCCCGAATGGGCCGGAAATTTTGACCCGCCCTTGACCACCCCCCTAACGCAGGATTGGGCGCATTTGGAGCCAGCGGGCTCGGCCGGTAGGGTCTTCAGTCCGCCCTCGTCCGGGAACCCGCCTTTGCGCGGTCCTGAGCAGGGGTTTTCAGATCCATCACACAGGAGTCAGTGTCCTGGCTAAGCCCAAAGAAGACGCGATCGTTCTGGAAGGAACGGTCACCGAGCCGCTGCCGAACGCCATGTTCCGCGTCGAACTCGAAAACGGCCACAAAGTGTTGGCCCACATCTCCGGAAAGATGCGGATGCATTACATCCGCATTCTCCCCGGTGATCGCGTCCAAGTTGAGCTGACTCCATACGACCTGACCCGTGGTCGGATTACTTATCGGTACAAGTAACAACAGCAACACGAACACCAGTAACAAAAGCAACACCAACAGCAGTAACAAAAACTGAACACAAGTGAGTGTCTGATCAGAAGGATCAGGCCCATCGGAGGGGTTTGGCTTCGGCCGACAACTTCGCTCCGATGTTCCCGGCAAAGTCCGGGCGAAAGGAACAAACGCAGTGAAAGTACGCCCAAGCGTCAAGAAGATCTGTGAGAAGTGCAAAGTGATCCGCCGCCATGGTCGCGTGCAGGTCATTTGTGAGAACCCTCGCCACAAGCAAAGGCAGGGCTGATCCATGGCACGTATCGCCGGTGTTGATATCCCGCGTGAAAAGCGCCTGGAAATCAGCCTTACCTACATCTACGGAATCGGTAACACGACTGCGAAGCAGATCTGTGAAGCCACCGAG
>JBILIB010000116.1:0-6562 GCA_044350215.1 Acidimicrobiales bacterium
CTGCAGTGCATTGCGTTCAAGAATCCAGTCTTCGTCGCAATAGACCGGGCCGGCGAGCAAGCGGCCTGTTTCAAGAGACTTTGCCAAGTTTGCTTCACGCTCAGTCGGCGCCGGCTCGAGCAATACGTTGACGGCCTCCGCTGTGGGTTGGCCGACATCGGGTTCACCCGTGGTCGACATGATTGAGGTGAGTGAGACAACACGCTCTGGGTTATCAATGGCCATTTGCTGAACGATCATGCCGCCCATCGAGGCACCAATGAGATTGACCCGGTCGAGACCAAGCGCATCGCAGAGTCCCCACGCATCTGCAGCCATGTCAGAAAGTTGATACGGAGCCTCAATCGGCATGCCTTGGAGATACCCAGCAATAGCTTCCATGAGATCGATGTGGGTATCAATCTTCGTCGACAGGCCAACGTCACGGTTATCGAAGGTGACGACAAAGAAGCCACGGTCGACGAAACCCTGCAAGAAATCCGGACTCCACCATTTGAGTTGGCAACCCAGTCCCGCAACGACCAAGAGCGGCGGATCTGCCGGATCGCCGAGGGTTTCGTATTCGATTTCGATGCCATTGGCTTGTGCGCGCATCGGAGAATCCTCGCCCCCACCCGGGATGCGGTCAAGCGACCACGACTACCGTTCGATCCGTGAGTGGAACTGAGCCCTTCGAAAGTGAGCTGGCCGCCACGGCTGGCTATCGAATCGACCCGCTCAGTGGCGCGCCCGCATGGATGGTTCCAGCCCGCCAGGGTCGACCCAACCTTCCATCTGAAGCCTGTCCGTTCTGCGTCGGTGGCGTTGAAGCCCCCGAGCCCTATGACGTGCTTGCCTTCCCGAATCGATGGCCCCCGTTTGAAAATGATCGAGCGGAAATCGTTCTCTACACCGCTGACCACAACGCATCATTCGCTGATCTCACTGCCCATCACGCTCGCCGCGTTGTCGACCTGTGGGCCGAACGTTCTGCAACGCTTGGCGCGCGCGACGACGTTTCGTATGTGTTGGTGTTTGAAAATTGCGGACCAGAAGTGGGCGCAACGATTGCTCACCCTCACGGACAGATCTATGCGTTCGACATCGTTCCGCCAGTCGTTGCCACCGAATACGCCAACGCGTCAGCAACAACATTCGATGCCCCATCACACGAAGTCATGGTCGCTACCCATGGCGAGTGGTCAGCGTGGGTACCACTTGCTGCGTCGTGGCCCTACGAGCTTTTACTTGCGCCTTCGACCGATGTCCCCGACCTCCCATCGTTGAACAACAACGAGCGCAACGATCTCGCGTTACTACTCATTGATTGCATCGGACGTCTCGACGCGTTGTTCGATACGCCGATGCCGTTCATGATGTGGTTCCACCAGCGACCATTCGACGACGTTGTGCGAGCACCACTTCGCGTGCATGCTCACATCGCACCGTTGCTTCGCTCCCCCGGCACGCAACGATTCGTAGCCGCCGGCGAACTTGGCAGCGGCGTCTGGTTCAACCCGATCGAACCGGTGACAGCGGCAACCCAACTACGCACCGCGAAATGACAATGACCGAAACCACGGTGTTCGCTCCCGGGCGGGTCAACCTCATCGGCGATCACACCGACTACGCCGGCGGTCTTGCGTTGCCTTGCGCTATCGACCTCGGCATCACGATTCGCGGCCAGCAAAACCATGAACTCATCGAACTTCGATCGGTATCCATGGATGGACTCACGTCCTTTGATCTCGGGACAGTGATCGACATCAGATCGCTCGAGCCCTTCTGGGGCCGTTACGTTGCAGCGGTCGTTGAGGAAAGTGGTTGGACGACCGGATTCATCGGTGACATCAGTTCCACTCTCCCCGCTGGAGCCGGGCTGTCCTCGAGCGCCGCCTTCGAGATCGCCCTCGCGCTGGCGTTGGGATTTTCAGGATCGCCGATGGACCTCGCTCTGCTCGGTCAGCGCGCTGAACTGCGTGCCGTCGGGGTGCCATGCGGCCTTCTTGATCAACTGAGCATCGTGTTCGGCCGCGCTGGCCACGCGATGGTCATCGACTTCGCTGACAATGCAATCGAACACATCGTATTCCCCGAAGACCTCGACATCTGGATCGTCCATTCGGGACAGGAACGTCAACTCGCCGGCTCCGACTATGCAGAACGGCGGGCATCGTGCGAACTGGCGGCAGAACAAATTGGTCCACTGGCTACTGCGTCCGCTCGCGATATTGCAATGCTCGATGGCGAGTTACTTCGACGAGCTCGTCATGTATCGACTGAATGCGAACGCGTGCGACAGGCGGCGATCGCCCTTCAGTCGAACGATCCGATTCACGTTGGCCAATTAATGATCGAGAGCCACGCGTCGCTACGCGATGACTTCGACGTCTCCACACCAGTTCTTGACGAACTTGTTGACCGTCTCAACGCCACGACCGGTGTCTATGGGTCACGACTCACCGGTGCCGGATTCGGCGGATGTGTTGTGGCACTGTGCGAACGCGGAGCAATCAGCGATCCGAACGCGATCAGCGGTCGGGGTTGGATCGTGCATCCCTCCGACGGCGCCCGCCAAACAACGGACTAGGCGCCGACGACCTACATCCGGCCGAGGAGTTCCTGCTTCTTCATTTGGAACTCGTCTTCAGTCAACACGCCCTGGTCGCGCAACGCACTGAGTTTCGCGATCTGATCGGGGATGGATTCGGACCCAGCCGCTCCCTGAGCACGATTGATGCCACCTGAAATTCGATCGGCCGCCTTGATCTCATTCGCTTCCATCTGTTTGTAGATCTCGTTCTGCACCGCGCTGGGATTGCGAATGTCTTCGAATCGCTGCGCACCATCTTTCGATGCTGATTCGATCTCAAGATTTCCCAAGCCGAGCATGCGCTCGAAAATTCGCTGGTGGAAGAAGATCGTGTTGATTCGTTCGAGAGGGATTTCGATGCCGTGCTTGGCGATGATCCCGGTGCGGAAAATCACACGATCAGAGGTGAGGACAAAATGGGTGCTCACCCAGCGGATATAGCGCTGCACGAACCACACCAGCGTGGCGAAGACGAAGAGGGCGACTGGGACCGTTGCCCAGGAAAGCCATGAGACACTGAGCGTGACAATGGCCAAGATGACGGCCAGCGCCAGCATCGCCGCCGACTTGGCAAAGAACCACCAATGCGGGTGAAGGTCGAGAATGAGGTCTTCGGTTCCGTGCAGTTCGTCTTCGGGATATGGCATTCCAAACCGTACCCCCGGCACTGTCGCTGGCGGTGAGTACGGTCTCCCGGGTGGATCCCGACGCCCTTCTCGACGGACTGAATAACGAGCAACGCCTTGCGGTCACGTCGCCGACCTCACCGCTGTGCATCTTGGCTGGCGCTGGGTCGGGAAAGACCCGCGTCCTCACTCGCCGTATCGCCTATCGCGCCGCCACTGGGGATCTCGATCCACGTCATGTTCTTGCCCTCACATTCACCCGCAAAGCTGCTGGCGAACTCACCGCGCGCCTCCGTTCACTTGGTCTTCGCGAACAGGTAGCGGCCGGCACCTTCCACTCCGTTGCCTATGCGCAGTTGCGCACTCGCTGGGCTGAGCGCAACATCACTCCCCCACAACTCATGACTCGCAAGGCGGGATTTGTCATCGGCTTGCTCACCGGTGCTGAAAAGTCCACACCCGGAATCGACTTCGTCGCCGAGATCGAATGGGCCAAAGCCCGCATGGTCGAGCCAGAGGCCTACCCCGAAGCGGCAAAGAACGCTGGGCGCAAACCGCCAATCTCCTACGAGGCCACCGCCGCGGTCTATGCCCGCTACGAAGATCAGCGTCGCCAGAAGCGTCTCATCGATTTCGACGACATGTTGCGGGTCTGCCAGCGCGACCTGGTTTCCGACGACGGGTTTGCTGCATCACAGCGTTGGCGATTCGCCCATCTCTTTGTCGATGAGTTCCAGGACGTCAACCCACTGCAACACGCGCTGCTCGAAGCATGGCGGGGCGATCGCAGCGACCTCTGCATCGTTGGCGACCCTAATCAGGCCATCTATTCATGGAACGGCGCCGACCCCGACCTTCTCCGCACCTTCCCGCAACGTTTCCCCGCCGGCGAAACCATTCGTCTTCTCGATAACTACCGATCAAGCCCTCAGATCCTTGCCGCGGCAAATGCGTTACTTGTTGGCGGCCGCGGCGTCGATCACGACGGCACCCAGTCGGCCACACGGCCCGATGGCGGAGTTCCGTCGGTTCGCGAGTTGCCCGACGAACGCGCTGAAGCGGCCGCAATCGCGCGCGCCGCACGCGACCGCCATGGCCCTGGCGCTCGTTGGTCCAATCAAGCAGTTCTCGTGCGCACCAACGCGCAGCTGCCCATCATCGAAGAAGCAATGAAATCAGCGGGCATTCCGTTCCGCGTGCGCGGCGCCAGGCCATTGCTCGACCAACCCGAGATCAAAGCAGCACTTGGCGATCTTCGCCGCACGCCTCGTCCGTTCACAGATGCCATCCACGACCTCGCACTTTCGGTTGTCGTCGACGACGAATCCGAAAGCGATCGCGCGGCCGAACGCCGCGCCAATCTCGATGCACTCGTGCAGATGGCTCGTGACTACATGGCCATCGAATCGCCACCAACTGCCAACGGATTTTTCTTGTGGCTCACCGCCACCACTCGCGCCGATCAACCCGATCCCAACGGCGAGGCCATCGAACTTCTCACGTTCCACGCCGCCAAGGGTCTGGAGTGGCCCATCGTTCATTTGGCCGGTATCGAACAGGGCTATGTCCCCATCGGTCACGCCAAGACTCCCGGCGCTTGGGCCGAAGAACGTCGCCTCTTCTATGTCGCTGCAACCCGGGCGGAACGAGAGCTCCTTTGTACCTGGGCGAAGTCACGCACCTTTGGTGAGCGCTCCATCCCTCGCGACCGATCGGAATTTCTCGACACCTACGCAGCGGCCTGCGAAGCACTCGAAGCCGGGCTCGACCCTATTGCTGTCGGCAACGGCACAACCGTGCCGAGTCAGCCATCGAGCACCACCACTCGTTCGTCGAAGCCCAAGGCGAAATCAAGCAGTTCGAAGGGCCCCCGCCAGCGCTCCGGCAACTATCCCGATTCACTCGACGCTTCCGATCATCGGCTGTTTGATGCACTTCGCGCCTGGCGGTCTGAGCGTTCAAAATCCGCCGACGTTCCCGCTTTCGTCGTCTGCAACGACCATACGCTGGCCGAAATCACACGACAGAAACCAACAACGCCCGTCGAACTCTTGCGCGTCAACGGTATGGGCGAAATCAAAGTCTCCAAGTTTGGCGACCAAATCCTCGCCGTCATTTCCGAAACCACCGACTCCTAACTTCAAGTCGTTCAGGAGTCAGCGAGCCCCATTAGTTTCTTGGGATCAACAGCGATGAACAGACCTTCAGCCTCGGCACAAAGACGATCGCCGGCGTGCAGGGTTCCCTTACAGAGAATTTTGCGACCGCTCACCGACTCGAGGCGAGCCTTCAAATGCAGGTCGGTGTTAAGCGGCGTTGGACTGCGGTAATGAATCGTGAGTCGTCCCGTCATCCCCGCGTGGCCAGAAAAGGTCTGTGCCGCACCCAACACTTCATCAAAAATTCCTGCGATGTAGCCACCGTGCAAGCAACCAGGTGGGCCTTCATACAGCGTCCCGAAATTCGCCACCGCATCAACACCACCGTCGACAAATTCAATGATGAGGGGCAGCGCGACGGGATTGGCTCGTCCGATAAACGGACTTCGCTCCCGCAGGCGGTGAGCCTGGTAGGCCGCGTTCGAACTATCACCAGCGGTCGCGGAAATATGGTTTCCGCGAGCGAGAGAGTCTGAAAGTTCATCAAGTTGACGGGCGACCGAACCCAAATCCTCGATCGACGCCGAGGTCGTCTCGAGTTCCCGGACAAGTCGCCGCACCGATTCCGCGGTTTCGCGCGCAGCGTGTTGGGCTGGCGTGACTTCACGTAGCCGAGGCTCAAGCAAGATTGCATCCTCGAGGCCAACGGTTCGACCGATCTGTCCGACGCCGAAAACATGTGCGACATCGATGATGGGTTCCTCACCCATCAGTCGAACTGCACGATCACCGGAGCATGATCGCTCGGCTTTTCGCCCTTACGGGCGTCGCGATCGACTCGGGCATCGACCGACCGAGCGGCCAGTGACGCTGTGGCCATGACAAGGTCGATTCGAAGACCACGGCCCTGGTGGAAATCGCCACCGCGATAGTCCCAGAAGGAATAGAGACCACCTTCGTCATGATGACGGCGGTAGACGTCCTCGAGACCCCAGGCTTCGAGGGATCGCAGGGCCTCGCGCTCGGGTTCGCTCACATGGGTGTTGCCAACCCAGGCTTCCGGGCTCCAGACATCACGGTCGTCGGGACAGATATTGAAATCGCCACAGACCGCAAGTTCTCTGCTGGGGTCTTCACGGCGCAGGAGCGTCTGTCGGAGACGCTCAAGCCACCCGAGTTTGTAGGTGTAGTGGGGGTCGTCAAGGGCCCGACCATTGGGCACATAGGCGCTCGCCACACGGACGCCCCCGCAGGTAGCCCACAGA
>JBILIB010000117.1:0-6540 GCA_044350215.1 Acidimicrobiales bacterium
GACGGGATAGCCCACTGCCTCGGCAGCGGCAACGGCCTCGTCGACGGTCGTTACCGGACGCCCGTCGGACACCGGAATGCCGAACTGGGCGAAGAACTGTTTGCCTTGATATTCGAGTAGATCCACGGCGGAGAAGGTAGTCAGTCAGAGGGGCCCGCACCTAACTCACTTCTCCGGATCAGCCGGCCGCCGCAACAGCCCGACTTTCACTCCAATCTCGGGCCGGGGATACTGACGGTATGCCAGTGCAAGAAACTCGCAAGCGCTCCGCTCGCTCCGTAGTGATGGCGGTGGCAGGTGTTGCCGTTGGCATCGTCCTCGTGCTGCTGCTCTTCGTCGTGGCCATCCCATCGCTGACCGAGTCCGGCACGGTCGAAGTGAAACTCGGTTCTGACACCTACGACGCCGGTTCGGCAACGGCTCGCGCAGAAAACATTTCCGACGGCGGTCCGTTGTTGTTCTCCGACGTGTCGAGCGGCAATCGCGACATCTACCTTCAACACATTGGCGACGACGTCACGACCGGCTGGTACGCGTTCGATGCGCGTCGACCAGGCCAGGCCCGTAATTGCACACTTTCATGGCAACCGGCGCTTTCAAACTTCCGCGACCCATGCGACGGCGCAACGATCGCCGCCGACGGAACGGGACTGCTCTCCTATCCGGTAACGATTACCGACAAGGGCAAAGTTATTGTCGATCTCCGAGGCGACCCTGACGTGCCGACCACGACGACGACAGCCAAGTAGTTACTGCTTCGAGGGAAACACCCGAAGTTGTGGTGTTTGTCGAACTACTTCAACCTCACCCGACAGTTCGGTTTCGCCAGTGGCAAAACTTCCAGTGGCTGTCGTTACTTGACCGTCGCGAGCGACTCCATCTTCCACATAGAAATCGCCAAGAAACGCAGCCACTTGGTCAGATGCTGGAGTTCGATACAGCGTCACGGGATCGTCATATTGCATCACTGAACCGTTCATCATCACTGCAATGCGATCGGCCACAGCAAGAGCCTCAATACGGTCGTGAGTGACGATGATTGCGGTTGCGCCTTCGGCACGAAGCGCGGAAACGACATCGGCACAGATCTCTGGACGCATTGCCGCGTCAAGAGCAGAGAAGGGTTCATCCATAACAATCAGTTGTGGTTGTGGTGCCAGGGCTCGCGCAAGTGCGACCCGTTGTTGTTGCCCACCAGACAGTTCGTCGACGCGTCGACGTTCAAACCCACTCATACCAACGAGTTCGAGACATTCAGCGATACGAGCATCCCGACCTGAGGAACGCTCAAGCCCGAATCCGACATTGCCTGCTACGTCAAGGTGCGGAAACAGTGCGCCTTCCTGCGGAACGTAACCGACGTGCCGGCGCTCGGGCAGGACAAACGTGCAAGCGTCAGAAACGACAGTTTCGTTAATTGAAATTTTCCCCGAGTCGGGACGTTCAAATCCGGCGATGCAACGCAAGACAGTTGTCTTGCCACTGCCCGATGGACCAACGATGACAGCAATCTGTCCTGATTCGACAGAAAAAGAGACAGAGTCAGCGACTCGGACGCCGTCAAAAGACTTTGTGACTGACTCCACCTTGAGCGTTGTCTTCACCGTGTCTTCACCGTGTCTTCACCGTGTCTTCACCGTGTCTCTCGAGTGAGCGTGAGCAGCGCTGCAGGAACCGCTGCAACGAGAATCAATACGAGAGCGTAGGGCGACGCTGCCGCGTAATCGGCAACACTCGTGCGATTCCATAGCTCAGTGGCCAAGGTGTCCATACCCGTAGGGCGCAACAAGATCGTGGCGGGTAGTTCTTTCATGACCGTAAGAAATACCAACGCCGCTCCCGCCATGATCCCTGGCCGCGCAAGCGGAAGGGTCACCTTTCGAAACACCGCCAGTCGGGAACGTCCAAGTGAACGCGCTGAATCCTCAATCGATACTGGTGAAAGTTCGACTGAAGCTCGAACTGATCCGACCGCAAGTGACATGAAGAGCACGACGTAGGCAAAAATCAACATCGGCAAACGTTGATACATCGACGGCACCAAACGAATGCCGAGATAAACGACTGCTAAGCCAATCACGATTCCCGGCAACGCGTGAACAACAAAGACCGTGCGTTCCGTCGCCTGCGCCCAACGCGCCGAGACACGAGCAGCAACCACCGCTGCGGGAACCGCAAGAACGATGACGCCGATTGTGGCAAGGGCTGAAACCAACAGTGTCTGTCCTCCTGCCGCAAACAGTTCACCCGCGTCGATTCCGGTACCAGTTGCTTCAAAGAACCACCGCAGAACGAGCGCGATCGGAATGATCAAGGTGATTGCGGTGACGCCGATGAGAACCAGTGCGATCGGGGCACGGCTCTTTCCGAGTCGCAGTCGATTCGGCACTTGGGACACTCCCCCGCCTACCGTCACAGCTCGACCATCGCCACGCGCAACGAACTCGAACCAAACGAAAACGATGGACACTGCCACGAGTACGAGTGAAAGAATTGCGGCTCGTGTGGGGTTGAAACCTGCCCGGTAGGCGCCAAAAATCACCCACGTGAAACTCTCGAAACGCATCGTTGCGACGGCACCGAAATCAGAAAGCGCATACAACCCCACCATGAGTGCACCGGCCGTTGCTGCGGGTCGGACTTGGCGAAGGGTGAGCCGAAAAGTGACTTGGGAAGATGTGAGCCCGAGCGAACGAGCAACGTCCTCTTGACGAGCATCGATGCGACGCAGCGACGCAGCAACCGGAAGGAAGACAAACGGAAATGAAATTGACGTAAGGACCAGCACCGCGCCCCAGAAGCCCGCCAGCGATGGAATCCAAGAGATCCACGCATACGCAGCGACATAGGAGGGCATTGCTAAAGGAAGCACAAGAAGAACGGCAAAAAATCGATACCCCGGAAGATTGGTACGAACAACAAAGAAGGCGGAACAGACTCCAACCAACAGGCTGATTGCCGTCACGGTGAGAGCAAGCGCAAGAGACCGCAGTGTGAGATCAAGCGTGCGTCGCTGCCATACCTCCTCGATCACATTTCCAAGACCACGCGAAGATGCCTGAATCGCTAAGTACAGAAGCGGTAGCGCAGCAATTGCCGCCGCAAGGACGGCGACAATTGCCACGACAGGTGAAACCCTGAGCGATGTTGAGGCACGACGCGATCGTTCCGCCGGACCTGTGGCCACCACTTCCTCCATCACTATCACTTTGTCAGTAGCCCAACCTTCTGAAGTAGCTCTTGGGTTTGCTCCAGTGATGCCAGATCAGACAAGTCGATTACAGGAGCTTCGAGCGAAGCCAACGTCGGTTGCGATGCGTCAGCAGAAGTAACGCCACTCACCAGCGCAAACTCAAATGTCTTATCGGCGAAGTACTGCTGAGCGGTTGGGCTGAGGAGAAACTCGACAAACCTCTGCGCACTTGTCTTGTGTTTTGACGACGAAAGAATTCCAACACCGGCAACGTTTACAAGGCCACCCGGATCGCCGTTGCTAAGGAACTGGTTGGAAATCTTGACGTTGTCAGCACCCTTTGCCTTAATGCGTTCATTCAGGTAATAGTGATTGACAAGACCAAGTTGCACTTCACCCTTTGCGATCCCGTCGAGAACAGCACCATTCTTTTCGTAGGCCTTGGGTTGATTAGCGGCAAAGGCTCGAAGCCATTGTTCAGCTCCGTCCTCGCCCCTGATGACACGCAAACCAGTCACGAACGATTGCCATGAAGCGTTGGTCGGCGCGTAACCGATCTGTCCTTTCCACTTCGGATCGAGCAGATCGTCGATCGAGGTCGGCGGATTCGTCACCTTGACGTTGTCGTACGCAATGACACGAACCCGGCCCGAGACTCCAACCCAGGTTCCGTTTGTCGCTGCGAACTTGGCAGGAACCTGGTCAAGAATTGATGACGGCAGTTTGCTGAATCGGCCAGCCGCTGACACTGCCCCGAGTGCGCCGGCGTCCTGCGAGAAAAACACATCGGCAGGCGATGCGCCGCCTTCGGTAATGATCTGCGCTCCAAGTTCGCCACTGTCGCCATAGCGGGCCTCGATCACGATTCCGGTCTCGGCGGTGAACATCTCATAGAGAGGCGCAACCAGCGATTCGCTTCGACCTGAATAGACCGTCAACGGTCCTGCCTCATTCGAAGTTGATGACGACCCACAAGCCCCAGCGATGAGTCCAAGCGCAAGAGCAACTGTGGCCACTATGAGCAGTCGACCTCGACGAGACCGAATGGACGGCGCTTGTTTCGCAGTAATTTTCATGGTGACCTCCGTACGTCAGAAGATGTTAGGTGTGCCTTACACCGTTCATGTTAGGCATACCTAACGGATCTGACAAGTCGTCAGAAACATTTTCGGAGGAGTCCCAGAATCAACCGTGGTCTCAGCATTTCTCCAGCGGCGCCCAGGCCAGCAGCAGGCGCTTCTCGCCAAATCCGGGGAACCGCACCACAGCTTCGGCTTTGTCGCCAATGCCTTCGATGGCAAGGATCACGCCCTCGCCAAACTTGCCATGGCGAACATCGTCACCCGCCTTGAGGCCAATGGCATCGGCCCCGCTTGGGGCGGGGGGTGCGGGCTTGAGCGATGCCTCGACGACCTCGTCGCGATGCGAGCGTCCTCCCCCACCGATGACCGCACCCGACCAATCATCGTCGTCGCTGCGGGAGCGACCGCCCCCACCCCACACGCCACCACCGGAACCGCGATTACTTCCCCAAGAACTACCCGAACTACTGCCGCCCGAACTGCGAGATGGACGTCGGTTTCCCTGCACTGACTCGACGAGTTGCGCAGGGATTTCATCGAGGAAACGACTTGGCGGGTTGTACTGCGTGCTGCCGAACATCGTGCGCGTCCACGCGTGACTGAGATAGAGCCGTTCACGAGCGCGGGTTATGCCGACATAGGCAAGACGTCGTTCTTCTTCAAGTTGATCGGGTTCGGCGAGTGTGCGCATATGCGGAAAGATGCCGTCTTCGAGACCAATCATGAAGACGCATGGGAACTCAAGGCCTTTCGCCGAGTGCAGCGTCATAAGAACAACAGCGGAATCATCGTCGTCAAGCGAGTCGGTGTCGGCAACCAGGCTTACCTGTTCAAGAAATTCATCGACGGAACCGAAGTCGCGAGCAGCACTAACAAGTTCGGCAAGGTTTTCGATGCGCCCTTCGGACTCGACCGTGTGTTCGGCTTCAAGTTCTTCGACATAGCCGGAACGCTGTAGTGCTGCTTCGATCACCGATGCAGGGCCACTCTCGACAAACAACATCAGTTCGTCAATGAGCTTCAGGAATTGCTCGATGCCCTTGAGCGCTTTGCCGGTAACTCCAGCAGCGGCTGCTTCACGAAGAACATCGAAGAACGTGAGGCCATGGCTGCGGGCGTAGACATCGAGTCGACCAACCGATGATTCACCAATGCCCCGTTTGGGAACGTTGAGAACGCGCTTCACGCTGACTTCATCGGAAGGATTCACTGCGACCTTCAGGTATGCCAGTGCATCTTTGACTTCACGACGATCGTAAAAGCGCGTGCCGCCAATGACTTTGTACTGAATACCGACGCGCATGAGGTATTCCTCGACAAGTCGGCTTTGAGCGTTAGTGCGATACAGAATTGCGCAATCGCCCCAACGATGCCCGCTGTCATGCAAGTGGTTCAGTTGATTAGCGACCCATTGCGCTTCATCGGCTTCGTCGTCGGCGTGATAGCGAATGATCGCATCGCCCGAGCCGGCTTCGGTCCAGAGTTCTTTGGGGCGACGCGACATGTTGTTATCGATCACCGCATTCGCGGCATCGAGGATCGTTTGTGTTGAGCGATAGTTCTGTTCGAGCAACAACACCGTGGTGTCGGGAAACGCGTTCTCGAAGTCGAGAATGTTGGTGATATCGGCGCCGCGCCACCCGTAGACGCTTTGATCGCCATCGCCCACCACGCAAACGTTGTGATGCTTCGCGCCAAGCATGAGCACCATTTCGTTCTGTACATGGTTGGTGTCTTGATATTCGTCGACAAGGATGTGACCGAATCGTCGCTGGTAGGTCTCGAGAACACCGGGGTGTTCGCGGAACAACTTCACGGTGTTGGTGAGCAGATCGTCGAAATCCATCGCGCCGGCTTTCAGGAGGCGGGCCTGGTAGTCAACGAAAACCTCGGCGATCTTGCGATCAAAAATGGACCCAGCCCGAGCAGCGAAACTGGCGGGGTCGAGACCGTCGTTCTTGGCTGCGGAAATCGAACCGTGCACCGAGCGCGATGGGAACTTCTTGGGGTCTAGCCCGAGGTCTCGAATGCAATAGCCCGTGAGGCGTTCGGCATCGGATTGGTCGTAGATCGTGAATGACGATGGAAAGCCGAGTCGGCTGCCGTCGCCGCGCAGGATACGAACGCAGGCGGAGTGAAAGGTCGAGACCCACATCTTCTCGGCCACCGGACCAACGAGGGCGGCAACGCGCTCTTTCATCTCGCCCGCGGCCTTATTCGTGAAGGTGATGGCGAGGATTTCGAACGGCGACACACCGAGATCGC
>JBILIB010000118.1:0-6473 GCA_044350215.1 Acidimicrobiales bacterium
ATGAACGAATGATGTGAACTTTTCTGACGAGTACATCGAAAGCAGTGCTTCATGATCGTCTTCGTTATCAGCACGAGAAATCGTTCCTGCATACACGCCGACCAACGACGCGTTTCGGCGGACGAGCTGTGCGACCGACGGATTCGCCCAGGACCCACTGGCAAATCCGACAGCGAGATGACGACCTCCTAAAGCGAGGCATTCCACTATGGAATCGGCAAGTTCCCCGCCGACGGGGTCGTA
Organism: Acidimicrobiales bacterium; assembly: GCA_044350215.1. GTDB lineage: Bacteria > Actinomycetota > Acidimicrobiia > Acidimicrobiales > Acidimicrobilacustridaceae > Acidimicrobilacustris. Next base: position 244 of record JBILIB010000118.1, read on the forward strand.
CACAAGATCAGCGCCGCAACTGCCAGTCAGTTCGTTGATGGTGGCAACAACATCAGAACTCGTTCGATCAATGGTTTCGGCGGCACCCGCCAATTGGCAGAGGGCCTCCTTCTCAGTTCCAGATACAACGGCAATCACTCTTGCTCCCAGAGCCGAGGCGACCTGCACTGCCGTTATACCTGACCCCCCGCTTGCTCCTAGCACCACAACGGTCTCGCCCTCTCGCAATTGACCCCGTCGTTGCAAACCAATGAGGGCGGTGGAGTAGCCAATTCGAAACGTTGCCGCCTCAGAAGCAGGCATGCTCTCGGGCACGCGAAAGAGCGTTGATTCCGTTGCGATGGTGAATTCCGCGAGTCCTCCACGACCATCAAAGAAGTTGGTGACGCCCATGTACCGCTCACCGGTCCGCACCGACACTCCATCACCAACAGCAACGACTTTTCCGCAAATTTCTTGACCCGGGATGAACGGGAGTGGCGGCGCGAATGCGTAGTTCCCGCGACAGAGAAATGCATCAGGCTTTCCGATTCCCGCCGCTTCGACTTCCAAAAGCACTTCGCCGGGACCAGGAACGGGAACCGGTACCTCTACCTGGCGAAGCACGTCAGAAGGGTGGCCTGCGCCGACAACTTGCCACGCCCGCATCATGACCATGTCCTTCTGCACTGTGCCCATGGGGCGCCATTTGTGTTGAACAACACCCGCAACAGAACCATCTCAATCAAAAAGCTGATCGGTATAGGTGTCTGTGCCATGGACGGTGGGAATGAATGCTGCCTGAACCGCCAATTCACAGATACCACCTTCGCCGATGTCGGTTTCCGCCGATGCGAACACTTGTTCCCAGCACTCAAGCGGGTCGACGTCAGTGAATGACAACACCGTCAACATGTTCGGAACACCGTCGGGCTCGCGAACGTGCGCAAGTTTTCCTTCGGGCAGAGGCCTGGGCGCAAAGATGGTGGAAAGAGCAACCGGCCCTTGAACAACCGAGGGCAAGTACTCCGATCGAAGCCAATCGGCAGCGATCTCTCGATCTGCCGACACAGCATCGATGACCTGAACAACCATTCCCTTATAGGGAGTCATCAATGCGTGCTTGTCGCGAGGAACCACATCGTCACGGTAGACCGGCCCGACATAGTCATTGAATGAGGTGAACACGTGCCAGCGTTCCTCGAGCGGGTCTGCTCCGAGGCCCCGATAACTGCCTCGTCCCTCGGCGTGCAATCGGATATTGGATGAGAGGGCCCATCGCTCGTGATCTTCGAGCCGACCTTCATTAATCCAATAGATGCCGATGTACTTCCCCGCAGATAGCGGATCTGCAATTCTCGAAACCGCCGGAGTTCGAAGGTGTTGATGGGAACGTGGGGCGACCCACCGTCGGCAAGAAAACATCCATGGCATCACCATTGCGCCGGTGATCATGTGATCATCTTCGTACCAGCGGTTATAGCCAACGACGTGCTCGGGAACTGGCTCAACCCAAGTAATGAGCGCTGCACCAAGTTCTGGAGCGTGCGGCCCGATAGCGGGCAACGAGAAGTACGCGTCGTCACCCGTTACATAGGAATCCGACTCACTCACTAGCGGTGCCGTTCAACTCGTTACGTCGTGCTTCCCATCCGCCGATCATCGTTCCGAATTCCATCGGGTTGTAGATATCTTCCTGATAAGAGAACAGCCCCTCGCCGGCGTAATGAAGAATCGAAATGTTGTACTCACGATGAATCGAACCATCCCCCGGATCCTCCATCACCGACCACGCCTGGAAGATCACCCAGCCTTTTTCCTCATCAATGACCCACCACTCGATAGGAAATTCGGCAATGCAATTGCCGGGATAGTTGTTCACCATTGATCGCGTGTAGAAGTCGAACACCTCTTTTCGACCATTCATTCTTCCGATGAGGTGTTCGAGATACACACAATCAGGGGTGAACTTTTCGGAAAACGGCGTCCAGTTATCAGTCTCAGCGCCGTGATCAGCAGCACTGCGGTAATCCGTAAATGCACTCTCGATTTCCGATTTTGACCATTTGCTCACTGTTCAAACTCCTTTGTGATTGAGAAACTGTGAAAAGCAGACCAATCAACCGGCGAACTCATTTCTCGATACTCAAGCATCGAGAACGGCCACTGCGTCACGATTCGACCGTTGGGCGCCCGGTAGTAGGTATTGCAGTTGAGGTTCCATACGTCGATGCCGTCGATTGCCTCTTGGACCTTCCGGTTGAATGTCTCCATCGCTTCCGGGTGAACGTCAACCCAATCAAGTGACTTCTCATCCATTCCGGTAAGCACCTCAAGAACATGCTCTACCTGATACTCGATCATCTGAATGATCGACCCGTTATTCATATTTGGTCCATAGAGCATGAAGAGATTCGGGAATCCAGATGTCGTAACTCCCAAATACGCCTGTGCGCCCTCGCTCCACGCATCTTGAATAGAGCGACCGTCAGATCCACGAACCGACATTGTCGTGATGAACTTGGTTGCGGCGTATCCGGTCGCCAGGATGATGACATCGACATCGATTTCTCTTCCATCACGTGTTCTGATCCCCGTGGGAAGAATTTCTTCAATTCCCTCCGTCACTAACTCAAGGTTTGGAGAGTTGAAACAGGAATAGAAGACATTTGAAAGAAGGGGCCTTTTGCAACCAAACGGATGGTCCGGAATGAGTTTTTCCCGAACCTCCAAATCAGCAACCTCATCGATTGCAGCCAGACCAGTTTGCTCGCGTTCGGCATTCAGTTCTTTGAGCGCGAACGTCATTCCACGATTCATGTTGTCTTCAATGAGTTGACGAATCTCCTTGAGTGGCGTCGGATCGGCGCGAAAGGCTGCCAATTGTTCCTCGGTGTACGGGTCATCGCCTTTGGGCAGAACCCAATTCGCAGTTCGTTGAAACAGATAGAGGTCATCGACATCAGAAAGAATTTCAGGAACCAACTGGACCGCGCTTGCTGCGCTCCCGATGACCGCTACGCGGGCTCCAGCAAGTGACACCGAGTCTTCCCAACGTGCCGAGTGAAACATCGGGCCACTGAAGGATTCGAGCCCGGCGATGTCAGGGAAGACCGGTTCGTTCAACATCCCAACTGCCGAAATCACTGCGTTTGCGGAAGTCTCTCGACCCGACTCAGTCGTGATGTGCCAGCACGAATCGAGCTCGTTCCACTCGATTGAGGACACCGCGTCATCAAAACGGCAATGGGGAGTGACTCCATACTCTTCAGCGACATCCTGCATGTAGGCGCGAATCTCTGGCTGTCGCCCATAGGGCTTTGACCAATCTGCCTTGAAAGCGAAGGAGAAGGAGTACATAACCGACGGAACGTCGCACTCGCATCCGGGGTATCGATTGAGATTCCATGTGCCGCCGACTGCATCACTTGCCTCGATCACTTCGAGATTGGTGAAACCTTCTTCGAGTAATCGCTTGGCCGCGACGATGCCCCCTGGCCCAGCTCCGATAACGACGACGCGAAATGTCGAACGATCCATCGACAGAGACCCCCCTACCCGATGGCCGATACCCTATGTCTCTTACCAACTGTTGGCGAGCGATTCGACCGCGCTCCTCGGAGGATTCCGTCAGATGCAGCTAGCTCGAGCAGCAGTTCTCAACGCTGACAGAACGTTCTCGATCGAACGATTTGAAGTTCCTCCATCACTCGATGGAGCAGTCATCGAAGTCGAGGCTTGCGGACTCTGTGGAACCGACCTTGACGTCGCCAGTGGTTCATTACCGATTCGCACTCCTCTTATCCCCGGTCATGAACCGGTTGGGCGAATTCTCTCAATTGCCGAGAACTACGCCCAGACGACAGGACTCAAAGTCGGCGACCGAGTGGTTGTGCCTGCGGAATTGCATTGTGGCGAATGTGCCGGATGTCGAGCCGATGCATCGTGTCTTGCTTCACCAGGTACTCACGGTTTCCTGCCAACAACGCTATCTCCAGGGCTGTGGGGAGGTTTCGCTGAAGCAATGGTGCTGTCGCCCCAAACTCGACCGCTCCAGATGAACACATCGGTTCCGCTCCATCGCGCATCATTATTCAATCTTCTCGGAGCTGGTTGGTCGTGGGCTGTTGAAGCTCCGCTCTTGCGGCCGAGCCAAAGCGTCGTTGTTCTTGGACCAGGACAACGAGGACTCGCTTGTGTACTTGCCGCCACAAGCGTTGGAGCAAACGTCATTGCCGTGACTGGACTGGGATCACGCGATCAAAAGAAACTTGCTGTTGCGCTCGCCCTCGGCGCGGAGAATGTTCTCGATGCAGAGACAAGCGATATCGAATCTGAGATTCTCAGGGTTGCTCCCGGCGGGGTCGACGTCGTAATCGACACGACCCCTCATTCGACAGATGCAGTGACTCATGCGATGAACCTCGTTGCTCCGGGAGGGACGATTGTCATTGCCGGCCTCAAAGGTGCGCCTGTTCCCTTCTTCTCAACCGACACCCTCGCGCTTCGGCGAATCACCCTTCGCGGTGTTCGTTCCGTCACTAGGTCGGGATTCCGAAATGCACTCACAATGATCGAGTCGGGAGATGAACGACTCGATCTTCTACATACTCATCATTTCGATATTGAACATGTACAGGACGCCATCGACACACTCCGAGATGACCCCTCAGCGATCGCTGTCTCTCTCGGTCGCGCACTCTAGACACGCAGCCAACCAAGTTCGACGAGTCGGTAGTCAAGGAGATCACAGTTCAATGATCCTCACGACTACTTTTGGCTCATGTCTCTGCAAAGCATGGACATGCTGGATTTACAAACCAACTCGCCGCTGCGGCTGCACCACACAACATCGGCGTGAACTTGTTGTGTCCGGCTCCACGGCCACGTCACTGATTGACTGCAACGTCCAGTCTCAGTGCGAGATTCACGCGCCCCCGACTACACGCCTCGGGGCCTGTCGCTGAGGACGCCACTCTGAACCAAGTCATGGAGTGTCCCCTGGTCAAAACCGGCCTCGGTAAGCACCTCGATCGTGTGCTCCCCGAAAGTTGGAGCCGGCCGATACGTCCATGCCTCAACGTCAGGGGCCCGATACGGCATGCCGGGAATCTCAATCGACCCAAGAACGGGGTGCATCACTGTCTCAAACGTCCGTCGTGCTTTGTACTGAGGATGACGTCGAAGCAACCGGGGGTCGCGACACATCCCCGCTGGTACACCAGCCGAACAGAGTTCGTCGGCCGCGTGCTCGCCATGTCGTTGACCGACCCACTCAGCGATCACCGCATCAAGATCATTGTGGGCAACAACCCGATCTTCATGCAATGTGAAACGGGGGTCACGGGCAAGTTCTTCGCCCCCAAGCACCCTCGCAAGCGCAAGCCACTGCTCATTGTTCGTGACACTGACCGCCAACCACTGACCTTCCTCAACGGTTTGATACACCCCTTGTGGTGCAGCATGAAACGAGCGATTTCCATCGCGGCCCATTACGACTCCGCCAGCAAGGTATTCGAGCATCGGTTGAGCCGAGACGTTAAGAGAAGCCTCAAGCATCACCGATTCCGCGGCTACACCACGTCCGCTACGAACGCGCTCTGCGTGAGCAACCATCGCTACCCAAGCTCCTGTTGATCCACCCACTGGATCGGGTAGACCACCCTTTGAAATCGGCAGACCGTCGGCGAATCCGGTGATGGATGACATTGTCGACATCGGCTCGATTGTTTGCGCAAACGCCGGTCGATCACGCCAGGGACCGTCAAGTCCAAACGCTGGCATTCGGAGATACACGATGTGGGGATTACGGGCGAGAACCGCATCGTGGGTAAGTCCCCAAGATTCTGCAACTCGCGGCGCAAAGTTCTCTACGAGAAAGTCTGCTTGATCAATGAGCGTCCACAAAATCTCGCGGCCTTCCTCCGAGGCAAGATCAACTGAGATTCCACGACGATCTGTGTCGACCGCAGCGAACATATGGCCGAACTCCCACCACGCTTCGGTCGTTGCGAAGATCTTTCCAGTGAGTCTCATACCGTCGGGGTTCCCCGGGCCTTCAATGTGAACGACATCAGCCCCGAGCCGACCGAGTATCTGGGTCGTCAGTGCTCCCACCCACCAACTCGTGAGATCGAGAACGCGCAGTCCCGCTAGCGGTCGAGAAGCAGTGCCAGTTAAAGAGGAAGGGAACGGCAAACGCTCGTGAGAACCGAAAACGAAATCATCGTGTTGACCAATAGTCGGCACTC
>JBILIB010000026.1:0-21349 GCA_044350215.1 Acidimicrobiales bacterium
CGGGGTTCATTGAGCTCGACTGCACGCAGTGCAGAGGCACGGCCCACAAGTGCATCCATCGAGATTTCAATACCTGGTGCAATTGCGCCGCCGAGGTACACCCCATCTTCCGATACCGCGTCGCAAGTTGTTGCAGTGCCGAAATCGGCGATAATCGTTGGGCCACCGTAAAGGTCGTAGGCGCCAACAGCATTTGCAATGCGGTCGGCACCAACCTCTTTGGGATTGTCGTAATCGATGCGAATGCCCGAACGAATGCCGGGACCGACCACGATTGGCTCGAAATCGAAGTGACGATCGGTGACCTGACGCAACGTGGCTGTCACTCGCGGGACACCTGATGAAATGACGATGCCATCGATGTCGCTGAAGCTGTTACGGCGAAGGGCAAGGAAGCCCTGCAACATGACGGCGTATTCGTCGCTTGTTCGATCGGCAGCAGTTGAGATGCGCCAGTGGTCGAGCAAGCCGGCTTCAGGACGGCGTCCAGCAGACGTTCCACCGTCGAGTTCGTAAAGTCCAACAACCGTCTGTGTGTTTCCTGCATCAACTGCGAGAAGCATTCGTTGATCCTCCGTCATACGGGATCGATATCAAGACCGATGTCGAGCACCGGCGCAGAGTTTGTGAGACCGCCGACCGAAATGCAGTCGACGCCAGCGGCAGAGTACGCAGCAATGGTTTCAAGCGTGATGCCACCCGATGCTTCAAGCAACGGGCAACGGTGCGATGCAGACGCAACTGCAACGCACTCGCGAATCTGATCGGGCGTCATGTTGTCGAGCAGCAGTGCATCGGCGTCGGCGGCCAACGCTTCGCGCACCTGTTCGAGGGTGTCGCATTCGACGTGAACGGTGCGTGCTGGCCACATCGAACGTGAACGAGCCACGGCATCGTTAATTCCGAACAACGCGATGTGGTTGTCCTTCAACAAGATCCAATCGGAAAGGTTGCCGCGATGGTTGCGACCACCGCCGGCGCGTACGGCTGCCTTTTCAAGAACCCGAAGACCTGGGGTGGTCTTACGCGTATCCCATACATACGCGGTTCCGCCCTTGGCGGCTTCAGCCACGTACTCGCTCGTGAGCGTTGCGATTCCTGAGAGGTGACCAAGGAAATTCAACGCCGTGCGTTCGGCGGTGAGGATCGATGCGAGTCGACCATTCGCGGTGGCGATCACTGTGCCTGGCCCGACGCAATTGCCATCTTCGACCGCCCAGACCAGTGACACCGTCGGATCGACCTGCACAAACGTTTCGGCGGCGCAGGCTCGACCTGCGATCACTCCATCCGCGCGAGCAACGAAGCGGGCCGTTGCAACGAGATCCTGCGGAAGAAGCGCAGAGGTGAGGTCGCCGAGAGGAGTGAGATCCTCGGCAAGAGCGCGTTCAACCGCATCGACGACAACGACTCGGGGCGGCTGGAGCAGATCGGACATTCCCAAAGCCTGCCCTGCCGAGCCCGATCGGGGCGAACCGGTCAGGCGATCACCAATCGCAGAGCCAGATCGGGGTCGGTTTCGGGCCAATCGTCACGGGTATGAGCACCACGGCTTTCGGTCCGGGCATTGGCCGCGACCAGCAGCGCCGAGGCAACCGCAGCCAAATTGGCCAGTTCCCACGAAGCAACTCCTGAACCACTGGCGAGGTCTCGGGCATGATCGACCTTGAGTTCGGTGGCCTCCAGGGACGTCGCGTCGCGCACCACACCAGCACCAACCGTCATTGCCCACTGCATGTCATCTCGAGCAGTTGCGATCGCGTCGGCATCACCGGGGGCTCCAGCCGAAAGCGGTTTAGGTGTCGTCCAGCCTTCGAGTCGACGACCGCCATCACCGTGAAGCGCGCGCATTGCGCCTGTTCGATCAGGACCATCGCTGCCACTTTCGATTGCTTCAACGACGCGCGCACCAAACACCATGCCTTCAAGCAAAGAGTTAGACGCCAATCGATTCGCACCGTGCACGCCCGAACACGCGACCTCGCCAGCCGCCCACAACCCCGGAAGGCTGCTTGCGCCCTTTAGGTCAGTGACAACTCCCCCACACAAGTAATGCGCAGCTGGCGCAATCGGGAGGAGGTCAGTCGCGGGATCGATGTCGAGGCCACTAAGCATCGCCGCGATTGTTGGGAAACGAACGTCGAACTGATCGAGACCAGTCACGTCGAGCAAACAATGATCGGTATGAAGTTCGATCATTCGTCGAACCATCGCGCGACTCACCTGATCGCGTGGAAGCATTTCGTCAACAAATCGCTCGCCGTTGATGTCACGAATCAGCGCGCCGTGGCCCCGTAACGCCTCCGACAATAACGGCCGAGGCATACGCTGATGATGCAGTGCGGTGGGATGGAACTGAACGAACTCGATATCGGCAACTGCTGCACCAGCGCGCAATGCCATGGCGATTCCGTCGCCGGTTGCTTCGAGAGGATTCGTCGTAACCGAGAAGATCTGCCCCGCTCCGCCTGAAGCAAGCAACACGTTGCGAGCACGAACAAGTTCAACGGTTCCGTCAGCGAGTGAGGCACGCACACCGACACAGCGACCATTCTCAATCACAAGATCAAGGGCGAATGCGTGTTCGTGAATTTCCGTTGCTTCGCTCCGTACCGCAGCCACGAGTGCTCGTTCGATTTCGGCGCCAGTTGCAACACCACCGGCATGCACGATTCGCGGAAGCGAGTGTCCGCCTTCACGAGCGAGTTCAAACTTTCCGTCGGCATCGCGGTCAAACCGCGCACCAAGAGCGACAAGGTCACGAACGCGAACTGGGCCTTCTTCGACCAACACACGCACAGCATCGACATCGCAAAGGCCTGCGCCAGCAGCCAGGGTGTCGGCCAAATGCAGATCGGTGGAATCAGGATCACCACCAAGAACGGCGGCAACGCCCCCTTGGGCCCAACGAGTGGTTGATTGTTCCAACGGGCCCTTGGTGAGCACGCCAACACGAACTCCGGGCTGGGCTGCTGCGCGCACTGCAGCAGAGAGTCCCGCCACACCGGAACCCACCACGAGAAGATCGAGTTCAGCGGTCACAGATGAGCAGTCTGACCGAAGAACGCGTTCAGGCCCGGAATCGAACGGGAGATTCTTCGGCAGCAATCCTTGCTAGGGAACGTCGACACCGAGGTTGTCGAGCAATCGCGGTGATCCGACCTTGGCAACCATGAGCAATCGAACGTTTGTGCCACTTATGAGTTCGGCCGGCATGCGAAGCGAATCGGGTTCAACCACGACCGTATAGTCAAGTTCGGCGAGGGGTTCCGCTTCAATAATTGACGCCATATGCGCTTCGATCACTGCGGGATCGCTTTCGCCCGCCGAGATCATCGCCGCACCCGCCCGAAGCGCCCGGCTGATGACAGTGGCCGCTTCACGCTCGGATGATGACAAGTAGATGTTGCGGCTCGACATCGCCAAGCCATCGGCCTCACGGACGATGGGGCAACCAATCACCGTGACAGGCTGATCAAGATCGGCGGCCATGCGGCGAACGACGGCAAGTTGCTGGAAGTCCTTCTCGCCGAAATAGGCGCGACTCGGGCCTGCGATATTAAACAGTTTCGTGACAACGGTTGTGACTCCGTCGAAATGCGTTGGGCGACTCGCGCCTTCCATCCCAAGAGTCAGTTGGTCGACATGGACCGTGCTGAGCGTCGGTTCCGAGTACATCTCGTCGGTGCTTGGCGTGAACACGACATCGGCACCCGCTTCCTCAGCGAGTTCCAGATCGCGGTCAAGCGGTCGCGGGTAGGCGCTGAGGTCTTCGCCTGCACCGAACTGCAATGGATTCACAAAGATCGTGAGAGCAACGACATCGCAATCAGCGGCGGCAGCACGAAGCAATGACAGATGGCCCTCGTGCAACGCACCCATCGTCGGCACAAGCCCAACCGTTCGCCCGAGAGCGCGAACGTTTTCGAGGTGCTCGCGAAACTCAGCCTTCGTGGACAGGACCAGCATCAAGATTCCGTTCGGGGGTTCGTGGGTTGCGCTGCATCGGCAAAACCAGTTCGCGAGTCCACCACGCGTCGAGCCGCTTCGACCAATGCGTCGTATAACGCCAGTTCTGACGTGTCGATGGCTTCGCGATGACGAGCAACGGTCTCCCAGTCGCCCCTAGCGACAGGACCGGTCAGGGCATCGGCCACGCCGAGGTCTTCGATGTTGTCGATCGTGGCACGGACAAGTTCCAGATACGCCTCAAGCGGCACACCCGCCGAGGCGGCGACTCGTTCGGCCGACCCAAGCAACGCAACAACGTGATTCGAGGAGATCGCTGCTGCTGCGTGGTAGGCAACTCGATGTTCATCGTTCACAACGAACGAGCGACCACCTAATGCAGTCACCACCGATTCAATAATCGTCATCGCTTCGTCGCTACTTGCATCGAGCGCAAACCACGCGCCCCGCGCCAGGCGCTCAGCACCGACTTCAGCACTTGGCATTGACGTCAGTGGATGAAGTGCTGCTCGTAATGGATGCGTTGCCAAGACCTCGAGCCCGGGTGCTCCTGAAAGATGAGCGACCACGGTTGTCTCGACAGGCGTAATCGAAGCAGCAACTTCCTCGATCGCTCCATCTGGCGTCGCGATCAGCAAAAGATCCACATCTTTTGCAGCGTCGGCAAGAGCATCACCATGGCGAACAGGCGCAAGCACCGTCCAACCAACCTTCGTCAACGCATTCGAGAGTGCGCCACCGGCCCGACCCGGTCCGATAACCCGGACCGAGTGGTTCGAGTTCATCCCGGTTCGGCGTCGAGCGGTCCGACGCGATCTACGTGGCCCTCGGCGCGATCGGCCCAATCGGGACCAGCAACATCGGGAGCAAGATCAGCCAATGGCGCCATCACAAACCGCCGCAATCGCATGCGTGGATGCGGCACTTCGAGATCAGGTTCCGCAACGGTGACGCCATCGATCCAAATGATGTCGACATCGAGAGTGCGTGGACCCCAGCGAACCGTGCGAACGCGATTGGCCGCCGATTCCAACCGATGGCACACACCCAACAGTTCGCGTGCGCTGAGATCGGTGTCGAGTTCGATCACGATATTGAGGAACGGTTCTTGTTCGGGGCCACCCACCGGTTCCGTTCGGTACACCGGCGACACGGCGACAACCGAGTCAAGCGAACTCACTGCTTCGCGAAGAAGCGACCATGAATCACCGATGTTCGAGCCGAGGCTCAGGAACGCTCGAGACATTCAGCGTCCTCGGGTGATGGTCACGCCCGAAGTGGCCAGTGCCTGCGGCACCGGTGGGCGCAACTTCCGCACAGACACCGTGACACTCAGTGCACGCGGATCAGCGAGCACGGCGTCGGCGATGTTCTGAGCGAGATGTTCAAGCAACTGCGGAGTTCCGTTAAGGATCACGTTTTCAACCGTGGCAGTAATAGCGCCGTAGTCGAGTGTGTCGTCAAGATTGTCCGACGCACCAGCTGCGGAAAGATCGGCGACAACGTCGAGATCGACCTCGAGGGGCTGTGCCCGTTCGCGCTCTTCGGGGAGCGCGCCACAAATGCCGGTGACGACAAGTCGGCGAAGTTCGATTCGATCATTCGGGGCCATGGGGGATGCGCTCCGGGTCAGGCAGATGGCGGAGGGATCGTCAGTGAAATGGCAACCAGTTCTCGGCCGATCGGGCCGAGCTGGCGCTGGGTCAGTTGTTCGATCACGGTAACGACACGGGGAGGGTTTTCGACCAGGCCATTCCAAAGCAGATAGCCAGCGATGAGACCACAGACCCGGTCGCTGAGTTCCTCGGCGTGGATGAGAATTCGCTCGCCTCGCTCTAGGAGCATGCGGAGTTCGGCGAAGAAGGCCGTTTCGAAGATGCCGAGATCGTCTTCGGGAACTGGGCGGTGACGCCACACCACACCGAGTTCGTCGTAATTGTGGAGATTCAGCGGTGCTGCGATCATCGAGATGACGCAAGTGAAGCCCTGTTCGCGAACCCAGATGATTTCTTCTTGGCGACGAACCTTGCGATGGTTGGCGCCATAGCCACCGGGTCGCTCACAGACGGCGAGTCGCTCAGCGATCACCCAGTGAAAATTGCGGGGTCGGATCCCCTGCGCCCACTTCCCTTTACTGGCCACGGCGCTCATGCTGCCACGACTTTGGCCGCTTGGATGGCGCTTCTGACGTCGTGAGCGCGAATCATGCTCGCTCCGGCGTGCATTGCCCACACCTCAGTGGCGATCGAACCGGCCAACCGATCGTCGACGGGAACGATGTCGGTCGAACCATCAGAAGCGGCAAGGAGCCGTCCCAGCATTGCCTTTCTGGACGTTCCGACCATCACTGGCCAACCCAATTCAACGATGCGATCGAGGTGTGCGAGCAGCGCCAGATTGTGGGCGTCGGTCTTCCCAAACCCAAATCCAGGATCGACCCAAATTTCTTTTACTCCGGCCTCTGAAGCAGCCGTTGCGCGCTCGCGAAGGAACGCGCATACCTCTGACACGACATCGTCATAGTGAGGATTGGCCTGCATCGTGCCGGGTTCGCCTTGCATGTGCATCGCAATCCATCCGACTCCAAGTTCGGCTGCAACCGGCCAGAGGGAAGCAGAGACATCATTAATGAGGGTTGCGCCTGCAGCCACCGCAGCACGTGCGACATCAGCATGGCGGGTGTCGATGCTGAGACGACAACGGCCACTCAATCCTTCGAGAACCGGGATGACGCGTGCGAGTTCGGTTTCAACATCAACAGGCACTGCGCCTGGCCGAGTGGACTCGCCGCCAATGTCGAGAATCGATGCACCCTCTTCGACCAACGAAAGACCATGCGCGATTGCCGAAGCCGGCTCGAGGAACTTTCCACCGTCACTAAACGAATCAGGAGTGACATTCACGATTCCCATCACCAACGGAACCGCTGCCGGAGTGCCAACTCCGAGTCGGGGAACGACGTCGGCCACGTTTAGTCGCGAGCGATGAATCGCATCGCTTCGAATCGAGTGGCGGCACTTTCGCGGAAAAGCCCGCGCACCGCAGACGTAACGGTCGTCGAACCTGGCTTGCGAACACCACGCATTGACATACACAGATGCTCTGCCTCGATAACAACCAGCACGCCACGCGGCGCCAGCGTTGTTTCGAGTTCGTCGGCGATCTGCGCGGTAAGTCGTTCTTGCACCTGCGGACGCTTCGCATAGGCATCGACCAATCGAGCGATCTTTGAAAGACCAGTCACGCGACCATCGTTGCCAGGGATGTAGGCAACATGCGCCTTACCCATGAACGGAACGAGGTGGTGTTCGCACATTGAGGTGAGTGCGATGTCACGCACCATCACCATTTCGTCGTGGTTGGCCTCAAACATCACCTGAAGGTGACTGCGGGGATCGTCACGAAGGCCAGCGAAAACCTCGGCATACATGCGCGCCACGCGATCGGGCGTGTCTTGCAGACCATCGCGATCGGGATCCTCGCCAATGGCAATGAGGATCTCTTTCACAGCAGCTGAGATTCGGGGAAGATCGATGGGCTCCATCACGGTCTCCTGACGAGGGGACAACAACGTTCAACAGGTAGGAAATCGTAGTGATTCCCCATTCAGCAAAGCGTCAATGGCTACTTCCCGGTCCCACGTAGACCCGAAGATCATCGAGGTTGCGGTAGCGCTCAGCGACATCGAGGCCGTACCCGACCACAAACTCGTCGGGGAGACGAAAGCCTACGTAGCGAAGATCGGGTTCCACCTTCTGCATGCCTTCTTTCAGAAGAAGCGCACACACCTCAAGACTGGCAGGGTGCCGAGCGGCAAGGTTTTTGCGGAGATAATTAAGCGTCAGTCCACTATCGACAATGTCTTCGATAATGATGACATCGCGCCCGGTGAGATCGATATCGAGGTCCTTGACGATGCGAACGACACCGCTGGTCTTCGTTGCTGTGCCATAGGACGACACCGCCATGAAGTCGAGTTCGACAGGCAGCGCAATCGCGCGGGCGATATCGGCCATAAACATCACTGCGCCCTTGAGAACCGCTATGAGCAACGGGGCTCGACCGGCGTAGTCAGCGGTGATCTCTTTGCCCAGTTCAGCAATGCGCTGCTGAATGGCTTCGTGAGTGACGAGGATCTGACCGAGATGGGGATCGACATCGGGATGCGGGTGTTCGTTACCGGACGCGCTTTGGGTCACGCGGCGAATGTAGTGCAGTCCTCAGGCCTTCGGTGTCGTCACGATGCGAAGTTTTCCTGCGGTGCGTTCGACGCGTCGGTTTCCACCCAATTCGGTTGCGATCGCATCGCCTCGAACCACCGCCATGACGCGATCGATTGTTGCAGCGTCGGGCGGATGCCGCTCTTCGGTGCCGGTTCGCAACCATTCGCGAAGTGCGACGCGCGCCACCACCTCTGGAACTTCTCGCAGAACTCGCGTATCGGTCGGATCGAGTTCGTTGGCTTCGGACTTTAGGTAGTCAGCAATCGACGCAAAGACATTGGCCTGACGATCAAGAATCGGCACAAGATCACGGCCGGCGATATCAGCCAAAAGTGGAAGTACTTCGTGACGAATGCGATTCCGCACGAACGCCGGGTCTGCATTGCTGGGATCGAAAAACGGTTCAATGCCTTCGATCTCACAAACTCGTTCGGTGTCGGACCTTCGCAGATCGAGGATTGGGTGCCGGAAGCCGGAGCGAATGGAGGCCAAGCCATCGGGGCCCGCGCCTCGCAACAAATTGACGATCATCGTCTCGGCCCGATCATCGCTCGTGTGACCGAGCGCTGCATCAGGCCCGAGCACCGCATGCCGGGCCGATCGCGCGCGGGCTTCAAGGTTCGGGCCGGTTTCAACAGCCACCGTCTCGGCGCGAAAAGAGGCGCCAAGACGTTCAGCCAGAGCTTGCACGCGATCAACTTCGGTTTCGGAGCCAGGACGCAATCGGTGATCGACATGCACCGCGGTCACATCGCAACCCGAAGCAACCGCCAATACCAGCAACGCCATCGAATCGGCACCGCCCGAGACGCCACACACCAATGGTGTTCCCGCAGGCGGGAATGTGCATCGATTCAGGAACGCACCATGACGTTCAGCGAGCGAACTCAAAGCAGGTCGATTTCGCTTAGCCAGCAACCGGAAGTGCTGCGCCCATGCGGTCGATCCACCGTTGTGGGTCACGGATCTCGAGAATGCTCGGAAGGTTCTCGGGACCTTCCCACGCACGTGACAACAACTGCTGACCGCCGGCACGCTCAACATCGGTGATGAACGCTTCGCCCTGCGCATATTGTGCCAATTTTGCCTGCAGCCCGATGAGTTGCTGAAAGATGCGCGCCATCCCGCGAGTCGATTCGCGTCGTTCGCGTAACACCTTTCCGAATCGATCGGCGCTGGGCACTAAATCTTGGCCAGCACGATCCATCGTGATGTCTCCGTGTCCTTCGAGAAGGCTCATCATTCCACTCACCTGATCAAGAACTGCGCGCTGTTCAGGACTCGCAATAAGGGTCATCAGTCCACCGTCGGCCAGTGGCTTCTGCCCTGAACGGATTGCGGCAGTCACACGCGAAAGCGTTTCACTCATGCGCGCTGGATCGGGATCGATCGTGTTCATCGTCTCGTGAACGAGACTGAGAAAGTGTTCGCGCAACCATGGAACACCAGTGAATTGAGCTCGATGTGTGACCTCGTGCAATGCCAACCACATTCGAAACTCTTCAGGCGGAAACGCAAACTGCTTTTCCAGCGCAAGAACATTTGGACCGACGTAATACACGATGTCTTGGTCTTGCGGGTTTTCTTCTTCGATCACGAGAAGGTCGTACTGACCCAACACCCGAGCCGACATCCAGCCCAACATGACACCAAGTTCCGCGCCCGCGAGTCGCGCGGTAACTGGAGCGACACGACTCGACGACACGCGATCACCGAACTTGTCGAGCATCGGTGCCAACAATCGTTGGAACGATGCGAGGTTGGCGCGGATCCAACCGGGTCGATCGGTAACTCGAGCACGAGCCGGACCAGCAAGCGACCGCAGCCCAGTCTCTTGAGCGACAAGTTCTTCCGCAACAGCGGTCAGTCGGTCGAAGTCAGGCTGCAGCGACTGGTAGTGATAACTGGCAGCGAAGGGGTCCTTCTTAGCGGTACGGATCGCGACCTTTTCGGCCACACCCCAATCGACCGCCGCCGCCACGTTGCTCAGCGCTTGGGATAGCGGGGAGCGACGACCTTCTTCAGGTACAGGCCAATGATGACCACCACAATAAGGATCGTCGGCAGCAGAAGCGCCGGCGCAATCCAAAACGCCCAAACCTGTGCAAGCAGAAGTTCCATGGGAAAGATCCTAGGCCCCGCGGCCAGGCTCTCCGCCATCGTCGGGCCCAATTGCGCCCGAACCTTGTATCCGGAGATAGGTGAGTTTCTCTTCAATCCGGATGCGAAGCGTCTCGGGGAACTCTCCCGAATGGGTCTTGGTGGTGATGACCATGCGGAGTTCAGCCTCGAAATCGAAGGCCTCGAAGCAAGGGCTGCATGCATCGAGGTGGGCCATGATCTCGGCCCGCTGTGCCCCGTCCAGTTCCTGATCGAGGAATGTGTAGACCTCGGCCAAGGCCCGTTCGCAGTCAGGTGTCCCGGCAATTGGCTTGGCGGGAGTGGCGTCGTGGTCGTGGGTCATGGCGATTCTCAGGGGGCCTCGGGGACGGCATCGGCCAATCCCCTCTCAATGGCAAAGTCATGTAACTGCTTCTGGAGCGCTTTTCTTCCACGATGGAGCCGACTCATCACGGTTCCGATCGGGATATCGAGATCCTCAGCGATTTCCTTGTACGACAAACCCTCGACATCACTTAGGAGCACAGCGAGGCGATAGGACTCGGGCAGGTCATCGATTGCCGCCTGCACGTCGGCATCGGTGAAGTAGTCCATGAGCTCGTCTTCGGCGCTGCGAGAGGCACGAGCGGCTTCCAAACCGCCCATGCGGCGGTACAGGTAGAAGTCCTCGACACCATCGAG
Source organism: Acidimicrobiales bacterium (assembly GCA_044350215.1). Taxonomy (GTDB): domain Bacteria; phylum Actinomycetota; class Acidimicrobiia; order Acidimicrobiales; family Acidimicrobilacustridaceae; genus Acidimicrobilacustris. The sequence goes on from JBILIB010000026.1 coordinate 10,995, forward strand.
CTCGGTTTCGTCCGGACGACGCTTCTTTGAGCGATAGGAGTTGATGTAGGTGTTGGTGAGGATCCGGAACATCCAGGCCCGCAGGTTGGTGCCCTGCTCGAAGCCAGCAAATCCTTTGTACGCCTTCAAGTAGGTCTCTTGAACGAGATCCTCGGCGTCGGACGCGTTATGCGTCATTCGTAGCGCGGTGGAATACAGCTGCGGCATGTAGTCCATTGCCTGTTCGGCAAACGCGTCTTGATTGGCCATCAGAGCCCGAGAGGAGAATCGAACTCCTGACCTGCTCATTACGAGTGAGCTGCTCTGCCGTCTGAGCTACCCGGGCGGGAAGCGCTGAGGTTAGCCGCCTGCTCGGATCGGACCCACTCGGCGCCGTTCAGCGGCGTGATGTCCGTGGCGAATCAGCGACGGGGGCGGCCCAGTTTCGAAAAGAGCGCCACTAGCTGCAGCCGCTCGTTCGGATTTCGCACGAGCCCGCGAGCGAGTTCAGCAATGTCATCGATCGATGCAGCCACATCGGCCGGGCGAGGCGAAGTCGCAAGGTCATCGCGGTAACGACGAGACAATTCAGTAAGTCCGGCCCTGATTTCATCGGTGCGATAGCGGCGGACTTCTCGCTTGTGTCGATCCTCAAACTGCTTGCGACCCGAACCACGTTCACCGCGAGCCGCCACGAGTTCAGCGAACTCGGCAACTTCTGCAGCATGTGCGTCGGTCAGCGGTGTCATTGCATCGTCGATCATCGCCAACAAGTCGTCTGTTGTTTCGATGGCGCGCGCACCTGTGCCGTCTAGGCGATCGGGAACTGCGCGCCATGCGGCGCGTCGCAACGCGAGTCGATCATCGGTTGCCAACAACCGCGCACGACCAAGATCACCAACTGCGGCAGCAGCCGCATCGGCGGCGCGGTCGGGCGTAACACCTTCAGCAATTAATCGTTCAATGATGAGTTCGTCGGTAATCGTCGCAAGGTCGATGCGCACACACCGACTCGCAATGGTGACGAGATCGTTTGGAACATCGTCAGCAAGAACAACAAAGACGGTGCCATCGGGTGGCTCTTCGATTGTCTTAAGCAGCTTCGGCGCTGCAGTGGTGACGAGATGGAACTCATCGAGAATCAATACTTTCGGTCCGTTCTCAATTGACGAACGGGCTGCTGTCGCGATGATTGTGTCGGCCTGTTCGGCAGAAATTGATGCGCCCACTCGTTCGAACTCGGTGATGTCCGAGTGATTCTGCGTAAGCGCCATGCGCGCCTGGCGAACGGCATCATCGCCAGTTCGATTGCGGCTTACGAGCGCTGCAGCAAATGCACGTGCTAACTCGCGTTTACCGCTACCGCGTGGGCCAACCAACAAATAGGCGTGCACCGGCGCCTCGACTGCTGCACGCAATTCGCCAACGGCGTCGTCTTGGCCAACGACATTGGACCAGAGTTCGATTCCAGCCAATTCCGCCGATAGCGGCGGGTAGTCGGTACGTGATGTCACAGAAGCAGTTGTAGCCGCTCAGCGACCACGGCGGACACTGCCGCTGACACCTCATCGATCGACGATGTGCCATCAATGACCACCCAGCGATCGGGTTCGGCTGCGGCCTGCGCTCGGAAGCCCTCGAGAACTGCAGCATGAAACGCTGCGGGTTCGGCCTCCATGCGATCTCGAACTGCACCGAGTCGACGATCGGCTTCAGCCTCGGGAACGTCCAACACGATGATCAGGTCGGGCCACACGCCGCCAGTCGCCCAGAGCGAAAGATCGCGAATCTCGTTGATCGGCAATCCGCGGCCATGGCCTTGATAAGCGATTGATGACCCCGCGAAACGATCGGTGACCACATGCCGACCGGCGGCCAATGCTGGTTCGACCACTTCGGCAACGTGTTGGGCGCGGTCAGCGGCCATCAGCAGCGCTTCAGCGCGGTCAGAAAGGTCGATCGTCTGCGGATCAAGAAGTACTGCTCGCAATTGCGCGCCGATCACCGTTCCGCCCGGTTCACGCGTGAGAACGGCATCGAGTGCATCAGCCAAGCGCGCTGATTGCGTGGATTTTCCGCAGGCTTCGCCACCTTCGAAGGCTATGAACTTGCCGCGAGTCATGACGGATCTCTAAACGGCGGTGGCGGAAGGAACGTTGGACCTTCAGATCCAACGTCATCTGGGTGAGGTTCAGGGACGGGACCAGCTGGTCGAAGATCAATCGGTGTGAAATCCAATGCTTGCGGGTCCGGAGGATTGGGACGCGACGGATGGTCTGATTCGCCCGCACGCTTCACGCGTTGTCCCGCCCGCAATGAAGCCCCCGCTACAAAACCCGCGGCAATGATGATCGCGGCAGCAAGCCACAACGCGAGTCGAACACCCGGGAGTTCTACCGTTTTGCCAGCAACTTCGACGCGGTTGTTAATCAATGTTGATGCCACACGTCCAAGGATTGCTGCGAGCAGTGGGCCGGCAACCATTGCGATGAGCACGCACAAACGAACCAGCGTGTTGAGCGAGCTAAACACGCGCCCACGGAGATCGTCAGCGACTTCCTGTTGCAACATTGCGAAACCCAGTACATACACGGGACCGACGGCGATACCCATCAGGCCAACAAAAATCACCGCAGCCCACAATGAGGAAGAAGACGCAGCACAGAACAACGAGATACCAGCAGCGAACAACGCAACGGTGAACGTGGTGGTTTGTGGCAATCGCTTTTGGAACACCGATACGCCAACCACACCAATGGCAACGCCGAAACCAAGAGAAGTCGTGAACAATCCATAGCCAGCAGCACCAGCATCAAGAACTTCGGTAGAAAACACTGCTCCGAGCGGGATGAGCATGCCGCCACCGATGAGGCCAGTCGCAAGACCCAAGTTCACGGCGCGAACGGTATGGTTCTTCCAGATTTCGCTCCAGCCCTCGCGGAGTTCTTCCAGCGTGGCTTTGATGTCGACACGACGTTCATCATCAGCAGTGGACTTCACGCGTCGTTCGCGTTTTGGCAATACCAAGCGACTAATCATCCACGCGGAGAACAAAAAGGTTATGGCATCGAAATAAAACGCGAAGGCCATCTGATTATTCTCGAGCCATCCCAGGCCAGGGATGTTTCCGATCCACACTGACAAACCGGCCAGCAGCGCAAACAGCAACGCAGCGAACGGGAAGGTTCCGTAGGCGGCAGCCAGTGAAAGTGAATTCGCAGTTGTGAGATGTTCGCGAGGAACAAGGTTTGGAACTTCTGAATCCTTTGCTGGTCCCCACAACAGTGTGAGCACTTCAAGCACAAGCGACGCGAGAACAAGTCCGATGACGTCGCTCACGAATGGAAGAAGCGCCATCACGAGTGCGCGACCGATATCGCAAGAGACCATGACTTTCTTGCGGTCCCAACGATCGACAAGCACACCTGCGAGCGGACCAAAGAAGAAGCCCGGCACAATGCGTGCCGCCATCACCAGCGAGATCGCACCGGCACCCGCGCCACCGCCGATAGTCGCGGCCAGAAGGATGATTGCCGAGAAACCGAGCCAGTCGCCGGTGGCCGATACGACCTGCACAAGCCAAAGCCGAAAGAACTCGTGGCTGCCGAAGAGCCGAACATGGAACCCCGGACGATCCGAGGGGTCCTTTGTGAAAAGAGTTTCGGTGTCTTCACCGAAAAGCGAGGCCCTCGTCCAGCCCGGGACGGTCGCGTCAGCGTCGGGGCCAGAGGCCTCGACGGGCGTTGCATCCTCGGGGGGATCGGCGTCGTCCCGCGGTCCGGGGCGAGGCACAGCCATACGCTCAGCCTAGGAGAGGTCCCCCTTAGCTCTGAGCACCTCTCCGAAGAGGGTCAGCGTTCGGTATCGAGGATCTGAGAGTTGGACTTCTCGACGTTGGGCCGCTTCGCCGCTTTCTGGGCGGCCTTCGACTGACCCGCACCCACAGTTCGCGTTGTCATCGGATCAGGCTTCTTGGCCCGGGATTTGGCACTCTTTTTGGCCGTGGCCTTCTTTTTCGCGGCCTTCTTTACGGACTTCTTGGCCGCTTTTTTGGCCGCCGGCCCGCCGTTTTCGGCGATGTAGACACGCCGGTCCTGAAGAAGTTCCGCCCCGCGCTCGGGACTCAGTGTTTCAGGGACATCGCCGACTCGAAGCGAGGCATTGGTCTCGCCGTCAGTCACGTAGGGACCGAACTTTCCGTCCTTGATCAACATGGGTCGACCCGAAGCGGGGTCGATACCAAGATCGGCCAATGGAGGCTTCGGCGCTCGCTTGCCGAACCGCCGCGGCTCAGCAAAGAGTGCGAGCGCGTTTTCGAAGGTGACAACGAGCAGCTGCTCTTCAGAGTCAAGACTGCGGGTATCAGGCTTCTCGGCATCGCCTTCATCGCCCTTGGTCAGGTACGGACCGAACTTGCCGTTCTGGGCCCGGATGGCTTTGCCGGTTTCGGGATCGTTACCCAGCACCTTCGGGAACGAAAGTAACTCCAGACCTTGTTCGAGCGTGACCTCATACGGGTCCATCGACTTAAACAACGATGCACGACGCGGTTTGCCATCGGGATCGTCTTCGAGTTCACCAAGTTGTACGTACGGGCCGAAACGACCGCTCATCACGAAAACGGTCAGCCCGGTTTCGGGATCTTCACCGATCGGCTTACCGCCCTTCGGCATTGCCAGCAGTTCAAGTGCAACGGCAACGGTGAGATCGGCGGGGGGCAAGTTGTCGGGTACTGACGCGGTGTCGTCGCCGCGCTGCACATAGGGCCCGAACTTTCCGGGCTTGGCGATGACGGGCATTCCGTTGTGATCGTCACCCAATAAGAACGTATTAATCGCGGCCGCATCGATTTCCGGAAGACGTTCGGTGACAAGATCACGCAAACCGTCTTTGCGTTCACCATCAACCATCGGTCCGAAATAAAAATCGGCAAGCGTTTCAACACTGTTCGCGTCGCCGTTGGAAATTCGATCGAGAATTGCTTCAAGGTTGGCGGTGAAGTCGTAATCCACGAGTTCAGCGAAATGCTGTTCGAGAAGCGTTGTCACTGCGAATGCATTCCAACTGGGAACGAGGGCAGAACCCTTCTTCCAGACGTAACCACGGCCCTGGATGGTTTCCATAATCGAGGCGTAGGTAGAAGGACGGCCAACGCCGAGTTCCTCCATCTTTCCGACAAGCGATGCTTCAGTGAAGCGAGCCGGCGGTTTGGTGGCGTGACCTTCTGGTGTGATCTCGGTTGCATCGAGACCATCGCCGACCTTCAACTGCGGAAGTCGACGTTCGGTGTCGTCATCGTTTTCCGTATCGGTGTCGTCGGTACGCCAGTCTTCGACCTGCATCCAGCCGCGTTCAGTAATGACCGTGCCCGCCGCAGAGAACTCAGCATCGCGGCCGCTTGCAGTAAGCGAACCGAGTCGAACAGTGACGGTCTCGCCAATGGCGTCGATCATCTGCGACGCAACAGTGCGCTGCCAAATGATTTCGTAAAGGCGAGCTTCGCCAGGCGGAACTTCGTTGCGAACTTCTTCAGGCCGACGGAAACGATCGCCAGCGGGCCGAATCGCTTCATGTGCTTCTTGAGCGTTCGCAGCCTTCTTGCCCCACGTCCGCGGCTTGCCTTCAATCGCCGACGCGCCGTAACGCTCAGTGATCTCGTGCTTGGCGGCGGCAATTGCTGCGGCAGAGAGACTCGAAGAATCAGTTCGCATGTAGGTGATGTAGCCCTGCTGATAGAGGCTCTGGGCCATCGACATGACCTGCTTGGCCGACACCTTGAGGCGACGACCGGCAACCTGCTGCAGCGTCGAGGTAGTGAACGGAGCAAACGGGCGCTTGCGATAAGGCTTGGATTCAACACTGCGAACAGAGAACGGTGACGTCTGCAGTTCGGCAGCGAGCGCACGAACTGTTTCTTCATTGAGGATGATGCGGTCGTCGCGAGTCAGCGCGCCGTCGTCATTGAAATCGTTTCCGGTTGCAACGCGCATGCCATCGAGTGCAATGAGCCTGGCTCCGAATGGAATCGGTTCCGATGACGCAGCGAAGACGCCCTTTATGTCCCACCAGTCGGCGGAAACGAACGCCATGATCTCTCGTTCGCGTTCCACAACAAGACGCGTGGCAACGCTCTGCACTCGACCAGCCGACAATCCGCGGTTGACCTTCTTCCACAAAACCTGTGAAAGGTCATAACCAGCGAGGCGATCAAGAAGTCGACGCGTTTCTTGAGCATCGACAAGCAACTGATCGAGTTCACGCGGATTAGCAAACGCTTCACGGATTGCTGGCGCAGTGATCTCATGGAACACCATGCGATACACCGGCATGTCCTTCGGCGGCTTCAAAACCTGCAACAGATGCCACGCGATGGCTTCGCCTTCGCGATCCTCATCGGTTGCGAGATAGAGCGCATCAGCGTTCTTCAGTGCACGACGAAGTTCGGCAACTGTGTCCTTCTTCTTGTCGTACACCTTGTAATAGGGCTTGAAGTCGTCATCGGGATCAATACCCAGGTACGACCACCACTCCTTCTGTTTGCCCTCGGGAAGCTCTTTCGCTTTGGAAACGAGATCTCGGATGTGGCCAACAGACGCGATAACGGTCGGCGAAGCGCCACCGGTGTCCTCGCCGCGGAGGAATTCGGTGATCTTCTTCGCCTTGGTGGGCGATTCGACAATGACGAGGGGACCGGCCATGGAGGGACACAATGAGACCCGTTTGGCGGCTCTGTCAATCACAGTCTTTGGAACCATGGTCGCGGGGACCCCCTTAGGGGGTCCCCGATTTTTCTTATCCACAACCCCATTTCTCAGTCCTGAGCGGGCATTTCGGCCATACTCAGCCCGTGACACCTACCGCGGAAAACCCCCCTTCGAACGACGACACCCTTCGCCCCCTCGGCGAGGCCGGAACCGGCGAACGTCGCCCCTGGGGTGAGTTCGTGATCCTCGACGACGGACCGGCTGCCAAGGTCAAGCGCATCACTGTCGAGCCTGGTCAACGACTGTCCTACCAATCGCACGACAAGCGGTCTGAACACTGGATCGTTGTCGAAGGCACTGCCATCGTCACTCTCAACGATGTCGATCACACCGTGCCCGCAGGCCGCACAATCGAAATTCCTGTTCACACGAAACACCGAGTTCGCAACGACAGCACCGCGCCAGTCGTGTTCATCGAAGTGCAGACTGGCACCTACTTCGGCGAAGACGACATCTTCCGCTACGAAGACGACTACGGAAGAGCAGGTTCCTGATGGACTTCGCACTCAGCCCGCGCGCAGCAGATCTACAACAACGTCTGCTCGCGTTCATGGAAGAAGTTGTCATCCCTGCCGAGCCAGTGTTCGCCGAGGAAATGCGCGCATCAGGCGATCCGCACTTCCACCCGCACGTCATGGAAGACCTCAAAGCCGAGGCGAAGAAGCGCGGGCTCTGGAATCTGTTCATGCCACACGTGACCGAATGGACACCTGAACCGGTTTCGAACGTTGACTACGCGCCACTTGCCGAGATCACTGGTCGCAGTCCTCTCGGGCCCGAATCAGTGAACTCTGCTGCGCCCGATACCGGCAACATGGAAATCCTTGCGCTGTTCGGAACACCCGAACAAAAAGATCGTTGGCTGGTCCCGCTGCTTGAAGGCGAAATTCGTTCATGTTTCGCCATGACCGAACCCGATGTTGCATCGAGCGACGCGCGCAACATCAGTCTGAGCATCGTTCGAGAAGGCGACGACTACGTCCTAAACGGTAGTAAATGGTGGATTTCTGGGGCTGCGAACCCTCGCTGTCGCGTTGCCATCGTGATGGGAAAGACCGATCCATCGGCTCCCACCTACACGCAACAATCCATGGTGCTTGTTCCCATGGATACGCCAGGCCTCACCATTGTTCGCGACCTCATGGTGTTTGGTTACAACGACCGTGAAGGCCATTGCGAGCTTCGTTTCGACAATGTTCGCGTCCCCGTTTCAAATCTTCTTGGCGAAGAGGGAAGCGGCTTCGCGCTCGCTCAGGCCCGACTTGGTCCCGGTCGCATCCATCACTGCATGCGCTGCATCGGCATTGCCGAACGCGCCCTTGAACTTATGTGTCGTCGCGTCACTGATCGCGTCGCGTTCGGAAAGCCCCTTGCGCAACAGGGTGTGATTCAGGAGTGGATCGCCGATTCACGTATCGAAATCGAACAAGCACGTTTGCTCACGATGAAGGCAGCGTGGCTCATGGACACTGTCGGCAACAAGGGTGCACGCACAGAAATTTCTGCCATCAAGGTTGTCGCACCCAATGTTGCGCTCGCCGTTGTCGATCGCGCCATACAGGCGCACGGTGGTGGTGGCGTATCACAGGATTTCCCATTGGCGGGAATGTGGGCTGGTCTCCGCACACTTCGATTCGCCGATGGTCCCGACGAGGTTCATCGCATGCAGCTCGCACGCCGAGAACTCGGTCGCTACATCGAAACTGGCGATTCCAAGCCCACCTGAGACAGTTTCCGCGACGCTCGTTACTCCACTATTTCGGCCTAACTCGGGCTTTTCGGGAGCAGAGTTGAATCAGGAATCGCATCGAAGAGTTCCGCGTTCTCCGCAGCCTCAATCGCGAGCTCTGCAGCACTGGATCGCTTCGCCGCAAGACTCAGTAACAACGCCGCCAGAATGCCTGCCACCGCTGAGGCGACCAAGACTCCGACTTTCGCCTCCTCGGTGAAAAGCGGATTGGTAAACGCAAGCTCGGTCACAAAGAGCGAAACGGTAAAGCCAATTCCCGCGGCCATTGCGATGCCAAGCAAATGAAGATTGGTGGCGCCACGAGGTCGACGAGCAATTCCAATCGCAATCGCAATCGTTGCTGCCCCGAAGACACCCACTGTTTTTCCAACAACGAGACCGAGTGCAACTCCCCATGTCACCGCAGAGCCCGCTGCAGTTCGGATCGATTCTGACGTCAACAAAATACCGGCATTGCAAAGCGCGAAAATTGGGATAACGACGTAACTCGTCCAAGGGAGCATGCGGTCAACCAAACGTTCACCAACTGGTACCGACTCCTTAATTAAGAACGAAGCTGCGGCGACATCGGCTGCGCTCAACTCCGATTGATTTTCGAGTCGATTGGCGATTGCCTCTGAATCGAGATCGGGCCTCAACGCATCTGTGGGAGTGAGGAAGCCCATCGCGACTCCGGCCACCGTTGCATGCACACCAGATTTCAACATGCAGTACCAAACCACCACGCCCATCGCGAGGTACAACGGGCCATACCAAATACGGCGACGGCGCATCAGCCAAACAAGAACGAGTAACGCAATGGCTGCACCTAACCAAACAAAACTCATTGACTTGCTGTAGAAGATCGCGATAACTGCGATAGCTCCAAGATCATCAGCGACAGCAAGAGAGAGCAAAAAGAGTTTCAATGCAACCGGAACTCGATTCCCCAACAACGCAACTACCCCGACGGCAAAAGCAATATCCGTTGCCATCGGAATTCCCCATCCCTGGGACGCGTCTGTTCCTACATTGAAAGCGAAATAGATCAACGCTGGAACGATCATTCCGCCAAGAGCAGCAATGATCGGTAATGCTGCGGCCTTACGGTCGCGAAGTTCACCCTTTACCAACTCACGCTTGATCTCGAGCCCGACCACAAAGAAGAAGAACGCCATCAATGCGTCATTGACAAATTCGTGCAGCGTGAGTTGAAACCCAACGGGTCCTGCATCGAAAATGATCTCTGCATTCAGAAATGACGCGTAGGAGTCCTTCCATGGCGAGTTGGCCCAAATCAGCGCAATCACCGTGGCGGCAAGAAGCAAGATCCCGCTAGCGGCTTCAATCGCGAGGAATCGAGCTGCGGGACGGGCCAGTCGACGAGCCACAAAACGATCTGTCCCAAGCCAGGTGTGGCTCCACGGGTGGTTCTCGGTTAGTTCTTTGTCGGTCACTCGCACTCCCATACCCCCTGTCTATCCCGGCGACATCATCAACCGGTTTCTCAAATGTGACGTGCGTATTACATCTCGATCGTCATAGGGCGATGGACTGAATTGCCTCGGGGACTGATTCGAACACCGGAAGGATCTCAATCACTCTGGTGAGTTCCATGTCATGGAGCACAGAGGCTTCGGCTCGGGCCAACGCCAAGTCTCCGCCTCGGGATCGGGTGCGCTTCACGCCATCGAAGATCACGCCGAGTCCGGTCGGATCCAGCAGATCAACCCCAGCGAGGTCAAGAACGACTCGCGGCGTGTCGGTCGCAGACGTAACACGGATGAGTTCCTCTCGAAGCCGCGGTGCTGTCGACATATCGAGTTCGCCGACGATCGAAATGACCACAACTCCGTCGACCGGGGCGGCTACAGCGAGATCAA
>JBILIB010000119.1:0-6429 GCA_044350215.1 Acidimicrobiales bacterium
CACCCGATTCGATCAGACAGATGTTGATGGACCGGCTTCCTCTCTATGTCATTCCCGGCGTCATCATGCGTCATGACCACCTGCCGTTAACACGAAACGGCAAGACCGATCGAAATGCTCTTCAGTCAATGCACCCCGTGGCGTGGTTGGAGAACGAAACGCACTCCCCTGAAGATGTTCTCGAGGTCTTCCTACGCAACCGTTTCCGAGAAATTCTTGAGACCGACACCATCGGCATCGACGACGATGTGTGGTATCTCGGGCTCGATTCGTTGGGTGCGGTCGAAGTACTCGCATCAATCTCCGACATCGACCTAGGCGATCACCCACCGACAATGCTCCTTGAACACCGCACGATTCGTTCACTCGCAAACAAACTCGGAGGCGCAATCGCTATCAGTACCTCTGAGGTCGTTAGGTTCAACAACGATGTCGATGTCGCTCCAATGTTCTGTGTCCCCGGGGGCGGCGGCACCGCAATAAACTTTCAGCGTCTCGCCGAGTGCTTTTCATCACAGCAATCTCTTTTCGTGATCGAAGCTCACGGCATGCACACTCTCGGAACGCCCGACCGCTCGATTACGGCAATGGCCGAACGAGTACTCGCTGTCGTCGCAGAAACTCGCCCCGAGGGCCCGGTCACCCTTGTTGGCTACTCCGCCGGTGGCTTTGTCGCATGGGAAGCAGCAAAAAGTCTCGCCGAAAACGGACGCCAACCGCGCGTCGTCATCATTGACTCCTACTTCGACCCCGATTCACTACCCTCCGGCCGAAATCCGTGGGGACCTGCGCCCCAAGAATTGGCGCCTTTACGAAAGTTTGTGCGGGCGTGTCGCTCGCGGGTGGCGGGGGTCAGGAACCGGTGGAGAGAATTTCGTCCCGGTCCACCGCGAGCAGATGAAGTTCGCTACCGCGCGTTCAGTCGAATTCTTTCCAAAGCGCTGCGACACTATGAGCCCGGCGCAGCAACGTTCCCTGTTCTCTACCTTTCGGCTGAAGACTCGCCTGATCGCCACTATTGGAAGTCACGTGCCGAGAACTTGACCAACGTCGCAGTCACTGGAGACCACCTCACGATGCTCGATTATCCAAACGTCGAACTTGTGGCATCGACGATCACCGAGTGGATCAACTCTCTCGTTGACTCTGAACCAAAATTGCGTTGAATCAGCCCGTGAAGACAGGCGTGACCACCTCGGAGTGCGGAGCTTCAACCGCGCCGATGTCCGCTTTTGACCCGAGGACCCGGGGGAACCCAGGGCCACGCTGATCAAACTCGTTGCCTGGGAATGTCGGAATCGTTACCGGGCCGGCATCAATCAACGGGGAACCAACCAACGGCAGCATCGTTAACGTCGGACCACCATTGTTGGCCAACGCACCGAGCATCGGTGCATCACTGCGCAACACACCATTGCCAACGAGCGTGATGTTCGGGCTCACACCAGAACCGATTAGAGAATTCGAGGACTGAACCGTGACGGGGGCGCCGTCAGTAACAAGATTCAGGTCGGCAATCCCACCAGGACCTACGGAGTTGCCCGCCAACACCGAACCGGTGAGGTCAAGAGTGGGAGGGGTGCCATCCGGAGCGAACATCAGCACAGCTCCCGAAAAACCTTCTTCGGCGTTGCTCGACGCGTTCCCCGTGATGGTCGACATGAGGATCTCGAGTCTCGACGCATAGCCGACGATGGCGGAACCGCCAACTGCCGTGTTGGCCGTGAACGTTGAGTTGGCGATCAAGACAGTCAATTGCTCGGAGAATGAACCGAATCCACCGCCATACGTAGCGCTGTTTCCCGAAACGGTGGAGTCGAAGATGGATACAAAATTCTCTTCAACGCCGACCATCCCGATGCCACCACCTCCGAACCCAGATCTGTTACCGGAAATAGTTGATCCCGAGATCGTGATCTGGTCGGCACCAAGGACTCCCCCACCGAAGTACTCGACCGAGTTGTCGCTCACCACAGAATCGATAAGAAAGAGTGACTGAGCGTAAATTGCGCCTCCACCCAAGCCGCCGACGTTGCCGGTGAGCACCGACTCACGCACGGTCAACGTACCCATTGCGAGGATCGCGCCGCCACCATTGCTATCGGTCACCAGACCGTTGGTGAGCGTCACACCACTAATGGTGGCTCCCGCTGGTGCCGGAGTGAGGTAGAAAACCCTACTGGCCGCCGCCGCGTCGATCGTGAGCAGATTCGCACCCGGGCCGAGCACATCAACCCCGATGTTGACAAGCTGCCCGTCGGTCAACGTGATCGTTCCCGCTCCACCGCTGAACAGCGCCGGCGAGAACGAAATGGCGTCACCGACCGCCGCGGCGGCAAGGGCGTCGCGCAACGAACACGAATCAACAACAGGTGTAGAGCAATCCGAGGCGTTGGCTGCGCCATCGGCCAGTGTGTCCACCGTCCACGTTGACACCGCACCAGCAGGTGACGCGGCCAGAGCCAACAACAACGCCGATCCGGCACCGCCGAGCAACGTGGCGCTCGCACCAACGGCCCCAGCTTTCATGAGACCCTTCGGTACCTTCTCCATCACTGTCCTCTGCGCTTGCGTCATTCGATGCTCAATGCAACTAGAGAAAAATCTAGTCCGGGAAACTTGCAACTCTGGCGCCCGTCGCCAAGCGAGAGTCCGAAGCCGCTAGGAGACAGAACTTGAGATCGCTCGTTCGTAATTGACGCAGGGAGGAAAGAGTTCGCCCGATTGCATGACTGTTAGCGGCAACGACCGGAGAAGCGTCAAAAATCGCTAGCGGATCTCGAATTCCTGGTAACCACTTGCTGCAAGTTCCTGCGCCCGGGCCATGAAGCGGTCGAGGCCTCCCATGTATATGGGAATCACGCGTGCCTTGCCCTCGATGTTCCCGCCGTTGTACCAGGAATGACAATTAGGAGCGTTGAACATCGTGCCCACTGCTGCAGTTTCGACTTCAGCGCACCATTGATCCTGCGCGTCAGAGTCCACTTCTGCTCGAGTGTTGCCATGTTCCGAGAGGTACCCGAGGAAATCGGCAATCCAGCCAACCTGCAATTCGATATGCGGCGGATAGTTCGCAAGGACACCGACGCTGCCGGGCCCGATGACCATGAACATATTGGGATAGCCCGAGACAGAGAAGCCCATGAATGTACGTGGTCCACCCGCCCAGTCATCGCGCATCAATCGACCACTTTTGCCCCGAATATCAATGCGAGTCATGGCGCCAGACACTGCGTCGAAACCAGTCGCAAAAATAAGAACATCAAGTTCCTGCACACCCGTTGTCGTGCGGACACCTTCAGGAACAACTTCGACGATGGCGTCTTTACGAAGATCGATAAGCGTGACGTTGTCGCGGTTGAACGTTTCGAAATAACCGTTGTCGAGAACCGGTCGCTTGCACCCGATCGGATAATCCTTCGGACACAACGAATCGGCGACCCCGGGATCAGTGACTGTTCGACGCACCATTTCACGGAAGAGTTCGACGGCCATTTCGTTAGCGACCATGTCTTTTGCAGCGTCGGCCCAGATACGCGACGCATTAAAACCAAGCTCTTCGAGCGAAAGATCGCGCTCATCTGGGGTGCTCTCAAGAATGAACTTGTCCGGGTCAGCAAACGTAAAGATCGTTGCACCGGTTGTGTGAGCAGTTGCCAGCGGCGACGCATACTGCTGCGCGCGAACTTCGCGATAACGAGACTTGACCTCGGCCTGGTGTTCGGGCGTGAGCGGTCGGTTTTGCGACGGCCACGCAAAAGTTGCCGTGCGCTGAAACACCGTGAGATGTCCCGCGACCCTTGCCAGTTCCGGAATGACCTGTACCCCTGATGAACCATTTCCGACGATGCCAACACGCCGACCTTCGAGCGCGACTCCTTCTTCGGGCCACAAACTGGACTGCACGACTTCGCCAGCGAATGTTTCGATGCCTGGCCAATCTGGTCGATGCGGTGCCGACAATCCACCAGTCGCCATGACGCAAAAACGCGAACGGAGGATTTCGCCGGTCTCAGTATCGACGACCCACGAGTCGGTCGCCTCGTCGAACGTCATTGAGGCAACACCGGTTTCGAGACGAATGTCTGACCGAAGGTCGTAACGATCAGCAATGTGATTGAGATAGCGCTCGATTTCAGGTTGAGCCGCGAAGTGTTCGCTCCATTCCCATTCCTGTTCAAGTTCGGGATCGAAGCCGAACGAGTACTCAAGACTAGGGATGTCGCAACGCGCACCGGGATAGCGGTTCCAGAACCACGTGCCACCAACGCCCGCAGCCCTCTCGAGAACGATCACTCGGAATCCGCGCTCACGCAGCACTTTCAGCGCGTAGAGACCGGACATACCCGCCCCCACCACAATGACCTCAGCGTCCAGCTCTACGCCGTTGTCCCCCATAATCGCTCCCCCGAGCTCTTCCGAATAGGAACATCCTTCCACCAATCCGAGTGCCGCTCAACGGCGATTGGACCACGCGCTGAAACTGGCGACCGACCCCGATCCCGGTCGCTGCAGCCACGGCCAGGGATGAACCTCGGCGAGGTTCAATGCGCGCGACCGGCGCCTCCAACCGGGGACGGGAGCAAACGTGGTGGCGAGAGGTTTGCCGGCCAGAACCTTCTGCGGATCTCCAAGATGAATCTCGATGGTGCGCTCGGCTCCCAACTCGGCCAGACGATCAGTGAGAAAGATAAGTCGCTTCGAGGAAAGTTGAAGCGTTCGTAGCAGCGGTTCATCGAACACAAAGACCGCGGGCAGTTCGGGGTGGGCGCTTAGCGCAGGGTCGTCCTCGCCCAGTGACTCGGCGGTAAGCCACACGACTACGGGGGAAGAAGAATGCTCAAGTTCTGCTGGTCCCGCTGTCATCGCGGGATCGGGGTCGTGCCGAAGGCGAGGGTCGCGTTCAACTGGAGAAAGCTCCGGTTCATCTGGCCACTCACCAATCGGACACGCATCGCGGTGCTTGCACGAACCACAAAGTTCCGGAGCCCTCCGACGGACTTGGGACTGGGAGAACCCGTACACCTTCGATGATCCCGCACCAACCGTCCATTGCCAACCAAGTCGATTCGCAGCGCGAGAACCATCAAGAAGATGAGTGAAGAAGTACTGCTCACCAACGCGCCAGTCGGCACCATTTCGCACCGACCATTGCGAAGCGAGCCACATACGTGTTTGGTTCACCATCCATCCATCACGCTCGAGTTCGTCGAGGTTTATTTCAATGCAACGCATTGACCGATCCCAAGGTTCGGCATCATTCGTTGAGCGAACAACAGGCGCATTGCGCAACGGTGAGCCTGTTGCGTTCCCTAAGCGCGCATAGAGATGACGTGCATATTCCTGCCAGCGCAGTTCGTCACGAAACTTTCGCACATCATTGGCAGAGCCTTTGGCGGCGGTGAAGACACGCGGCAATTGCAAAAGACCGTGGCGAATCCAGGGCGACAGGCCGGATGCTCCTCGTTGCGAGACCGGCAATACCTCGTTGCGACGCTCGGCGTATCCCGTGAGATCCAGTGCCTCGAGCGCGGCATCGGCCGTCGCTTGCGTTCCAATGAATCGCTCTGACCTGCGCACGTCGTCACTGCAGAGATGCGCGAGATGACACGTGACCCACTGCACTTCTAGCCCGGGTTCAGGAATCGGCAGCATCGATTCGCTCATGTCAGGCCAATCCGAAATGGGCCCTTTGCTGTTGACGGATCAACCCGTCGGCCTTTTTGGGTGATCACAACACGTCCTTCGACGCAAAGTCGACGAGCCGCGGCGCGCGCTGGTTCGGTAACTCGTTCCCAATCCTCACCAACTACTAATTGCGCAGCATCGTTTGGGCAGATTGTCTCGTTACGTGGCCGCAGCGCGAGCAAATTCATAATGGCCGTTTCAAGCTCCTGATCAACAGGCTGAATCCCCCGTTTGCGGCATGCATCAGAGCAATAGCGAACCTCGTCCCACGAACGCGCCCACTTCTTTCGCCACGTGATTGTGCGCCCGCACACAACGCAATGCTTCTCCAGCGGCGTCGTCACGAACTCCCGCCAAGAGCATTTTCGATCGCCTCAGCCGCAGCTGCACCTGAGAGCGCCGCACCTTCGACCTTTGCGCCACCAAACGCGTCGCCCGCGCATACAAACGGCGGAACACCGCTGAGTTGCAGGAATCGTTCCGGATGTTCCACTGACGGACGGGCGTAGCGCCAACGCTGAATCTGAATCGAACCGGGGAGTACCGACGACTCAAGTTGCGCTGCATCGAGCAACGCTTCGGTGATCACCTCGTCCGATGCATCCCATTGTGCGCGACTGAACTCTGGCGTTGCGTGGATCGTCACCGCAGGCACTGCGGAAATGCCCTTCAAATAATTGTCGGCCATCCAATCGATTGGACCGTCGACGGGATCGATCGCGCCTGGTTCCGCGAGCCCTG
>JBILIB010000120.1:0-6362 GCA_044350215.1 Acidimicrobiales bacterium
AGTGGCGCCAAAAGTCGCTCAGCGAGAACGTGAACTTGCTCTGAATCGGTTTCACCGCGTTCAACAAACTCGACAAATCCTGGGCACGCTGCACACGACAATTCGACGGCAGAACTCTGCTGCGCAACTGCGCGCTGATAGGCGCCCGATCCAATCGTTCCGACTGTTCCGATGACTCCGACGCGCCCATTTCGTGTTGCATCGAGAAGTGCAGCTGCACCCGGTTCGATAACGCCAATAACCGGAATCGGAGTGATCTTCTTCAACTCATCAAGCGCTGCAGCTGAGGCGGTATTGCAGGCGACGACCACAATCTTAACGTCGTGATTCCTCAGTAAGTGCTCGGTGATTTCAAGGGCAAAGTCCCGTACTTCACCGAGATCCCGGGGACCATAGGGATAGCGACCGGTATCGCCGACGTAGACCAGATCCTCGTTGGGCATGAGGTCGATAAGTGCACGGGCCACGGTGAGGCCGCCAAAACCGCTGTCGAACATGCCGATCGGTCGGGAATCCACAAACTGAGGGTAGCCCCCAGCATTGCTACAACCGGGCGTGTCTAGAAGTAGATGATCTTCGAGGCGCGGTCGACGACGTCGTCGATGTCGTCAGTCCATGCGCCAGTAGAGAGGTACTTCCAACCGCCATCGCAAACGATGAACACGATGGTTCCCGATTCGATCTGAGATGCAACTCGAACAGCGCCGGCAAGGGCGGCACCCGCCGAGATACCAGAGAAGATGCCGCACTTCTCCGCAAGTAAGCGCGTGTATTCGACCGACTCGCGCGGACGAACAATGCGCTTGCCATCGAGAAGTTCTGGTCCGCCCCATTTTTCATAGACGGGTGGGATGTATCCCTCGTCGAGGTTGCGCAAGCCTTCAACGCTCTCGCCAAGCGGAGGTTCAACCGCAAGGATCTTGATGTTTGGGTTCTTCTCTTTGAGGAACGTACCAACACCCATGAGGGTTCCGGAAGTTCCAAGGCCCGCAACAAAGTGAGTGATCTCAGGAACATCGGCCCAAATTTCTGGGCCAGTTGTGTCGTAATGCGCCTGCGGGTTCGCTTCATTCGCATACTGATAGAGAAACGCCCACTCCGGATGCTGCTCGGCCAATTCAATTGCGCGCTTCACTGCGCCGTTGGATCCTTCAGAGCCAGGTGACAGGATGACTTCAGCGCCAAAAATCTCGAGCAACTGACGGCGCTCTATCGACACATTCTCGGGAAGAATGATCTTGATCGGATAGCCCTTGATGCGGGCGATCATCGCCAACGCAATACCGGTGTTTCCCGAAGAAGGTTCAATGATGGTCTTGCCGGGCGTGAGGGTTCCGTCGGCTTCGGCATCTTCAACCATCGCTAACGCAATGCGGTCTTTCACCGAACCCGCCGGATTCTGACTTTCCATCTTCCCGAGGATGCGCACATTCGGATTCGGGCTGAGTACCGAGACGTCGACTATCGGCGTGTTGCCGATTAAGTCGAGTACCGAGGAGTAAACAGCCATCGAGGACCTCTGAAGAAGCGGTGTAAAGGGGGGATTCAAACCGGGACACCATTGTGGACGACCCGAGGGGTAAATGTCGACCCAAGAGGTCTGGATTCTACTGCTCCAGCACCAGAACGGGTTCTTCGGCGATCTCGCCCTCGAGAATCCGGTACGACCGCACCATCGGCTGGCCTAGCCGGAACGACACAATGACGTAGTGCCAGGCCGGATCGGGTGCCTGAGCGACATCAGTCGGCGACGGGTAGGGCTCGGAATGGGTGTGGGAATGAACCACGCCGACGAGTTCGGCGCCACGATCTTCGGCGTCGCGGTCGGCCTGAAGGTGCACCTTTGGATCGATTGTGTAGACCCGACTCGAAGATGCCCTATTGGGACTCGGATACCAAGCATCGACGACACACGGTTCTCCATCGCCGCCCGGTCTGCCGCCTAACAATCCGCAGGCCTCATCGGGAAGGCCGTCGGAGAGGTGTGCGAGGAGATCGTTGAGAATAGTGACCGGAAGTTGCAGCACGGGCAAAGGCTACCGGCCTGCGGAAACCACGAGCGGATTCGGTCGCAGCGTCATAGCGTGTGGCCATGCCTCGTATCTCAGTTCCCGCAGGATCCGATCCGCTCATGCATGTTTGGACTGGTGCAGCTCCAGAACTCTCGATTCCCGCCGCACAATTCTCGGCTGCGGTTTACGAAAAGTCCGCACTCCCGCTTCGTGAATTCGAAGCTGCTCGAATTCGCATCGCGCAGATCAACGACTGTCAGTTGTGTCTCGGATGGCGCTCCGGTCGCGATGCGCCTGCACGCGCTGCCGAAGCCGATCTGATCGACGAGGAGTTCTACACGCAGATCGGTAACGCTAATTGGAACGGGTTCTCTGAACGCGAAGTCCTCGCTGCTGAATTTGCTGAACGATTCGCGCTTGATCACCTTTCGATGGATGATCCTTTCTGGGTTCGTCTGCGAAGCGCATTCACCGACTCAGAGATCGTTGATCTCGGACTCTGCGTAGGCATGTGGGTATCGCAGGGCCGCCTTAATCAAATCCTCGATGTCGACGGTGGGTGTCGAGTCCCATCACCCGAAGCACCCCTCGCGGGCGGCTGATCTCGCAACGGTTTCGACCGGTAGCCTTAGCGCTTCCCATGGCGACGAACGACGATCCGAACGCAAAGAAGATTGTGGCGACCAATCGGTCGGCTCGTCACGACTACGAGGTCCTCGACACTGTTGAGGCGGGCCTCGTTTTGCGCGGTTCCGAAGTGAAGTCATTACGTGATGCGCAGGTACAGATCAAAGAATCGTTTGCCCGATTCGATCAAGGCGAAGCGTGGCTCATCGGGATGCATATTGCTCCGTGGGGAACGAGCGGCGTTCATGATCTCGCCGAACCCGATCGCAAACGCAAACTGCTGTTACGTCGCGAACAGATCGAACGCTGGCGAATGCGCGTCGACCTCGAACGGCTTTCGATCGTCCCGCTGTCGCTCTATTTCTCAAGTGGTCGAGCAAAGATCGAACTAGGACTTGCTCGAGGTCGAACGAAGGGCGACCGACGTCAAGCGATTGCCGAGCGCGAAGCAAAGCGTGAGGCTGACCAGGCACTCGGTAGGTCACGAAAACGCGGCGAGGGCTGACATGCGAAAAAACATCTTGATCACCGCACTTTCGCTCTTGTGCATATTCCTTCTCAGCTCCTGCAGTTCTGAAACTGGTTCGTCGCCGTCGACTGAAAGTTCAGTCACTACAGAACTAGCGCCTCCCGTGACCACTGCACCCGTTGCCCCCCCAGCACCGAACACCAGTGTGCTGTTCGAGTTCGCTACTGCGCAGTCGGTCAACGGATGGTCGAGTGTCGATGACTCGGTCATGGGCGGTATCTCTGCAAGTACGACAGCGTGGGTAGAAACAGGTGGATCCGGTGCGTTGTTGTTTTCCGGGAGGATGACAACAGAACAGAACGGTGGCTTCACTTCCACACTGGGACCTTCCGACCAGCGCCTTGGCCAAGTTGCAACAGGAGCCACGGCACTGGGCGTAAGCGCAATCGGCGATGGACGCACCTATGTGATGCAACTTCGGGCGGGCCGGTCCGGACAGGACCGTTGGATTGCTCGATTCACACCTACGAGCACTACCGGAGCGAGCAACGCAACTCTCGTTTCGATTCCCATCGACTCGTTTGCGCCGGTGAACCGCTTCCTTCGCCCGATAACGCCCAACTCCCCTCTTGATCCATCGACCATTGAGCAAATCAGCATCTATCTCATCGATGAACAAGTCGGAAATTTCCGACTCGCCATCGAACAGATCACAGCGATCCGCTAATTCGATTCTTTTTGGAGCCGCTGTGCTTCACGTGCGGCGCCGGTTGCAAAGCCGTTCACCATTTTGGTGAGGAAACCGGAGACGCCAGGAACGCGTGTTGTCCACGAACCTTTCCAGGAAATGTGGGTTCCTCCTTCGGGCGTTGATGTGAGGCGCACATCGGCCCGGTAGCCCTTCACTGGCATCGGACCCGACACGATTTCGTATGCCTGATGGGTGGGAGCGTTGAATTCAACGATGCGCTCCTTTGAAAGAGGGCCGCTTTTCGCACCAAGCGCGCGCACGGCGCCGATTCCCCACGGAGCAGGATCACCTTCAACCTCCCAAGATGCCCGACCAATTGACTTGTTCCAACGCGACCATCCCGGAGCATCGGCAATCACCTCAAAAACGAGTTCGATCGGTGCAGTCGAAACTGCCTCGATGTCGTAGGAATGCTTACCCATGTGATGTCCCCTTACCCCCAGAGTGGAGCGATGACTATTAGCCTCGCATCACTTCAACGGTGAGGTTGACCATGCGTTCCAAATTCGCACTCTTGACAGCGACAGTCCTCGCTGCGTTTGTCCTTGTTTCCTGCGGAACAACGTCATCGAACGCTTTCGACCCTTCGTTCTACAGCACGCCTTCGTCGATCCCATCGAATGCGCCCGGCACGATTCTGCGATTCGAAACCATGAATGCGCCGTTCCCTGAGTCACAGGCGTGGCGCGTGCTCTACACCTCAACCGGAATCAACGGCGAAACCATTGCGGTTAGCGGAATGGTGTTTGCACCTGCCGGGCCGATACCGCCGGGCGGACGCCCTGTTGTGAGCTGGGCACATCCGACGACAGGTATAGAAGATCCTTGCGCGCCGTCACGTTCACCAAAGCCCTACGACGATGTGCAGGGACTCGCTGACTTTCTCAACCTTGGCTGGGTCGTTGTTGCGACCGACTATCAGGGACTTGGCACCGACGGCATGCACCCCTATCTGGTTGGCGCAAGCGAAGCGCAGGGAACAATCGATATTGTTCGTGCAGCGCGCAATCTGAACGAAACCGGCGCATCTTCGAACTATTTCGTGTTTGGCCATTCGCAAGGTGGCCAGGCAGCGCTCTTCGCCGGCCAAATGGCCTCGACCTACGCACCTGAATTGCAATTACTTGGCGTTGCTGCTGCCGCGCCCGCAGGTTTGCTCGTTCCACTTTTTCAGGCCGACAAGAACACCGCTGCGGGAGCGGTTCTCGGTTCCTATGCAGTCGTGTCCTGGTCCGACATCTTTGGCTACGACGAAGCAACCGTCGTGAAATCCTCACTCAGCGAACGGGTACAGGCGGTCAGCGAGAAATGCGTTGTTGGCGGATCTCGTCTGAGCGATATCGAATTGGGCATCAACGACCTCATCCTGAAGGGCCGGATGTGGGCCGCAGACCCCGCCACTACTGCTCCGTGGTCAAACCAGTTTGCGCTCAACACTGCAGCTCAATCCCCGATCACCACCCCTCTACTGCTTACGCAGGGAACCGCGGACAAGATCATTACGCCGTCAACAACCGCTGAACTGACCGCGATGTATGTCGCTATGGGAAACAACCAGGCCACAGAACAAGTAATGGATGGCGTTGATCATATGAAGGCCGGCAAGGCATCGGTCCCGTATGTGGTTCCGTTCTTTCAGCGGCTAGTGAACTGAATCATTTGCTCAATGAAGGACACAACAACCCAACAAATCCGCTTGCGATCCGGCCTGACGCGACTTCTCAATGGTGCAGTGTCGCACCTCGCCGGTAGTCTTTCTAGATCTGTTGACGGTGCGGGCAGCGCTGTTGTCCGCATCTGAGCAGTGACGATCAGGGGCTGATCGGTTTCGACGTCGGGACCGAAGGCTGGATCGTGCGACCGGAGTGGCCTCAGACTCCTTAAACGGGGGCACAAAATCAACCGCCGATGAGCAGTTGACTCTCGCCGCCTGATCACTCAGACGGTAGAGAGAAATCGTGACCAGTAATGGCGCACGGGGCCAGCTCTCCGCAGCCCGGCAACAGAAGCGGAGGGTGACCGCCTGAAAGAAGGCTGACGACGGGAAAGACCGTTGGCATCGGAGAAAGATCCGGCGGCGAGGTTTCGGCCTCATCCGACCCGGCGGTGTGGTTGCCGTAAGCCACTGACTCGGGAATGGTCGTAGCGCGGACAGTTCTCACCAGACGGACGGGGGTTCGATTCCCCCCAGCTCCACCAAGGGGTAACTACCTAAGTCGAGGTAGTCACCTACCGAAGTCCCCGTTGGCGTGCTGCTGGCGGGGACTTTCATGTTCCTGGCCCCGCCTTCGTATGGCGGTACCGTTTCGGTCGTGACACCCGAGGATGTGGTTGCTGCTCTCACGGCGAGGTTCGCCGGGCTCTACCCCAAGGCAAGTTGGGGCGAGACGTCGCTGTTCTACAACCCCGGCAGGGCGCTCCCCAACGGCGTCTACTTCGCCACCGTCAAGGACCACGACGGCGCCAACGACTCTGCCTCTCACCTCGACCGCCCTGGCGTGTT
>JBILIB010000121.1:0-6325 GCA_044350215.1 Acidimicrobiales bacterium
CCTAAGGATGTCGCGCCATGAGCGGCGTGGAGCGAGTTCGTGCTCGCGCGCTGCGTGAATTCGTTCGGCTCGAAGTGTGCTGACGTCGTTGTCATCAAGTGGTGTCATTGCTGCTGGTCCGACAATCCATTCGAGAAGTGCATCAGCGAACTGGGGGTTGCGTGCAAGCGCGGGTCCGTGCAGGTATGTGCCCACAACGGTGCCAGTCACTACGCCTTCAGAACTATCGCCATTGCCCTCGCCAATTTCGACAGAACCGAGAGACACGCCATTGGATCCTGGAACGGTCCGACCAGCATGGTTTTCGAACCCGGTGAGTGGGCCGAGTTCAGTGAGGCCGCGGGTAGTTTTGAGCCGGGCGTTGGTAGTGAGGAGTTCACCAACGGCGCGAGGGCGGTTGACTCTGACGGTTTCACAGTCAAGCAAACCGAGCCCACTGCGGCTGGTTCCGGTTGCGTCGGGAAATCGATGACCAAGGATCTGCATGCCGGCGCAAATGGCGAGGACGACTGCTCCCTTGTCGACAGCCCGATGAAGTCCTTGACTGAGCTCAAGTTCTTGGGCGGCCTGCACTTGCGGGCCGTCTTCGCCGCCGCCAACGAGATAGAGGTCGGCGGAATCGGGAATGGGTGCTCCGGCATCGACGCTGATGTGCTCTACCGCAATCCCTCGCCATTCGAGACGACGGGAAAGAACGAGTGCGTTGCCCCCGTCGCCGTAGGTGCCGAGGAGGTCTGGATAGAGCGAAACGATCCGAACTGCAGAGTCAGCTCGATTGAAGTTGGGAGTACTTGTCACAGCACGCCGCCAACTTTTTCGAGGTGATCTTGGAATGCTGTGTAATTCGACGCGACATCGACGGGAACGGCTGGGTCGAAGTCAGGCGACTCGCGAACCAGGTTGAGGGCATCTTCGAGACTGTCGGCCACACAATGAGTGATGTTTCCATAGCGGAAACGCACGGCGAGGTCATGGCGTCGTTCGCCTATGGCGATTACAAGTCGATTGCCGACGCGCTCGAAGTCAACATCCCAAAGCCAAGAAGGATCATGGCCATCGGCGATTCGGGCATTAATGGCGATAACCAGAGGTGTTGATGGTCCCTCGAGAAGTTCGAGTGCTTCATGCCAGCCTGCCGGATTCTTGGCCAGGAGAAGGCGAATATTCACGTCACCGAATTCAGTCACGCGATAGCGCCCTGCAACTTCGGCGACGTCATCAAGGGCGTCGAATGCCGCGTCGAGGTCAGTGCCCATTGCTGTGGATGCTGCAAGCGCAAAAGCAGCGTTCACGCGATTCACCCGGCCCGGGAGCGCTAATGGCGAATGAAAGTTGCGGCCATTAATGGAAATAGTTTCATCTTCGACAACGACATCAACCGGGGGACGCTTGAGATCACACGATGTGCAGGCCCACTCGGTGCCGACGAAGTCGATTCGGCCGGAACACGCAGGACATCCCGCTGCATCGGCGGTCCATTCCTGGCCCGTTGCGATCCAGGTGACGTTTGGTGCAGCGAGTGCGGCCCATGTCACGAGGGGATCATCGGCATTCGCAATGACGGTGCGTGGTGGGGTGGCAGCAAGCGCGGTGCGCCATTGTTCAGCAAGTTTGCGAACTTCCTGAGTCCGATCGAGTTGATCGCGACTCAGATTTAGTAGCACCACGGTGCTGGCATTTGTGGCACGAAGGACTGAATCGACCCAACGTTCGTCCACTTCGAGAACTGCCGTATCTGTCGAGTTCGCTGCGGCGAGAGCGGCGACGATGCCAGGAGTCATGTTCGCGCCGAGCCAATTTGAGACCACAGGTTGGTGAGAACTGAGTGCGGCTGAAAGAAGTTTGGTGGTCGTAGTTTTTCCGTTGGTTGCGCTGATGACTGCGACATCGCGTGATCGAGTGAGTTCGGCAAGAAGATTTGGATCAATGAGCAGCGACACCCGGCCGCCAATGACCGATCCAGTTCCGAAATGCACTACACGAGAGGCCCAGGCAACGGTGCGCCCGGCAAGAACCGCGAGTCGTGCTCGGGGTCGGATCTTGACCGTTTGGCCAGATGCGGGAGCGGGGGCAGGAGCGGCGGTCACGACAACGAGATGCTAGTTCCGCCGTCGATGAAGGCTTTGGTGCCAGGAGGGCTCTGAATTAACGAGGCGGACCGTTCGAGACGAAGACAGAAACGACCGGACCGTCGAGGAGCAATTTGAAGTACCGCTTGAAATCGGCGCTCGGAGATTTTGCTGCGAGTTCGACTTGTACCCATTTTTGGAGGAGCTCCTCTTGGGCGCGAAGTTGGTCGAGAGTCGACATTCCCGGTTGAGAATCGAAGGCAGCGTATTTGGTGACGAGCGCATTGAATTCGGTGCGCTGATCTGGTGTCAGCGGGTCGTAGCTCAAGATTTCTCGAAGGTTGGGATCGGCTTGTGCCTCGAGCCGCGCTGAATCGGTGAGGAAGAGCAGTTCTGATGCGGCCTGCGAACGTTCGATCGTTCGCTTGTCTCCGTAGATGTACGCCCAACTCGGGCTACGACGTACGTCGATTCCAGTTTCTTCGGCTTGAGCCAGGACATCGAGCCCTGCCGATCCGTCCAAGCCGTAGCCATCTACAAGAAAGATGGGCTCAGGCAATCCTTTGAGTGCCTCGAGGGTTGGAGGCGTTAACGCTGCGATCGCCCGAGTCCAACTGTCGGAGAGTCGAAGTGGTGTGAGGTTGACACCGCGAATGAGCATCGCCACCAGCACGAAAATCGTTGCGATGACGACAAGGTTGGTTGCATGGCGGCGTCCGAACGCGGTGAGTGCAATCTGTCGCAACGCGACGGCAGCTATTGCGAGCCATGTGAATGCTGCGATAGCCCACATCCAGCGCAGGAGGTATGGCGACGGTGCACCCACAATGCGCGAAGCCGCAATCGCGCCAACAACAATAAGTGAACCAGCAATACCGCACAGCACCAGTTCGTTTCGCCAGCGCCTTCGCCACGCCCACCAAGTCGCAATACCTAATGCGATCAGCGCCCAAGGAATAGCCCAACCGGACGTGTCGATCGCGGAGTTGATGAGTGACGGTTCTGCGCCACGAACCCAGTTGCCTGGAATGGAGAGAAACCGAAACATGATTTGAACTCCGGTTGTAAGCCCCGTTGATTCGAGCGGCGGATTGCGCAGGAATCCATAGATGAGTCGGAGATTGCCCGGAGACTGTGCGAACTGTTCAATGATCGGGGGAATCCAACACACGAAGGCGACAACAGCAGCGATGAGTGTTGTTTGACGGTCGCGAGAACGGTTGGTTCCGCGTACTGATCGGAGGACAAGTGAGAGTGCGCCAATGCCAACGAGTAGCGCAACGGGCAGTGCGCTACCGACATGGCATTGCACAGCAAATGAGGCGAGCAGAACGAGCGCTATTGCGGCGACTCGATCGCCGAAGACGCAGCGCCAACTAGCAACTGCTGTCGCAAACACGGCGAGGATGACGAATTCCGGATTCCATGGATCGGCAAGGCCAGCGGGGTTCATCCCGAAGCAAAGCAGCGCGAGAAAGAAGCCGACGAGTACGAAGGTTCGCCTGCCCGCTCGCGCTGCGATCCAAAGCGTTGAAGCGATGACCCCAAGATTGACGAGAAGTGCGCCGATGAGAAGCCCGATTGGTGAGGAGCCACTTAATCGATAGGGGAGAGCGAGGACATAGAAAAGCAACGGGCCTGGATGGTTCCACTGATACCTGGAGTACACGCCGATGATGGGCGTCTCCGACCCGCCGACATCGGCGACACGCAGTTGGAGCGTTCGGTAGTCACCAATCGGCAACCACTCAGATGTCAAGAGTCGATACAGCAGCCATCCAACGATGATGGTGATCAATGCGGCAACGATGATGACGAGACGGCGATCGATCGGTGGTTGTTGGTCGTCTTCGGAGACGCTCAGCGAGGATGATTTCGCGGTCTCTATGGCTGATGCCGTCACGCGATCGATACTACGGCTGAGGTCCTATGGATTGGGGGCGACAGCTCAGAGGAGTTGATTTTCTTGAATGTGAACGAGAAGACCACGGCATGCTGCTTCGATCAGGTCGTAGACCTCGACGAATCCGTCCTCGCCAGATTGGTTCCTGCCGTGAGTTTGTCGCATGGAGATGGTTGACGCGTTGAGTGAGGTGTGTTGACAGGTACGGTGGTCCCGCACGTCTCAAGTGGGGAGTAATCGTGAACGATTTCGCAGGCCGCACTGGCGCGGCGGTGGTAACAGGTGGAAGCGGCGGCATTGGCGCTGCGATCGTGCGCATGTTGGCCGAACGTGGCAGTGATGTGCTCTTCACCTACCGGTCGAACCGCGACGCTGCTGATGCGATTATCGCTGAACTCTCAGATCTCGACGTTCGAGTCGTGGCGATACCCGCCGATTTGGTCGACGAGTCGATCGCTGCATCAGTTGTGTCCGCTGCAGTCGCAGAGTTTGGTGGAATTCATACGCTCGTTCATGCTGCCGGACCGCACGTCACTCAGATGCACCTGAGTCGAGTCGAACCTTCGGCGTACCGGGCGCAAATTGAAGGTGAAGCGGTTGCATTCTTCAATATCGTTCAACCTGCTCTTGAGTATCTTCGCAAAGTCGGCGGCAGCATCGTTGCGGTAACGACGGCCGCAACGCGTCGCTATCCGGTTCGCGACGGATTGTCTTCAGGTACAAAAGGCGCAGTCGAAGCGGTAGTGCGTGCTCTTGCCGCGGAAGAGGGTCGCTTTGGGGTTCGAGCGAACTGCGTCGGGCCAGGCATGCTTACCGATGGAATGGCCGCGCGGCTAATGGCTTCAGGTGATCTTGATGACGCTGCTCTCGAAGTCACGATGCGCAACATTCCGCTTCGCAAGTTCGGTGACGCAGTCGATATTGCCGAAGCTGTGTGCTTTCTCGCTTCAGATCGAGCCGACTTCATTACTGGTCAGATGCTCGACATCGATGGCGGTTACGGCGTCTAATCAAACAGACGCAAACAAGTTGGTTCTGCTTAAGCGGCGTCGGCCTCGAATGCGCCTTCAATGGCCCAAGTGAGAGTTCGAATGAGCGCGCGTGCAGCGGGTTGGACGATGAGGGGATCGAGCGCCGGAACAATCGGAAGCTTCAGTTCCTCGCGCATCCATGCCGGGAGCAAGCCAACTGCTGCTGGAGCGATCACGCCATAAGCGGGGCGGGCCGCAAGGGGAAGCGGTGCAAGCATGAGCCAACGGGCCGCGTCCCGGGCTTGCTGGCCGGCTTGCAACTCGGGACGAATTGCGTCCATCCATTCATCGAGTTCGGCAACCGAATGTGCTGCGTACTCGCCGCCGAGGCTGTCATTGATGACGGCCATTTCGTCGACGTAGCGGTCGGCTTCAAATGAGCTCAACTTCTTTGCCCCGTAGCGCTGGTAGGTGCGCAAGAAGGAATCGACTTCGGCATGGTGTACCCAGGAAAGCAGGTGAGGGTCATTTGCCGAGTACTCGCGGCCATCGGGGGCGGTGCCGACAACGCGTTGATGGACGCGAGTGACGAGTGCGAACGCAGCTTCGGCTTGTTCGGTCGTTCCGAAGGTGGTGGCGGCAACGAACTGACTGGTGTTGGCGAGGCGATCGAGTGGGTGGCGTTTGTAGTCAGAGTGGTCGGCAACGCCAGCCATTGCGAGCGGGTGCATCGTCTGCAAGAGCAATGCCCGAACGCCAGCAATGAGCATTGATCCGTCGGAATGGACTCGCCAGGTGACGCTGTCGGGGCCAAAGAGGCCAGGATCACCCTCAAGGGGCTTGGTGAGATCGCGGATAGGAGGGTTGTCTCCAGCAATCAGGGTGCGCAGTTCGCGTCCTAAGCGCAGGCGAACATCGCCGAGCGCGGAACCGAGTGCTTCGGCGACAGTTGTCAGCCCGGGGGACAGCATCGGTTCGGTCGTCATGCCTTGAGGATAGGGGCGGAGGTCGCGAAACCGCCGGTCGGGGGAGTTCGCCTGATGGTGATTGACGGGGGGCCACCTGTGTGGTGGGGTGGGGGCACAACTTGACCCACCGCAGTAGGGGAAGCCGGTCCGATTCCGGCGCTGACCCGCAACCGTAGGTGGCCTCCGGAGAGATTCTTCGGGCGGCCACGAGCCGGACTGCCTGCTCGGGGGGAATTGCTCCATCATGAAACCGTCGTCGGATTACGGGAGGTGGGGCTCGGTTCGGTCGGCGGCCTTGGTCCGTGGTCCGGTCGGGTCTCGCACCCATTCCGGCACCACCACACCCGGCACCAACAAACAACGAGTGGCCCCGCACCGTGAACCACCTGCTTCCATCGATTGCATTCAAGCGTT
>JBILIB010000122.1:0-6312 GCA_044350215.1 Acidimicrobiales bacterium
CCCGGAGCTTGGTTGGGACGAGGCAGAACAAGCCCGACAGGTGGCCGATTACCGAGCACGTATCGACGAAGAACTTGAAGCGATCGTCCACTGATGCCAGCCCACCCAACACCGCCGATTGATCTCGACGCTGCGAACACGAAGGCCCACTTCGACACCCACCTCGTCGCTGTTAACGACGAGGTGATTGCACAGTTACGCGCCACAGGCGCCAAGGTTGACCTGGCTCTCTCAAATCGTGTCGAGGCCAGTCGCGATTGGTGGCCGCTCATCATGACTCGGGCGTCAAGCGCTCAGATCGGCCAAATCGCATCGGCGGTCGTTTCGCCGACCACTACTGAACAGGTCGCTGCCATTCTGCGCCTGTGCAACGAGAACAACATTCCCGTCACCGCCGCCGCTGGCCGAAGCGGAGTTGTCGGTGGATCAATCCCTCTTTTCGGCGGAGTTCTCCTCGACCTTTGCGGACTCTCGGGCATTCATTCGGTTGACACCAATTCCGGAATCGTCGACGTTGGCGCCGGAATGTTCGGCGACGTGTTCGAAGATGAACTGCAATCGGAGTACGGACTCACTGTCGGCCATTGGCCACAATCGATCGCACTTTCAACAATCGGCGGTTGGCTTGCCTGCCGCGGCGCCGGTCAGCTTTCGAACCGCTACGGAAAGATCGAAGACATCGTCATCGGCCTTGACGTGGTTCTTGCCGACGGGACAATCGTTCACACCGGCGGGCACGCACGGCAATCGGCCGGCCCCGACCTCACGCAACTCTTTGTGGGCTCGGAAGGAACTCTCGGCATCATCACCGGCGCTCGATTGCGGGCTCGCTCTGTGGCCACTGCGAATCACAGCAGCGCCTGGGCGTTCCCTTCATTCGAAGCCGGTGCCGACGCATGTCGCAGGATCATTCAACGCGGCCTCGCTCCTGCTGCCCTGCGTCTTTACGATGCGGCCGAAGCCGACCGTCATTGGGGAACGGGTGAGGTCGCTGTACTCCTAGCCTTCGACGAAGGCGACCAGGCAACTGTCGACGCAACAACAACAATCACCGCTGAAGAGTGTGCGAATACTGCGCCACTCGATTCTGAACTCGTCACGAAATGGTTTGGCCACCGCAACGACGTGAGCGCTCTCGAAGCACTGATCTCTCGTGGTTACATGGTCGACACATTGGAACTCACAGTCTCATGGACAGATCTGCCAGTGCTCTACACCACGGTACGAGATGCGATCGCAGCGACTCCGGGCATTATCTCTTCGACGGCACATCTTTCGCATTCCTATTCCGATGGCGCGTGTTTGTACTTCACCTTCGCAGGTAAGGCCGCAGTCGAAGGCCCCGACGCGATCGAAGAGATGTACGTGTCTGCATGGACCGCTGGAACCACCACCGCTCTTGCGCACGGTGGTTCGCTAAGTCACCATCACGGAGTTGGACTCAATCGAGCCCGATTCATGAGCGCGGCGCAAGGCGCGGGTGCCACCTCGGTCTTGCACACCATGAAGAAGGCACTTGACCCGAACGGCATTCTCAATCCGGGCAAGCTCGGGATGCCGACTGCATTCGGTGATCTGCCAAAAGGTTTCGGGAGCGAGCAGTAGATGGGCGCCTTCGATCGTCGGAGCATCCTCGTCGGAGCATTCAACGGATTGTTCTTCGCGCTTCCCGCGGCGATTCTGCAACGCACGGTTTTCTCAGGCACCGCTCTTGCCGGTGTGATGTTGGCGATCGTGTTCTTCGCCGGTGCGCTTGCTGGTTATGCGGCAGCTCGACCGCTTCCGCCCCATGCTCTCCCCCACGGCGCAGTAGCAGGCGTTGTCACATTTCTCGGTGCCGAAATCGTTTATCTAATTGCAACACGAAACTTTTCTAATCCACTAGGCCTACTACTTGGCATCGTCTTATTTGCGCTTATCTTCGCATCACTCGGAACAATCGGTGCAATGATCGCCGTCTCACGTGGAGCAAGAACAAAATGAGCCTTCTCGTCGTCGACATCGGCACTTCAGGCGTGCGGTCGGCAATTGTTCGCCCCGACGCGACCATCGCCGTCGAGCACCGCCAGGAAGTTCTTCCTGACACGCCCGCGCCCGGACTGGTCGAGTTCGACGCAACTCGCATGGCTGCAGCCGCGCTTGCCACCGCGCGGGCTGCGCTCGCCGAGGTTGGTCAGGTCGATGGCGTCGGTATCGCCACACAACGAGCATCGACCATTGTTTGGGATCGAGCAACTGGTGAACCAGTAGCCCCCGCACTTGGCTGGCAGGACCTGCGCACTCTTGGCGACTGTCTTGTGCTGCAAGCCGAGGGGCTGCGCTTCGCCCCGAATCAATCAGCAACCAAGATCAAGCATCTGCTCGACAACGCCGATCCTGATCGCCGTCGCGATCTGTGTGTCGGCACCGTCGACTCTTGGATTATTTGGACGCTCACCGAAGGCGCAGTGAATGTCACCGATGCGTCGAACGCTGCAGTCACAGGCTTGTTCTCGATTGAGACACTCGATTGGGACGATGCCCTGCTAGCGAAGCTCAACATTTCCCGATCGGCAATGCCAACGATCGTCGATTCAAGCGGCCCGATTGCACCCGCAACTGCACTGAACGATGCACCGATGATCTGCGGTGTCGCTGGCGATCAGCAAGCCTCGCTCATTGGTCAAGGTTGCGTGCGGCCTGGCCCGGCAAAGATCACATTCGGCACCGGAGGCATGCTTGATCTTGTTGTAGGCCCTGACCATCCAGCATCTGGCGTTCGGAGCTCATCAGGAACCTTCCCCATCGTTGCCTGGAAACGCGGAAACGAAACCATCTGGGGCCTCGAGGCAATCATGCTTTCGGCCGGAACAAACGTTGAGTGGCTGCGCGACGACCTCGGCATCATCGATTCAGTGGCCGCTTCACACGACATTGCCCAACAGTGCGCCGACACCGAAGGTGTTGTCTATGTGCCCGCGCTTCTCGGCCTCGGAACTCCTAACTGGGATTACGGCGCACGCGGCACATTGCTTGGCATTACGCGCGGCACTGCTCGTCCGCACATTGTTCGAGCAGTACTTGAAGGTGTCGCCCAACGCGGCGCCGACCTTGTCGATGCCGCCGAAGCCACGACTGGCCTCCCGATTCCTTCGCTAAGGATCGATGGAGGCATGAGCGCAAACCCGACGTTCACTCAGGCGCTTGCCGATGCAACGCAACGCACCGTTGAGATCTCGCCAGTACTTGAGGCCACAACCCTCGGCGCCGCCTTCCTCGCTGGACTTTCGGTTGGCACATGGGGCGGACTCGACGACATTGCTGCAACCTGGCGCCCACTGCGCACCGTGGAACCTACGGGACCTGCACACCGAGAACGGTGGGCATCGGCAATCGAGCGCGCGAGTGGTTGGCATGCCGACCTTTCAACGTTCGACTTCTAAGTTGGTGCATCAATGAACCGCACACGGGTACAACGATTCTTTTCTGTCACATTGTTCGCACTTGGTGCTCTCGCCGCCACCTCCTGCGGAACGGACTCAACAGCATCATCAGGCGAGAACCCGCCTGCGATCGCCGCAACCATTCGCATTACTGACGGAAAGTTTGAACCACGAAAAATCGACATTGCGGTGGGTGGATCAGTCACGTGGATCAATGACGATGTGGCCTCACACAACGTGAAGTTTCTGGAACCCAGCACGTTCAACTCCGGGATCATCAAGCCTGCTGCCACGTGGATTCAAACCTTTACCTCGGCCGGAACCTACGACTATTACTGCGATTTCCATAACTCCATGAAGGGCTCTGTGGCCGTTCGTCCCGCACCGTGACAGACTGACCGGGCGATGGTGAGCCGGTTGGGTGACCGCGGGCCGGCTTGACCGGTTCGAGGAAAGTCGGGGCTCCAAAGGGCAAGGTGCTGGCTTACAACCAGTCGGAGTGATCCGCAGGAAAGTGCAACAGAAAGCAAACCGCCGATGGCCCGGGCAACCGGGAACAGGCAAGGGTGAAACGGTGCGGTAAGAGCGCACCAGCATTCGGAGCGATTCGGATGGCTATGTAAACCCCACCTGGAGCAAGGCCGAGCGTCGGGATTGGCTGCCCGTCAGTTGTTTCGAAAGAAGCAACACCCGCTGGTAGGCCGCACAGATGGATGGTCACACAGGCGCCGGGAGGCGCTGGACAAAACCCCGCTTACAGACCGACTCACCATCGCACCCAAAGCAGGCATGGGATCTCTCTCCTACT
Organism: Acidimicrobiales bacterium; assembly: GCA_044350215.1. Classification (GTDB taxonomy): domain Bacteria; phylum Actinomycetota; class Acidimicrobiia; order Acidimicrobiales; family Acidimicrobilacustridaceae; genus Acidimicrobilacustris. The sequence continues at coordinate 4,231 of JBILIB010000122.1, forward strand.
CAGCCCCCTTGGCCCGCAATTGGCCCACATCAGCCGACCCGAGGACTAAATCGGTGGCGCACATCGTGAAAGGTGGCTCACTCGGGGAAGCCCTAGCTTTATTGAATCTTTGTGTCATTGCGACTATAAAAATCGAATGCAAAATCGTCTCTCTGCCCTCGCCCGTCTCCGTGTTTTCGCAATCGCCGGAGTCGCTTTCTTGGCCCTCGGCGGTGTCACGTTCCTGCCGATCAAAGGGGCAGTCGCTGCAGTCACCACTACGACGATCAATTTCGACGAAGTGCCGATCCCGGACGACGTCTATACCGACGCAAACATTTACGTTGAACAGGGCGTCACCATTGAGGGTGCGTTTGGGATCGTGCGAGACGCCGTGGACAATTCGAACTGGGGCCTCAATGGAACAGATGGGCGACAGTTCCTTGGACAGAACGGCGATCAACCTATAACCATCACGTTCGCGACGCCGATCAATGGATTCGAGATTGACTGTTCGGCGTCGTTCGGCACTTCCAATGGCAATGGAATTACTGTTACGGGATTAGATGCGACTGACGCAGTCGTGGACTCAATGTCGACCACGTTCCCCACTGTCAACACCTGGACCACGTTAACCATCGAAGGCGGGGGGATCACAAGTGTGACTCTCGCCGGAACCCCGAATGATGCCTCTCCTTGGGGATGCGACAGGATGATCATGTCCACCGGTGACCCAACAACCACGAGCACCACGATTGCTCAACCGTCTGCCGATGACCCGGCCAAGCCTGCATTTACTGGTTGAAAATTTCACTGAGCGGGCCTTGCTGAATCTGTCGCTGTCCGCTTAGTCGTCAACTAGTTCAGCGTCTCCGGTGCCATCCCGTAAACGGTGGCTCGCAGGATCTTCTCTAGTTGCTGTGTCGTCAGATGGTTGCCGTAGTTCCCACCGATGAACAGCCTGCGGCGCTAGTACCTAGCTTCACCGGACGATTCGGGCCCATCTGATTGGGTGTCTGTGAGCGCGTACGGACAGTGGCGACATCCAGAATTGCAGCAGTGACCTCTCGCAACGAGGGAGATCTCTGTCAACACCAACAGTCTCGTATCGGGATCGAAGTACCAATCCTTGCCATCAGCAAGCGCATCGGCGTGCACTGAGTCCCAACGATTCACGAACGAAGTCTCGCAGATTCACCCCATCTACCTGCACCGACCGAAAATCAGAATCCATCAACGGCTTCCTCACTGAGCACACTCGAGCGCAACCCCTACGCAGCTCGAACCCGCCGTGAATTTCATCTCACGATGGTCCCACGCATTCGGACTAGCCGTGAAGCGGTCCAAAGCTGCTGACCTGATACTTCACAACGTCGGGTGCACCAGCGAGAAGATCGCCAACGATCGAAGTGAATACCGCCATATGCGGAGTCTGGAAGTGGCCGCCGAGAGCAGCCTCGTCATCCCAGTGTTCAGTGATGATGAACGTATTCGGCTCGCGGACGTCTTCAGAGAATCGGTAGACCTGGCAACCAGCCTCAGATTCAGAACCCTCGGACACAGCGATGAACGCAGCGATTGCTTCATCGCGCTTGTCGGGACGAACGGGAAGGGTTCCTCGGATGACGATGGTCATTGGATGTCCTTTCAGAGGGTGTTTGCTGCGCTGACGCTAGCGGTCAGCCAACCCTGCTGCCCGAAGATGCGCGATGTCGTTGAACCCGTGCACCGCTCGGAGACCGCCACCGACGGCGACCGATGTGATCGACGCCGTTGCCACCCATAGGCGCCAAGACACAAGATCATCGACACCCAGCGCCCAGCACACTGCCGCCTTGATCGGCGACACGTGCGTAACCACGACCGTGGTCAGATCACTCTCTTCGGCTTTGTCTAAGTCGGACAGCGCCTCAGAGACGCGCTGACCAAGTTGGCGAAGCGATTCTCCGCCGGGCGGAGAGAAATCAGCATCAGTACGCCACGCTTTCCAGATCTCGGGCTCGACCGAAGTAAGTGGCACTCCGTCGAAGTCGCCGTAGTCGAGTTCGATCCATCGTTCGTCGACGACTGGTTCGATGCCAAATGCCTCGGCGGTTTGCCGTG
>JBILIB010000027.1:0-20727 GCA_044350215.1 Acidimicrobiales bacterium
GAGCTCTGTGCCTGGAGGAAGGATGCCGAGATCTAGCTGGCGCTGATGGGTTGCGGCACGCCATTCATCCCAGCCCATATCAAATTTGCCGGCATAGCGATCGATGTATTCACGCGGCGCCTGATGCGGGGCATGACAAGCGCCAGGAGCGAAGTAGAGGAAGAAGGGTTTGTCGACGGTGATGTTGCGCAGATCGTTGATGAACTCAATCGCGCGTCCAGCGAGATCTTCAGTGAGGTGGTAACCGTCCTCGGCAGCGTAGGGCTGCTCGACGAAGTGGTTATCCGAAACGAGATCAGGCGCATATTGATTCGATTCAGCGCCCATGAATCCGTAGTAACGCTCGAAGCCACGTCCCAGTGGCCAGCGTTTGCGCGACGACGCCAGATCGGTTTCCTCACGAGGGGCGAGATGCCATTTACCGACGGCCATCGTCGCAAAACCGTTGTCACGAAGAACCTCGGAGATAAACCCGGTGTCCTTGTTGATGCGGCCATCGAAGCCGGGGAAGCCAGTGGCGTTATCGGCGATACCGCCCATTCCGGTGGTGTGTTGATTGCGACCGGTGAGCAGACACGCGCGTGTTGGAGAACACATAGCCGTGGTGTGAAAACTCCGATAGCGCAAACCCTCTTCGGCGAGACGGTCGAAGTTCGGCGTTTGGATATCGGAACCAAAGCAGCCGATCTGCGCGTAGCCAACATCGTCGAGAATGACGAAGACAACGTTCGGCGTTCCCTTCGGAGGAAGCACGACATCGGGGTACGCCTGTACCGAATCCTCAAGAGTTCGCCCAACCACTCCTGAGTATGGTTCGCCTTGGTTATAGGTCAGCATTGGTTCCTCACATGAATGACGACTCGGCGCTGAGGCCGAGTTCAGGCCAGGCACCCACAACGATTGGCTGCATGTTTCCATAGCCAACACCGCCACCAATGGGGTCGGTGATGCGCACGGTGGTGTCACGAATTTGGTGAAGCTTTCGAGCCATCTCGGGTTCGGTGCAATCGGCGATTCGTTCGCCCTCGAGGTTGAACTCGCCTCGCCATTCGCCATGGTGATGACCGTTCCAACCAAAGTACAAACCGGCACCGAGATGGAAGCCGGTATCGCCAAGGACCTCGACTTGGAAGTTGCGGGTAGATCCATCGCTCATCGTGGCGAGGATCTGACCGCCCTTGAGTCGGCGATTTGATGAGTCGTAGGTGAAGTCCTGCTCAACGTCGGCCATATGCACGACCGAGCCATCGGTTTCTTCGATGATGGCAGTGACGTTCTTCTGCAAGAAACCCGGGAAGACCGTCTTGGCGACGTTGAAGAAAAGGCCGTAGTGACTGCCGTCAGGGCGTTCCATGAGGATCGGACTCCAGAAGAACTGGAACTGTCCCCCGTCGAGTCCGCGCTGCGGTTCCATATCGGTTGGCGGTTCGCCGACGTCGTAACGCACGCCCCATGAATGGTCGCGAGTCGACACCCATGTGTCGGGATTCATTTCGGTACGAACACCATCGACCTCGACCCAGCCACTGCACGTGCCGATCTGGTGATAGCGAACAAGTTCCGATGCGATGCGGAACGTCGACCGATTATGGGTGCGCTCTTCGACCATCGGCGGGATGATGCTCTCGAACAACCAGTCGAATGCAATCGGTTGCGTGTCGTTCGGTTCGAGAACAAAGCGAATTTTCTTAAGCGGTTCAACGATCTCGTAGCGGATCGGTCCCCCGCCGAGAAGTTCGGGAGCATCGGAAAGTCGTCGACTCATACGCACGGTGAGTTGTTCGCGTCCACGAGAAACGCCGCAATAGGCGTCCATCACATTGCGGTTGGTGTACTTCCCTAACCCGAAACCCAATTGCAGGCTGCCGTCCTTGGCCATTGCCATGGCGCACACCTTCTCGGTCCATGCCAGATCGCTGGTACCGACGACAGCGACGGTGTCGACGATCTGATGCTGGAACCATTCATCGCCCGCAGTGAGCGGACCGATCGGATTGGCCATGTTGTCCCCCTGTTTGTCGTTCGTGCACTGCTGACAATGACTGGATCGTCAGACGAGCCAGCGCGAGATCGCATCGATGACACACGCTGGTCGATCGTTGCCGTCGATCTCGATGGTGATGCGCATGAGCGTCTGAAGGCCGCCCTTGACCTCAGTGACCTCGATGAGTTCAGCGCCAGCGCGCACTCGTTCGCCCACCTTCACCGGCGAAGGAAAACGAACTTTGTCGACGCCATAATTAATGCCCGCCGAAAACCCTTGAACCTCGACGATTTGCGGAAGGAAATAGTTCGACAGTGACATCGTGAGATAGCCATGGGCAATGGGCGCACCAAACGGGCCGTCCTTGGCCCGTTCCGGGTCGACATGGATCCACTGATGATCGCCAGTCGCGTCGGCGAACATGTTGACGCGTTCCTGTTCGATGGTGAGCCACTCGCTGTAGCCGAGGTGTGTTCCTTCGGCGGCACGGACGCCGTCAGGTCCGTCGATGATCGTGGTCATGGAATCCTCCGGGTAACGAGTTCAGGAACCGGGACTGCGGCCGGCAAGACGATCAAGCGTGATTTCCGCTTCAGCGATGATGCGAGTGACAACTTCGGCCGCAGTGGGAAGGTCGTCGATCACGCCGACAACCTGACCAGTGGGAAGAATGCCAGCGTCGAGTTCTCCGTCGACCAGCGTGGCCTTCGTGAGAATCGGCGTATTGCCGGCCATGATGACCTCGGCCCAGGGCATATCCATGCGCTTTTTCATGTCGAGGCCTTCTTTGGCCATCTGGTACCAAGAAAGACCGGTGAACTTGCGGAAGCGAGCAGCGTTGGCGATTGCTTTGGGAACGGCGGTGATTGGCGATGCGCCGTCCATTTGGTCAACCAGTTTCGTGCGGATTACCCGATGGGGCGCGCCGTCGACCTTGGTCGTAACGACCGTGCCCGTAACTGCCGTTCCGAGGTATTGCTTCTTCACTTCCATTGGTACCGATGAATCGGAGGTGAGCAGGAAGCGGGTGCCCATCGCGATGCCACTGGCCCCGTAGGCAAGGGCCGAAACAAGGCCACGGCCATCGAAGTAGCCGCCAGCGGCAACCACAGGAACGCGTCCACCAACAACATCGACGACCTCGGGAAGTAGCAGCGAGGTCGGAACCGAACCAGTGTGACCGCCGCCTTCGCCACCCTGAACAAGGATCGCGTCGACGCCCCATTCCATGACCTTTTCGGCATGACGCTTGGCGCCGATCGAGGGCATCACCTTGATGCCGTGATCGTGCAAGTACTCGATCAGATCTTTTTTCGGTGCTTGCGCAAACGAGGCAACGGGAATTCCCTCGGCAACCAGAAGCTTGAGGCGATCCATAATGTCGTCGGCATCGGCGCGCATGTTCACACCGAACGGTGCGGTCGTGCGCTTCTTTGTTTCGGCAATGGCGACAACGAGTTCGTCGTAGGTCATCGTGGCCGACGCGATGATGCCGAATGCACCTGCATTCGATGTCGCGGAAACGAGTTTCGGCCCGGCAACCCAACCCATACCGGTCTGAACGATCGGATACTTCGACCCAAGAAGGTCGAGCAGCGAGGTCGTGAGCGCCGGGTGCATCAGGCTGCCGGAAGTTCGCGGTCGCGGAACGACTTGGGATCGAGGACCTCGCGAAGCACTCGCAGTTCTTCATCGGTCGGGAGTCGTGTGGTCGGAATATCCGAAGGGATCACGAGTTCGAACGAACACGCTGCGGTGACGTCGTCGATCGAAACACCCGGGTGCAACGATGCAACACGCATGCGGCGATCGGGGGTGTTGAAGTCGTAAACGGCGAGGTTTGTGACAACCCGACGAAGTTCGTGATTTGCCTTCACCCAATCGCCAAGTTCAGCGGCACGGTCATAACCAATGCCAGAAACCGTGTCGACCTTTTCGACAAACACGCGGTTGGTCTGATTGCCGATGAAGTACGAAGTCGTGTGATTAATCGTGTTGCCAGGAGCGCCACGCACGCCGAGCAGCTGCGACTTCGGCCTGTTCCAATCTCCGATATTGGCGATGTTCTGATTGCCATGCGCGTCGATCTGGCTTGCACCCATCACCACGTGGCGACGACCGCCCCAGAGGGTGTCGAACACCGAGCGGAATGGGATCCAACCTTCGACTTCTTTGTCGGTGCCACCAATAGGCAGATCATTTGCGACGAAAAAGGCTTCACCATCGCTGATGAGGAGATCTGGCTCAAACGTCGCACGAGCTAAGCGTGCCCCAAGCATGGGTATGGTGCCCATCCCGGAGGCAAAGATTTCGCCGTCTCCGCGGAACGTGTCGGCCACAGCAACGACACAGATTTCACCAAGGGTTGCATCGTTCATCGGGCTGCCACCGCCTTTTGGTAGTCGGCTTCAGAGCCGGAGAGATAGGTGTCAACGAAGGCCTTCCACGTGTCTGGGTCCTTCGCCGCATCGGCGTATTCCTTCTGGAACTTTTCGTCACGCTCGTAATCGGGCTGACAGTTTGTGAAGTGCGCGCCATTCGGAGCTTCGATCACACCGTCGACCATTGAACGATTGATTTTCATGGTGTGGATGGTGCCGTTCTTCAATAAATCTTCGGTAGGAACGATCTTTTCTACCGACATGAATCGACGGCCGACTGCAGCCGCGCTCAAGAACAGGTCATCGAAGTAAAGATCGGGGCCGAGGAACTGTGCATTGCCGCGTTCATCAGCGCGATTGAGATGCACGAATGCAGCATCGAGATTGAGCGCAGGCACGGCGAGAAGTTCTTCGCCATCGGTATAGGGCGACTTCACGGTGCGAAGGCTCGGGTCGTTCTTCACGACATCGGAGCCGAGACCGGCGCGGGTCGGAAGAAATGGAAGACGGAGCGATGCGGCGTACAGGCCCCACTGCAGCATGCCTTCGTCGTATTCGACGACCTCGGGAATAGTTCCGTTCTGACGAGCGGCACGGAAGTGCGGCTCAAGCGCAATCGAATCGAGGGAAACGAATCCGTACACAAGACGCTTGACCTTGCCCGCGGCGCACAGCAGACCGACATCGGCGCCACCGTAGGAAACGATAGTGAGGTCTTTGAGATCAGTGCGTAGCAGTGCACGCACCAATGACATCGGCTTGCGGCGTGAACCCCAGCCACCAATGCCAATAGTCATTCCGTCGGAAAGCGTTGCGACCGCTTCATCTTCGGTCATGCGCTTGTCGGCCATTTACTTCTTTCCCTTCTCGGACTCGGACTTCGTTGCTCCGCTGGAGCCCGCAGTCTTTCCATCGGCGACGAAGTCGTCGCGCAGTTCATCGGACACACCAGAAAGATTGAGTTCAAAGGTGAAGCCCTGTTCGAATCGGTAGGACTTCTTGACATCCCAAAGGTCGATGCCATTGAGACTTTCTTTCGCAGCGCGGATCACCGTGGGTGACTTTGCCGCGATGTTGCCGGCGATCTCGCGAGCGGCAGCTAGGAGTTCGTCGCGAGGTACAACTCGAGAAACTGAACCCCATGCGTGAAGTTGCTGCGCCGTCGCGTTGGCCGATGTGTAGACCATTTCGCGCATCTTGTGCTGTGGGACGAGACGTGAAAGGTGCGTGGCTGCACCCAGTGCCCCGCGATCGACCTCTGGAAGCCCGAAGAACGCGTCGTCGGACGCCACAATGACATCGGCATTACCGACCAGGCCGATACCGCCGCCGACGCAGAAGCCAGCGACTGCGGCAACGACTGGAACCTCGCACTCATACACCGCAGCAAAGGCGTGGTAGCAGCCCTTGTTGGCTCCGATGAGAGCATCAAAGCCCTCGGTGTTCTGCATTTCCTTAATGTCGACGCCGGCGTTAAAGCCACGACCCTCGGATCGGAGAATGACGGCCCGGACACTGCGATCGGCACCAAGACGGCGGACCTCGTCGCCGAGTTGAAACCACTCAGCCACGGTGAGGGCGTTAACCGGCGGACAGTTCTGCACGACCTCGGCAATGCCGTCCGTGCCAACGGTGACTTCAATACCCATAGGGGCCCGACGCTAGCCGGTGACCTGCCAATCGTCAGATGGGAGAGGCCCTCCGAGAAGCCTTCCCGGGCTCGGTTGTAGGGTTCGACCATGTCCCTTGAAATCGACCTCTCCGGACGTTCCGTCCTCATCACTGGTGGCACCAAAGGCGTCGGCCGAGGGATCGCCCAGCGGTTCGCTGATGCTGGGGCGACGGTCATCGTGTGTGCTCGCCGCGAGGCCGAGACTCCGCTGCCGGCCGACTGGCATTTCATTTCCGCAGACCTGCGCGATGGCGAGGCCGCGTATGGCGCGGTTGATGCTGCATTCGCCATTGCTGGGCGCCTCGACTGCGTTGTCAATAACGCCGGTGGCTCGCCTCCGGCCGATTCGGCAGAAGCACCGCCGAAGTTCACCCAACGCATTGTTGAGCTCAATTTGCTTGCCCCCTATTACGTGGCCCAGCGCGCCTATCACTACATGGCAAAGCAGCCCGATGGCGGTTCGATCGTCAACATCGGCAGCGTGGTCGCCGTGCGCCCCTCGCCCACCACCGCGGCCTATGGCGCAGCCAAAGCGGGTCTCCTGCAGCTTTCGACCACTCTCGCCATGGAATGGGCCCCTGCGGTTCGCGTCAACACCATCACGGTTGGTCTCATCCTCACCGAACAAGCAGCGTTGTTTTACGGCGAGGGCGCCGAGCGCGAACGCATTGAATCCGGTATCCCGATGGGCCGCTTCGCCATGCCTTCCGACGTCGGTGATATCGCCGTGTATCTGGCCAGCGACTTGGCCGGCTACGTCACTGGTGCAGAAATCGCAGCGCACGGCGGCGGCGAGCGTCCACCGTTCCTCGGCGCCGACTGAACCTATGAGCGAGCAACCGCGCCAAGACACCCAGCAGGTTCAGGCCTGGCTTGAAGCGAATCTCGGCGGCACCGTCATGTCGATCTGGCGCCAACCGCGTTGGCGACCAGTGTGGTTCGCTGAACTCGAATGCGACGGCGAGGTTCAGTCCCTCGTTGTGCGCGGCGATCGCACGGACATGCCGCTCATCTTTCCGCTCCGTCACGAGATGACGTTGCAGGCGATGCTGCACGAACGCGATATACCCACTCCTGCGGTGCAGGGCTGGATTGATGAACCCATGGCCTATGTCATGGATCGCGTTGGCGGCCAGCAGCATTTCGAAAACACAACCGATGCCGATCGAGTATCGGCAGTTGACGATTACCTGCAGATCCTCGCCCGGATGCACGCCCTTAATGTCGAACCATTCGCGGCAGCGGGCATCATGCGCGCCGAGTCACCGCAGCACTCCGGTGTGCTCGGCCTGCAGCAGTACGAGAAGGTGTATCGCTCGACCAAGAACGGGCCCGATCCGTTCATGGAGTTTTGTTTGGGATGGTTGCGGCGCAACCCCCCACAATCAAAGGGACGCGAATCGGTGATCTGTTGGGACTCGGGTCAGTTCCACAATGCCGATGGGAAAATTGTGGCCGTGCTTGATCTCGAGATCGGCCACATTGGTGATCCGATGATGGATCTCGCGGCATGGCGCATGCGCGACACCATCGTGGGCTACGGCGATTTCCCCACCCTCTATGCCCGCTACGAGGAACTCTCGGGAACCGAAATCGATCTCGACGCTCTGATGCGTCATCACTTCGCTTTCACGCTCACCAATCAACTTGCTCTAGGTCAGGCTGTCCGTCGACCAAATGTTGACACCGACCTCATGACCAATATGCAGTGGTGTTACGAAACAAATCTGTTCGCCACCGAAGCGCTCGCGGAAATTCTGCAGGTTGAGTTGCCGACAGTCGCTGAACCCGAGGTTCGTCAGGGTCGGGCATCCAGCCCGGTAGAGCACATGACAACCGTGTTGAAGTCGTTGTCAGTGGGCGACGGTGCCGTCGACGATGAGTTCCTGAAATACCGACTTCGCGCTCTGTTCCGTGAAGCACGTCATGCCGCCCGAGCCATCGAGATTGGTGATCAGGTCAGCAACGACGATCTCGATGATCTCCATCAACTACTCGGTCACCGCCCCGATGATTGGTTCACCGGTGAAGCCGAACTCGAAACATTCGTTCTCGCCGATGCCGACACCGGAACCTACGACGAGGAACTTCTCGTGCTGTTCCACAAGCGCAACCTGCGGGCTCATCAACTTCTCGGACCGCCGGGATCGGCAATGGCGACCCATCTTCCGATCCAAACTTTTCGCTAATCGCCAACGCGAATCAGCCGATGCGCACGCCGACCTCGGAATAGCCCCGCACCGTGCTGGTGTGCTGTCGAATTGTTCGGCCAGGAACAAGCGACCACTCAGGAATTCGCCTCAAAGTTTCTTCAAGGGCGATGCGGCCTTCGGTGCGGGCCAACGATGCGCCGAGACAGAAGTGGATTCCGTAACCGAAGGTGACGTGCTTCTTGATATCGCGATGGATATCGAAGCGATCAGCATCGGGGAAGGCGGTATCGTCTCGCCCGGCACTTCCGGTCAGCAGCAACACTTTGGATCCCGCCGGAATTTGAACGCCATGCAGGTCGACGTCCTTCATTGTCCAGCGACCATTCACCGGTGAGGGAGCCTCGAAACGAAGAAGTTCCTCAATGGCGTTCGGAATCAATGACGGATCAGCCACCAGCTCGGCGCGCTGCTTGGGATTGGCGGCGAGTACAACAGCAGCATTTCCAAGGAGTCGCATAACCGTTTCTGTGCCAGCAACATAAAGCAACAGCGTGAACTGAACGAGTTCATCGTCGTCGAGCGAACGCATTTCGCCATCGTCGCCAGTGATCTCGGCCCCAATAAGTACCTTGATCATGTCGTCACCGAATTCCTCGGGACGATTCTTGTGGCGTTGCACAAGATCCATCAGATACTCGTGCACTCGGATACGAGCCAAGAACGCAATGTCGTTGACCATGCCCTGTTCGGGATCGATATGAAACATCGTGTCGATATTGACCCGCTGCTCTTCGCGCTCCTTCTCGGGAACTCCAACAAGACGAGAGATGACCATCGAAGGCACCTGCGCGGCAAAGTCCTGCACGTAATCGAACTCTTCGCGACCAGCGAGATCGTCGAGGAGTTCGGCACAGACATCGCGCACGTAGTCATCCAGCATTGTCATGCGACGAGGGGTGAATGCGCGAGAGACGAGCGATCGGTACATCGTGTGCTCAGGCGGATCCATGAAGATCATCTGATTGGAGCCGATCATTCCGGGCCCCATTAGTTCGAGGACTGTCCCGTGGGTTGAGGAGAACGTTGCCGTGTCTTTCGATGCCCGCTCGATGTCTTCGAAACGACTCAGCGCCCAGAAATCAAAGCGGTCGTTGCGATACACCGGCGACTCGGTTCGCAGTCGCTTCCAAATGGGGTGCGGGTTGTCGTCGATGTCGGTGTCGTAGGGATCCCAGTAGAGATCGGTCATAGCGATGATCCCCTCAGCTGATCCCGTAGAGGAACTTCACAATGGGCGTCGCCGACGGGTAGGCCTCGGTGAGTCCGGCGCCGTCGAGACCGGCGTCGACGATGATCGTCTGTCCACTTATGTAACGGGCAGCGTGACTACCGAGAAAGGCCATGACATCGCCCTGTTCCTCGGGGCTTGATGCGTCGACGCCGATTTCGTCGCGGAAATCTCGGCCAAATGACAACCACAAGTCTTCATTCGATCGAGCGAGTGGCGTATCGGTTGGTCCTGGACAAATGGCATTGATTCGCACACCACGCTTGCCAAACTCATAGGCGTTGAAGGCCACGTAGTAACACATCGCCTGCTTGGAAAACATGTAGTGGTTGTTGCGAGGGTTTTCCTCCATCCACACAACGCCGCTGTCGAAGTCGGTGCCATCGACGTATGAGCGAACGGTGTCGAGGTTGTTGTACCAACCCAGACCGGCTGACGACGAGATCATCGTGATTGACGCGCCCCTTAGCAGCATGCTCTTTTCGAACAGACGGTTGATGAGGTGGCGATGGCCCAGAAAGTTGATTCGCTCGATTCCCGGCGTGCCGTCGGCGACGCCTGCGCATGAAAAGAGCGCATCAACGGTGCCACCACATTGATCGACCGCATCATCGATCTGATCTCGGTCGCGAAGGTCAACCACGATCGACGTGAACTCATCCACCGGCAGGTAATCCATGACAATGACCTCGGCGCCAAGCGACGCCACCTGACGAGCCGCGGCGGCCCCCATACCCGTCGCCCCTCCGACGACAAGCACTCGCTTGCCGTCATAACGGAATGACTCGTTCCCCATGGTTCCCCCAACTCACGATGTCTTGCGACCAAGCGCTGCGACCGACCGAGACCGGCGTTGTGCAACGAGCGTAAACTACATTGAACCGACGTTCATCGAACGAGAGTTGCAGCATCAGGAGCCGGCCTACCCGGCCGAGTGGGGGAAACGACGTGGCCGACCTTTGGCATGAAGAACGACTGCTGATCGACGGGCAATTGGTGGATGCCGAGGGCGGCGCCACTTTTCCCAATCTCAATCCCGCCACCGAGGAGATCCTCGGAGTGGCCGCCGACGCGTCCGCCGGCGATGTCGAGAAGGCCATCGCCGCGGCCCGCCGAGCCTTCGACACCACTGATTGGTCGACCAACGTCGAACTTCGCCAACGCTGTTTGCGTCAACTTCATCAGGCGATGATCGACAACTTCGATGCCATCGCCGAACTCACTATCGCCGAGGTCGGTGCTCCGCGAATGTTTATGAACGGGCCGCAACTCATGGTCCCGCTCGAGTACCTCACCTATTACGCCGACATGCTCGACAGCTTCGAATGGTCCTACGACCTCGGCATCAATACGGGCTTGGCGGGCACCGCACACCGATGGGTCGAGAAGGAACCGATTGGCGTCGTTGCGGCGATCACTCCGTGGAACTACCCACACCAAATCACCCTGGCGAAGTGTGCACCCGCACTCGCTGCTGGTTGCACCGTCATCTTGAAAGCGGCACCGGATACTCCGTGGACTGCGCTTGCCCTCGGCCGCATGATCCACGATCACACCGACTTCCCGCCCGGCGTCTTCAACGTCATTACCTCCGGCGACAAAACGGTCGGCGAAGTTCTCACCACCTCACCCGATGTCGACATGATTTCGTTCACCGGCTCCACCGCCACTGGGCGGCGCATCATGGAAGCAGCATCGGCGACCATCAAGAACGTGTTTCTGGAACTCGGTGGGAAGAGTGCACACATCGTGCTCGACGATGTCACCGACATGGCATCGGCAACCGCCAGCCCTTGTTTCATGGTGTGCACTCACGGTGGTCAGGGCTGTGCAACCTCGACTCGACTCCTGCTGCCGCGCAGCCGCTACGAAGAGGGCATCGAGGCCACCGCCGCGATGCTGAGCGCACTCCCCTATGGCGATCCGCAGGATCCGGGCGTCATGACTGGTGCCATCGTGAACAAGGCTCAACTCGAACGCATGGAAGGTCTCGTCAATCGGGCGATCGCCGAGGGTGCTCGCGTTGTGGTCGGCGGGGGTCGCGCTGAACAATTCGAGAAGGGCTATTTCTTCCAGCCAACGCTTCTCGCCGATGTCACCAACGATATGGAGATCGCCCGGACCGAGGTGTTCGGTCCCGTCCTCGTGGCCATCGCCTTCGACGACGACGATGACGCTGTGCGCATTGCCAACGATTCCGAGTACGGCCTGTCGGGCGCTGTGATGAGCGATGACCGAGAACGAGCGCTCGCCGTTGGCCGACGAATTCGAACGGGCACGATGTCGATCAACGGTGGTTCTTGGTACGCGGTCGATGTGCCGTTCGGTGGCTACAAGCAGTCCGGTGTGGGCCGCGAATCGGGCGTGTCAGGTTTCGAGGAATACCTCGAAGAGAAGTCGCTCGCAGAACCGGCCTAGGCCCACGGCCCAACTGTTCGAAACGCGAACGGACTCGCTCCGCTCGGAACAACATCGAGGGGAACGTCAATGTCACCAAACGATGGTGCTCCGATCTCGTCGGCAATCTGCTGCAGCGCGAGTCGATTGAGCCCATAGACGTCGATCGCCGTGCCTCCAAGCATCGCCCTCACCGCGCGCTCGTCGAGACCGGCGAACGTGAACCTCATCGAAAGATGACTCATCGGAATCGCACCGGCTTGAAAGGTCGATTCCATATGGGGGTAGTCCGATCCCCACATCACGCGATCGCTGTAGCCGTCTCGGATGGCCCCCTCGGCTTCGGCCCGCGAAAGGAAGCTTGCTCCGATAAAGACATTGCGGTGGAGGTACTCGCTCGGCGGTCGCGGAACTTGCCGTCGCAGCGGACCGCCCATCGAGGTGGCCGCCTGATAGGCGGTATCGAGTTCGTTCTCGAGATAGGGCCACCATTCACCTGGTTGCTCAGTCAACACCAGTTTCAAGTCAGGATGTCGTTCAAAAACCCCGGCGAGGATGAGCAGATGAGCGGCTCGACGACTTGACCATCCGCCGCTCTCGATCGACATGAGCGCGATGAGTTCCGGTCCTTGAAACACCGCGGGATCACCGGCACCGGAATGAGTTGTGAGCGGCATCGCCAGTTCTTCCGCAGCCGCCCAAAGCGGTTCCCATGACGGATCGTTGTACGGCGTGAGCCATGGCCGCAGGGCAGGAAAGTTCACACCCTTCAATCCGGCGTCGGCCGCCCACCGCAATTCATCGACGGCGGCAGCAACGTCCCACATCGGAAGGTGGGCCAGACCGATGTGGCGATTGGGGGCATCGGCGTTCAATTGCGCCAGCCACTCGTTGTAGATGTGCATACCGACCGCAGAGAGTTCTCGATCTTCAGGCTCGCCGAGCATCGATGTCTGGAACGGAATGGGCTGGTTGTTCTGACTTCCGTGGAAGACGACTTCGGCAGCGATGCCTTCGAAATCAAGATCGCCACGACGCGCCACGGGGTCGAAGTGACCTTTCAGCCACTGATTGCGCCACGGTGAGTCGGGATCATCAGTCGAGTCATCGTGTTCGACGTAGCGCCCACGCGAGCGTCCCCCCTCCTCGACATACGCGTCGAATGCTGAAAGATGCTCACGGGGGCAATGCGGCCGAAGGTCTTCAATCAGCCGAGGACCAATATGGCAATCGGCGGAGACGATGACGAGCGGATCCATTGAACTGATCAGGCCCGTTGGCTGCTGACTGACACAATTTCGCCAGTCATGTAGGAGCTGTAGTCCGAAGCCAAGAACATCATCACGTTGGCAACTTCCCATGGCTCGGCCGCGCGACCGAATGCTTCACGCTTGGTCAGTTCCGCAAGCGTTTCTTCCGTTGTGGCTTTCACCAGAAACGGATGCATCGCAAGACTTGGTGCCACTGCGTTGATTCGAACGTCGTGAGGTGCAGCTTCGATGGCCGCGCAGCGGGTGAGCGCCATAACGCCAGCCTTTGCGGCGGCGTAGTGGGCTTGGCCTTCCTGTGCACGCCAACCAAGTACCGACGCGTTATTGACGATCACGCCGCCACCATTTGCATAGAGATACTTCATCTCGGCACGCATGCAACGGAAGGTTCCGTTGAGCGTGACATCAAGAACGAGACTCCACTGATCGTCGGTCATGTCGACAATGGGCACCTCGCCACCAAGGCCAGCATTGTTTATGAAGATGTCGATGCCACCGAGGGCAGCAGCTGCTCCTTCCACAAGGGCCTGCACATCGGACTCAACAGTCACATCGCAGGGAATGCCAACGACTCCGAGCTCTGCCGCTGACTCCGCGCAGCGACGCTCGTGCTTGTCAGAGATGACAACCTGAGCGCCTTCTTCGATCGCGCGCTTCGCCGCCTGAAAACCGATACCTGTTCCAGCGGCAGCAGTGACGAGCACCTTCTTGCCGGCAAGAAGCCCGTGACCGTCGACGTAGTTAGGTGTCGTGCTCATGCGGGATTGGGCTCCTTGGGCAGGCCAAGCACGCGTTCACCCAACACATTGCGTTGGATTTCGTTGCTGCCGCCATAAATAGTTTCGGATCGGGTGAACAGGAACATCTTTTGATCGAGCGTGAGTTCGTAGGGAAAGCCCTCGGCAATCATCGACTCGGTACCGCCAATATCCATGGCGAGTTCGCCGAGGTCGCTATGCCATGTGCCCCAGAACAACTTCGAAATTGACGCTTCAGGACCAGGAACTCCGGAACCCATCGAACGCAGTGCATTCCATTGCATGAGTTTGAGTCCGGTGTAGGCATCGGCAAGGCGCTGACGCATGATCGGGTCAGCCGCCGAACCCTTCTTCTTTGCTTCGGTAATCAGATTGTCAAGTTCACGTTCGAACCCAACCTGCTGCGCGAGAGTTGAGATACCGCGCTCAAGCGCGAGCAAATCCATCGCAACGCCCCAGCCCTTGCCTGGTTCACCAACGATCATGTCTGCACCGGTCACCGCATCACTCAAGAAGACCTCGTTGAATTCACCGCCGCCAGTGATCTGCACGATGATTCGCGTTTCAACACCGGGCTGATCCATGGGAACAAGAAGGAACGACAAACCCTTATGTCGCGCTGAGCCAACTTCTGTACGAGCAACCACAAAACACCAATGCGAAACGTGGGCGAGAGAAGTCCAGACCTTCTGACCGTTGATGATCCATTGGTCGCCATCGAGCACGGCGCGGGTCTGCACATTGGCAAGATCGGAGCCAGCATTGGGCTCCGAATAACCCTGACACCAGCGCTCGTCACCGCTGAGAATCGGAGGAAGAAAACGTTCGCATTGTTCCTTCGTGCCATGTTCAATCAGCGTTGGCCCAAGAAGGTGTTCGCCCATGTGATTGACACGGCCAGGGGCCTGCGCTCGCGCATATTCCTCGGCCCAGATGATCTGCTGGCCGACCGTGGCATTACGTCCGCTGAACTCGGTGGGCCAACCAAGTCCGATCCAACCGGCGGCGCCCAGCACCTTTTCCCAGCGTTCACGGATTTCGAATCCGATTTCTTCGTCGCCGGGGCCACCGCGCCCCTTCAGGGACGCGAATTCTCCGACGAGGTTTTCGGCCAGCCAAGATTTGGCGTCGGCACGGAATTCCTCGTCCGAGACGGTCGAGACATCTACGGGAAGGGCCATGGGCCCACTTTAGGACCCGATCAATCGAGCTTCAGAACTCGGGCCGCATTGTCATGGAGGAACTTCGGCCAAACGTTGTCGTTGAACGGCACATCACGCATTTCCGTCATGATCCGCTGCAGTGACAGACCCATGGGGAAATAGCCGGCGTAGATGATCTTGTCGGCGCCACGAGTGTTGGCGTAATCGATGATCCGCGGGTCGTAATGCTTCGGGGCGAAGGCCGAGGTTGAATAGTGAAGGCCCGGCCACTTGAGCATGAGCTTCACCATCAACTCAGTCCATGGCTGGCAGCCGTGCCGTGAGACATAGGTAAGTTCGGGGAAGTCGTACATGACCTCGTCCACGTGCTCGACGTGCTGACACTGGAACTTGAGGCGAGGACCAGGAATGCCAGTGCAAACGAATACCGGGATATCGAGCTCACAGGCCTTGGCGTAGATCGGGTACATCTTCTTGTCATTGATTGCGACCTGAGGGAAGCAGCCGGCGGGGAACATGCCAATGGACCGAACACCCCAGGTTTCGTAGGCGCGAACAATGTTTTCAATTCCGGCCATGCCGTCGTTGGGATCGGCGCCCACAGAACCAACGAAACGTCCGGGATAGCGCTTGAGCGCTTCTTCGCCGGTTGCTTCGCCCTGACCTTCGCGGTGACCGACACCGACCATGCCAACCGAGACACCCCACTTGTCCATCTGATCGAGGGTGTAACCAACCGGATCATCGGTTTCACGAACTTCTTTTTCCTTATCCGGCGGAGCCTTGAACATGTACTCGGCCGGAAACTCGAACTCGTCTTTGGACTGCGAGTCCTTGGTTTGCTTGGTGATGAATTCGTACTGCGCCTTCAGGTCGCGAGCCGGAAAGCCAATCATCGTGTCGATGACCGGAACATCGGTAGGCATAGCCATTGTGAATTCCCCCTGGAATCGGCAACGTGAAATTCGTTGACTTCGTCAATCTAGGACACCGCCCATAGGCCGGCGAGTTACAACAAAAGCAGTGGGGAGCGGGTTGCCCCGCCCCCCACCAAGGATCCGCCACTACATCTTTTTAAGAAGGTGGTGACTACTTACCTGCGATGCGATCGGCGGCTTCGCGCTGTTCGAAGATGAGACGAACAAGCCAGAACCGGAAATAGCGACGCAGTGACATCACGATAAAGAGAGCTGCGCCCACGACAGCGAGGACGAGTCCGAATGTTCCCATAGCGACAAGGTCCTCGGTCTTTGCACCCTTGCCACTGCCTTGAAGGGTCAACCACGCAATGAGCGAAAGTACGATGCCGGCGATCATCAGCAGTGATCCGAGGATCAGCCATGTCCGCTCGGGATTGGCCTTTCCGCCATCGACCTTCATTGCATCGACTTCGCCCTGGAACTCCTGGAGGCGGGCCGACGGGGTGGTTTCAGTGTTACTCATGTTTCCTCCGTTGTTCTGGCGTTCATCAATGGGTTGTTCCGCCCAGATACGCCTCGGTCAGTTCCTCGGCGATCTCAGCGGGTGGTCCGGTACGAGTAATGCGTCCGTGCAACATGATCGACGCAACCGTCGACACGCCCAGCACGGCTTGGGCGAACTGTTCCACCACGAGGATGGAGATTCCTTCAGCTGCCAATTCGGCAACACGTTCATAGAGTTCTCCGACGATCAGTGGGGCTAAGCCCATTGAAAGCTCGTCAAGAAGCAGGAGTGAGGGGTTCACCGCCAATGCACGCGACATTGCAAGCATCTGCTGCTCACCACCAGACAGTGTTCCAGCGATTTGTTTGCGCCGTTCCTGCAGACGAGGGAACTGCCGGAATGCGTTTTCCTGGATGTCAGCAAACGACACGCCAGCATGAGTAAACATCCGCAGATTCTCGGTCACGGTGAGGTTAGGAAAAATCCCTCGGCCTTCGGGGACAAGACAAACACCGGCACGAGCCAGGGCATCACTGCTCACCCCGTTGACTTCTCGACCGCTGATCAAGAGCTGTCCACCGGAAGGAACGATTTGGCCACTACAAACCCCAAGGGTCGTGGTCTTTCCTGCACCGTTTGGACCAAGCAATGCATACACCTGGCCAGCCTCAAGTTTGAGATTGACTCCATGCAACACGTCGATGGTTCCGTAGCCACCACGGATGTTGTTGAGTTCGAGGATCGGGATCACGACGCCTCCACGACGGTTTCGGTTCCGAGATATGCAGCTTGTACCTGTGCATTCGCTTGCACTTCAGCAGGAGTGCCGGTGGCGATGATGGTCCCAAAGTCAAGGACATGAATGAACTGACATGTACCCATCACGAATGACATGTCATGCTCAACGAGCAGAACACCCAGACCTTCATCAACCAATTTCCGAAGCAGGCTGGCCATCTCCTCAGTTTCTTCTTCGTTAAGACCAGAGGATGGTTCATCGAGAAGGAGCACTCGTGGGTTTGACGCAAGTGCACGCGCGAGTTCGACAAGCCGTGCAGTTCCCGTTGGCAGGGTGCCAACCATGAACTCTGAAACGTCGGAAAGCCCGACCTTTTCGAGAATTTCGTCGCAGACCTGATTCGGATCAAAGCCTGAACGGTCCCAGGTCTTGCGTTGTTCAGCAGCGACGAGGATGTTCTCTCGAGCAGAAAGGCTTCCGAATACCTCGAGCTTCTGGAAAGTTCGCGCAATACCCATACGGGCTCGTTTGAACGGATTCTTGTTCGTGATGTCCTTGCCATCGAAGAACACTTTGCCGGCGGTTGGTTCCTGCAAGCCGGTGATGACATTGAAGAGTGTGGTTTTGCCGGCACCATTTGGGCCGATCAAACCCGTGACTCGACCCTCGACAACTTCGATAGAAGCTTGTGAGACGGCTTGAAGAACTCCAAAGCGAACGACAACGTCCTGTGTGCTGAGAATTGCACTCATGATGCACCTCCGGTGGGCACCATCTTCTTTTCGTCAACAAGGTCGGTGATATCGAGCACTCGATCAAGCTGTGCAACTTTGTCGGGTGTGAACGGTCGGGAAAGACCCATGTCATTGATTTCGTCCTTGCCAATATTTTGCTCTCGCTCTTTGGCAACCATGAGTTCTTTCTCAAATCTTGCGTCCTTCCTCCACGGCAAGAGCCCGGCAAGATCGCGACCCGAGTAGAACACCGCACCCTCGGGTCGGTAGGCCATCGCGATTGCTGCGATACCAGGACCAATAAGTTCGATTGCCGTAAGCCACGACGGTTTGCCAAGCACTTCATAGAGCGCTGGGAACGACGCCAATCCGATAACGCCCATAAAGGCAGCCACCGGATACCGCACACCTTGTACCGCCAAGAGGAGCACCAACGGCAGGCCGGCGAACAGCGGGAATGAGTCAACCGAAAGCGCACCACGCTGCAGACCAAACATGCAACCGGCGAAACCGGCCATGGCGCCCGACAGCATGAATACCATCATCTTCGTGGTCGTGAGGTTGACGCCGATTGTTGCCGATGCAGCAGGTGAATCCGACATAGCGATCCAGCGACGAGCCCACCGAGAGCGGCGCAACATCTCAAGCATGAAGAACAGCAGTGAGAACGTGACCACGAGGAACATCAGAAATGCTTTTCGATCGCTGGGATCGGAACTGATTGTGATTCCGAAAATGTCGACGGGCTTAAACAAGACACCCGTTGCGGAAGGATCCAGCATGTTGGGATGCCTGATAATCACCTTGTCGGCGATTTCGGCAAACGCCATCGTAGCGAGCGCTAGATAGAGCCCTTTGAGACGAAGCGCAGGTAGAGCGATCGCCAAACCAAGCGGTGCACAAATAAGCATGACCCACACAATGCCGAGGGCATCGCCATTCTGACCACCGAAGTGAGAGAACAGCACCGCACCGATGCCAGCAATTGCGAAGTTCGCGAAGCTCACCTGCCCGGCCCAACCGATCAGCGGGATGAGCGAAATCATGATCAAACCAATGACCATGAAGCCTGCGCCACGACCGAGCCACACCGTTGATCGTTCCCCAAAAGTGGTGCCGCTGATCCAAGGAATCCAGCCGTTAGCCCACGCTCCGACCAATGCGATCATCACGCCTGCACCCAGAGCTGCTTCCCAAGGTCGCGTGAGTCGTTCGGTGCGTTTCGTAATGCGGATCTTGCCCGTTTCCAATCGGGCCATTGGAAGGAAGAGCAGCGCAATGAAAAGAATCGCCGCGGGAATCGCCTCGTCGGCATAGGTCCAATCGGTCCCCCACTCGAGGTACACCGCTGAAAACGATTTCGACAGGCCGATGATGAGACCACCGATGAACGCCATTGGAATGGACTTGAGTTGAGCGATAGCTGCTGCTGCCGAAGCAACAACGATGATGAGTGTCAGGTTTTCAACAACAAGCCCGGTTTCGGGAGCGATAAGAATTCCGGCCAAGCCCGCAGTCATGCAACCAAGCGCCCATGAGGCCCCGGAAATGATTGACGGTTTTGCGCCAGTGAGACCGGCGAGGCTGCGGCTATCGACAACTGCGCGCATCGAGATACCGAGTCGAGTCCGATACAGAAGGAAGCGAAGCCCAAGCGCAACAAGTAGGGCGATGACGACCGTGATGATGCGATGCCATGTAGCAGTGACGTCACCGAGTTGGACACCCTTCGTGTCCTGAAAGAACTGCGGAAGTATCCGGCCAGTTTTTGGGGACCAAATCGTGAGTGTGATGCCCATGAATGTCAGCATCAAACCAACGGTCACCATGAGTTGCACGACAAGTGCAGCGTCGCGAAGACGGCGCATGATGAGCTTGTCAAGCAAGAAGCCGATGGCTGGCGCAATTACCAACAAGGTGATGGCGATCGCCACCAACGTTGGCAACCCTTGTTTGACTGTGAGCTGCCAATAGCAAAAGGCAAGAAAACAACCGATTGCCGCATGAGAGAAATTGAAGATGCCAGTGGTGGCATAGGTAACAACAAGGCCACCGGCGGTGATGGCGTAGATGCCACCAAGGGCGATACCAACGACAAGGAACGAGGAAATCGTCGTTGCGTTGACCGATGCTCCACCCCAATTTTTCGTCACAAAAAATAGGACGACAAGCCCGACGACGATCGCGGAAATCAGCCTTGGACTGACCTTGAGCCGCATGTTCCCCCCTTGCTGTACTGCGCTAATGAGATGAGGAGGGGCCAGCCATTTGGCTGACCCCTCCTAGTACGACAGAACTGCTACTTGACGTTGGCTGCGGCTGCGGCTGGATCAAGTCTGACGGTGACGAGATTCTCCGGCTTGCAATCAAGCGTGCCGGCTTCCTTCGGGAAGACTCGCTCGAATTTGCCGCCATTGATTTGCATGATCACCATGCAGTCAGAGAAGACCCTCTGACCAACACGTGCCTTCCCAATCCAACCATCAGCGTCGAATGAAAGAGTCTTCATCTTTGCGAGGAGGTTGGGGCGGGTAATGGCATTTGGACCCTTTTCAGCAACGATTTCGTTGACGGCCTGGGTGAATGCCATTGCCGACTGCCATGCCTGGGCGCCAAATGCGTCCGGCTTGCCACCGGAAGCATCAACATAGGCCTGAGCGGCCTTGTTACTTGATGCTTCTTCAAACGGAACGAACTGCATCCAGACATAAGAGCCATCGACAGCTGAACCAGCGGTCTTGAAGTTTTCGGTGTAGCAGGCA
>JBILIB010000028.1:0-20638 GCA_044350215.1 Acidimicrobiales bacterium
TCTCGATCGTCCTGACCTTAAGGACGAACCGTGGGCGCCCATAACGCAACCACGTTTATCGAGCACCGATCCCGACGAACCGGTCGACATCTTTGCGGTCATCCGCGATCGCGACGTTCTGATGCATCACCCCTACGAATCATTTTCAACCTCTGTTGAGGAGTTCATTCGTCAGGCGTCGGTCGATCCGTCAGTTCTCGCAATCAAGCTCACGCTGTATCGCACCTCATCTGACACTTCGATTATCAAGTCGCTTGTGCGTGCCGCCGAGCGCGGCAAGCAGGTTGCTGCACTTGTTGAACTCAAAGCTCGGTTCGACGAAAAGAAGAACATCGGTTGGGCCAAGGAATTGGAAAAAGCCGGCGTTCACGTGATCTATGGCCTTATGGGCCTCAAGATTCATACCAAGACCACGCTTGTTGTTCGCGAAGAACACGATGGTATTCGCCGCTATTGCCATATCGGAACCGGCAATTACAACCCGAAGACTGCGCGTCTGTATGAGGACGTTGGTCTTCTCACTGCCGACCCGGCTGTGGGTTCAGATCTCACGCAGTTGTTCAATCTGCTCACTGGCTTTGCCCGCGACCCTGAATTCTCAAAGCTGTTGATCTCGCCCACAACGATTCGTCCGGGCATTGCTGAGCTCATTGCGAACGAGGCAGCGCTGGGCGCTGAGGGCCACATCGTCCTCAAGATGAACAGCCTCGTTGATGCGGCCCTTATTGACTCGCTTTATGCAGCCTCGCAAGCGGGCACGAGGGTCGATTTGATTGTGCGCGGCATTTGCTGCTTGCGTCCAGGCGTTCCGGGATTGTCCGAAAATATTCATGTGCGCTCAATCGTGGGTCGTTATCTAGAGCATTCGCGGATCTATTACTTCAAGCACGGTGCCGCGGGCGCTCCCGTGTACTTCATCGGTTCCGCCGACCTCATGCCCCGCAACCTCGACCGCCGTGTTGAGGCCTTAGTTCCTGTCGAAGATCCCTTGCTGCAGGCGCGCTTGCACGAGATCCTTGACGTCAACCTTGAAGACGATTCCCTTGCGTGGGCGCTGGGTCCCGATACAACTTGGAGTCGCGTTTTCGGCACAGACCAGTTCGACACCCATCGCCGTTTCGAGGCAATTGCACTCGAACGTCGTGTCTGAGTCTGTATGTCGGTTCGCAACTCGATTGACGATGGCACTGAATCATTCGACGTTCGCGCCGCTGGCGGGGTGATCTTTCGGGGTCACCTCGCTGAGCCCGAGATCGTGATTGTGCATCGTCCTCGCTATGACGACTGGACCTTCCCGAAGGGAAAGGTTGAGTCGGGCGAAACTGATGAGCAAACAGCGCATCGCGAAGTACTTGAGGAGACGGGATTCGACTGCGAACTCGGTGACGAACTGCCGTCAATCACTTACCGCGACCATAAAGACCGTTCCAAGATTGTTCGGTACTGGGTGATGAACGTTCAGCGCGGAACGTTCGAGGCCAACGATGAAGTCGATGTCCTTGAGTGGGTGAGCCCGGTTGAAGCGGGGGAGCGGCTCACCTATGACCACGATGTCGACGTGTTGTCAGCATTTCTTTCGCTCGGACACAGTGACTAGGTCGCTCGCGTTTAGGCGGAGAGTTCGTCAATGAGTTCGCGAACGCGTCGCTCAATTTCATCTCGAATTGGACGAACGGCTTCGACGCCTTGGCCAGCCGGATCTTCAAGAACCCAATCGAGATAGCGAACACCTGGAAAGAATGGGCAGTTGTCGCCACACCCCATAGTGATGACGACATCGCAACGTTCGACAACTTGAGCATCGAGAATTTTTGGGTGTGCACCACGTTCGACGAGATCGATACCGACCTCGTTCATGGCTTCGATCACGGCAGGATTAAGTGTGTTCGCAGGTGCGCTTCCGGCGGAAAGCACTTCGATGCGATCGCCAGCGAGGTG
The DNA here is from genome assembly GCA_044350215.1 of Acidimicrobiales bacterium. Classification (GTDB taxonomy): domain Bacteria; phylum Actinomycetota; class Acidimicrobiia; order Acidimicrobiales; family Acidimicrobilacustridaceae; genus Acidimicrobilacustris. The sequence continues at coordinate 1,939 of JBILIB010000028.1, forward strand.
GTCGAGAAATCCTGCCGCCATTTGCGATCGGCCGGCATTGTGCACGCAGACGAATAGGACAGTGGGGTTTGTTGTTGTCATTTATCTTCCTCGTGCTTCATGAGTAGTTCATCGGCGAACTCGTCGGCATCGGGGAACACGATGCGGATTGCGACAAGGGCAAGGGCCATTCCAGCGAACTGGGCGATGATGAATCCCGGTGCTGACTTCGGCGCAATGCCTGCAAAAGAGTCGGAAAGGCTGCGGCCGATAGTGATAGCCGGATTGGCGAAGCTCGTTGACGAAGTAAAGAAGTAGGCCGCCGTGATGTAGCCAGCAACCACGAACGGGGCGAGTGTCGACTTTCCCGATCGAACGACTCCGAAGATCACGAGAAGAAGGCCGAGAGTGGCGACGATTTCACCAAGCCAGAGCCCGCCGCCAGAGCGTGTTTTCGTCGAGATGTCGATGGCGGTGAGGCCGAACATGAGATTCGCGACCATGACGCCCACGATCATGCCGGCGATTTGGGCTGCAATATACGGAAGTACCTCTCGTGTAGGAATGCCTCGGAAGACACGGTCAGCAATCGTTACGACTGGATTGAAATGCGCCCCGGACACTGATCCGAAAGCAGCAATAAGTGCGACCAGCGCGCCTGCAGTGGCCACGGTGTTGCAAAGCAATTGGAGGGCAACGTTGTCGGTGAGGTTGGTGGCCATGATGCCTGACCCGATCACCGTGGCGATGAGAAAGGCGGAGCCGAGAAATTCGGCGACGCACTTTCGGAACAATGGTGACATCAGCAGCAGCCAGGCTTTGTGCTGAGACTCACCGACTCAACGGGTGATGAGGTTGCACAGCATGCATCCCCACCATCGACTGGTGCTGAACCAAAGACGGCCGAGTCGGCGATCACTGTATAAACCTCCCAGCGGGCATCGTCGGGATCGCGCACCCACACCTTGTCCTGAACGGCGTAACAGCAGGTGGTTTGTTCCTCGACGTCGGTTGTGAAACCCACCTCATCGAAGCGGTTCGTTGCCTCAGCGACCTCGTCGGTGGATTCAACCTCGATCCCGAGGTGATTGAGTCGTTCGGCGACAGTGTTCTCGATTAGTACAAGTTTGAGAGGGGGATCGGCGATCGCGAAGTTTGCGTAACCCTCACGTACCTTGGCCGGCTCGGTATTGAACATCTTCGAGTAAAACGCGATCGCTTCGTTGATGTCAGACACGTTGAGTGCAAGTTGAACTCGGGACACGGGGGACTCCTCAATGGATGATGTAGCGACGCAAGCACGTATGTCTTGGCGGAAGTATCAATCGATGTATCGATGAACTTCGATACGTACTATCGTCAGCATATCGATACTTGTCAATATCGTTTTCCGTTTGGAGGGGTCGTGGCGATAAAAACAGTGAAGTCAACAAAATCGAAGTCAGAGACGAAAGTGTGCTGTGGCACTGCTCGCGACATTCCGCTTAGCAAAAGTGATGCCGCCGAGCTGGCGTCAGTCTTCGCTGCACTTTCCGATCCTGTCCGTCTCCGACTTCTCTCCATCATCAGTTCTGCGCCCGATGGCGAAGTGTGCGCTTGCGATTTAGTCACGCCCATTGGCAAATCGCAGCCAACCGTGAGCCATCACCTCAGGATCCTGTTTGAGGCTGGCCTGGTAGAGCGAGAAAAGCGGGGGGTCTGGGTCTGGTACCGAGCCTTGCCCCAGCGTCTTGACGCGGTTGCGAGCCGGTTGCGCTAGCCGCTGCCGGCAAGGATTTCCCCTCCCGTTCATCTCCCGTACACCTGATACTCGGAATCCGGCAACGTTGGATCCTTACCGTGGCTTTCGGGTGCTCGACCGGGCACTTCGTTACCATCTGTTACAGGGAGAATTACCTTGCGTTCATCTAAGCGGGGCCTTGTTTGGCTCCTCGCCGTTCTTGTCGCAGTCGGTCTTGTCGCCGGCGCTTGCGGCTCGAGTTCCTCAGATTCGTCGTCCAGCACCACAAAGGCGTCGTCGAACTACGACTACAAGTCTCTCAGCGGAACTCTGAACGGTTCCGGTGCAACCTTCCCGAAGAACTTTTACGAAGACGCAATTGCGTCCTTTAAGTCGGCCGCTTCTGGCGTCACTGTGAACTACAACGCCGTTGGTTCAGGCCAGGGTAAGAAGGACCTTGCTGCCGGTACCTCCGATTGGGCAGGTTCGGACAGCCTTGTGAAGGACGATGAAAAGGCCAACTTCAAGGGCCCGTTCCTTTACTTCCCCACGGTTGCGGCCCCGATCACGGTGTCATACAACCTCTCCGGCGTGAAAGAACTCAAGCTTTCGCCTGAGACCCTTGCCAAGATTTTCATGGGCACGATCACCACATGGAACGACGCAGCCATTGCTGCCGACAACTCTGGTGTCACGCTTCCGAACACCGCTATCACCGTTGCAGTTCGCTCCGATGGTTCGGGTACGACCTCGAACTTCTCGAAGTATCTTGCCACTGCGGCTCCGTCAATCTTCACTGTGACTGCTGGTGACTCTGTTGCTTGGCCCAAGGCGCAGGCGGGCAAGGGCAATGCTGGTGTGGCCCAGATCGTCAAGGACACCGCCGGTGCAATCGGCTATGTCGATCTTTCTGATGCCAAGGCAACTGGCCTGACCACCGCGTTGATCAAGAACAAGGACGGCAAGTACGTCGCCCCGACGCTTGAAGGAACGACGGCTGCTCTTGCTGGAGCAACGGTCAAGGATGACCTGACCTACAACCCGCTCAATGCGGCTGGTGCAGAGACCTACCCGATCACAGCACCGACCTATGTCATCGTCTACACAACCCCTTCAGCAAATACCGCTGCAATCAAGGGTTGGCTGACGTATCTCCTTACCGAGGCACAGGACCTGGCCAAGGACGTGGACTTCGCTCCGCTTCCATCGGGACTGCGTGACAGGGCGCTTGCGCAGATCACCCAGATTCAGGGCTAGTACGTCCACGTGACTTTGCTTACTCATGACGACAGCGTCGCCCCCGCAGGTGGGGGCGACGCTTCGTCGTTGCTCGAACCCACGTCTGGACGGCGAGGCGATTCGGTCTTCAAGACCGTCGCGTTAGCGGCTGGTCTGGTGGTGTTGGGCATCCTTGCGTTGATCGCCATTTCGACAACGCGGGAAGCTTGGCCTGCTTTTCAACAAGAGGGTTTTGGATTCATTACCTCGAGTACTTGGGTGCCCGCCGATGGCAAGTTCGGGGCACTTGCGTTTATTTACGGAACGATCTTGTCGTCCTTTATCGCACTCGTGTTGGCCGTGCCGGTCAGCCTTGGAATTGCGTTATACGCGAATGAAGCCGCGCCGCGTCGACTTCGTAAGCCAGTTGTTTATGTTATGGATCTCTTGGCTGCGATCCCATCGGTGGTCTACGGACTCTGGGGCATCATCGTGCTCGCCCCCGCGATCCAGCCTGTGTACAAAGCAATTAGCGGTGCTGTTGGAGACATCCCGGTCCTCGGGTGGTTTTTCAATGGCGAAAGTGGCCGCAGTTACATGACCGCCGGAATCATTCTGGCGATCATGATCACACCGATCATCACTTCGCTCAGCCGTGAAGTTATTGCGACAGTTCCGTCTGCGCAGCGAGAGGCTGCCTACGGAATGGGCGCTACCCGATGGGAAATGATTCGCGCTGCAGTCCTGCCCTGGAGCCGTGGTGGCATTGTCGGATCAGTGATGCTCGGGCTTGGTCGAGCAATGGGCGAAACCATTGCGGTTGCGCTCGTGATCGGCTCTCAACCACAAATCACCACGCATCTTTTCGAAGCGGGTGACTCGATGGCTGCAGTCATCGTGAATCAGTTCGGCGAAGCGTCAGGCACCCACAGGGCGGCATTGATTGGATTGGGCGTTGTGCTGTTTGGGGTCACCATCATTGTCAATGTTTCTGCCCGCGGCATCGTGAGCCGATTCGACCGCCGAAGCCAGGGGGCATGAGATGACTGAGTTGATCTCCCCCGATGTTGAGCAGTTGCTTCTTGACGCGACAACGAGTCGATCTCGTCGAATCAAAAATCGCCTCGCTTCGGTTTGGATGCTTGGAGCACTTCTGGTTGCGGTAGTTCCGTTGGCGCTCGTTATCGGTTATGTCCTTTTCAAAGGCATCGGCCAGCTTTCGGTCGCATGGTTTACTGAAGACCTGCCCACCATCACTCGTAAAGCCGGTGGCGGAATGGGTCCAGCAATTGTCGGAACATTGCTCATCACCCTTGGCGCCGCCGTAATGGCGATTCCATTGGGCATCCTTGGGGCGATCTATCTCCACGAATACGGAGGCAAGGGTCGCACGGCGCGTTTGATCCGGTTCATGGCCGACGTCATGACCGGTGTTCCCTCAATCGTCATGGGCCTGTTCGTCTACACCGTATGGACACTCACATTTGGGCTGAACGGTTTCGGTGGTTCGCTTGCTCTCGGTTGCTTGATGCTTCCGATCATCATCCGCACCACCGAGGAAATGTTGCGTCTCGTGCCGGACGAGCTTCGACAGGCCAGTTATGCCCTTGGCAATCGAAAGTGGCGCACGATCTTGACAGTTGTGCTCCCAGCGTCATTTGGCGGAATCACCTCAGGTGTCATGATCGCCATCGCCCGTGCTGCCGGTGAAACTGCGCCGCTGGTTTTCACAATTGGTGCTGCTAGGAATCTGAACCTGAATATTTTCGAGGGTCCGATGACTGCTCTTTCGGTCCAAATTTTTGGAAATGCTCAAACCCCATTCGAAGCAGCGCAGTCACGTGCTTGGGGCGCTGCCCTGACGCTGGTTGCCATCGTCTTTGCCATGACCATTCTCGCCCGCGTTGTGTCGTCCAGGGTTGCCCGACGACACGCTGCCTGACCGCCCTAGCCTTCAGACGTGACTGAAACCCACGACTCCGACGCAGAGGACTCCTCGATGTCTCCTGAAATTGTTGCACCAAACGCCGAAGTTGTTCCACCGACAACGGTTCCCGTGCCGGAAGCACCCTCGGTGGTGTTCGACGTTCGTGAACTCGACGTCTACTACGGCGAGTTTCGGGCAGTGCGCGATGTCAACCTTCAAGTTCTCCAGCACGAGATCACAGCGTTCATTGGTCCGTCGGGCTGTGGAAAGTCAACAGTGCTTCGTTGCTTCGACCGAATGAACGATCTCATTGAATCTGCTCGTGTCGATGGAAAAATTCTGTATCACGGCATTGATCTCTACGATCCCCGTATCGATCCAGTCGAAGTTCGCAAGCGAATCGGCATGGTTTTCCAGAAGCCAAATCCGTTCCCAAAGTCGATCTACGACAACATCGCGTTTGGTCCACGATTGTCTGGCAACAAGGGAAATCTGGATGACATCGTTGAGCATGCCCTTCGTCGCGCCGCGCTATGGGACGAAGTCAAAGATCGCTTAAAGAAATCAGCAATGGGCCTCTCGGGCGGTCAGCAGCAGCGCCTTTGCATTGCACGTGCTATCGCAGTCGAACCCGAGGTCATCTTGATGGACGAACCCTGTTCGGCACTTGATCCGATCGCAACTGCTCGGATCGAAGACCTGATGCAGGAACTCAAGTCCGACTACACGATTCTTATTGTGACGCACAACATGCAGCAGGCTGCTCGCGTCAGCGATCGCACGGCGTTCTTCACCACCGAGGTGAATTCGGAAAGCGATACACGCACCGGCGTCCTGGTTGAGTTCGATTCAACCGACAAGATTTTCTCGGCACCTTCCGATGAACGCACCGAGAATTACGTCACTGGTCGATTCGGCTGAGGTGGAGTAGGTGCGCCAGCAGTACACGTCCGAACTCGAGCAACTGGCTCTTCAGGTGGAACTGATGGGTGTTCTTGTCGACGAAAATCTCGAGCGCATGCGAACGGTACTCAACAGCGGCAACCTGAATGTTGCCGAAGAAGCGATTCGGACTGACGATCGGATCGACGCCATGAACGTTTCGCTTATGGAGCGGTCCTACGAACTTCTACGTCGGGAAGCACCAGTCGCGTCTGACCTTCGGCTTATCGTTTCGGTGCTTCGCGTCACTGCAGAACTTGAACGCATCGGCGATCTTGCTCTGCGCATCGCTAAATTGGCGCCGGAACACGAACTGCTTACGCGAGTCCCCACCTCATTCGACATCCTCGAGACGTTGGCTGGACATGCGGTAAATCAGTACCGAGACGCATTACGGGCCTGGTCAACTCTCGATCTTGGACTTGCCGAGCAGGTTGCATCTGAACCCGAGGTGGCCCTGGCCTCTCGTCATCTCGTTGAAGCGTTACTCGCCTACGAAGGTCCCGACGCCGTGGTGGTTGCACTCCGTACGATGGTGGCAGGCCAGGCACTTGATCGAATCGCCGATCACTCTGCTGTGCTTGGTGCTCGAGTTCGTTATCTGATCACCGGAGATCCTGATCACCTCGCGGCAGAAGTCCGATGAGCCAATTAGGCGGAAAGTTCGACAGGAGTCGTTATGCCTGAACAGCGCAAAACATTTCATCAGGAACTCGATGAGATCCGCGACGACATTGTCCGTCTTGGTGCCCTAGTAGGTGAAGTCATTCCTCGGGGTACAGAGGTACTACTCACCAACGACATGAGGGGTGCTCAAGCTGTCATCGAGGCGGATGACGAACTTGATGACCTCTCGCTACGAATCGAAGAGCACTGCTATCACGTGCTCGCGCTGCAACAGCCGATGGCGTCGGACCTCCGATCGATCGTGACTGGACTCTGGCTCACGGGTGAACTTGAGCGCTCCGGCGACCTCATGGTCAATGTGGCGAAAGGTACGCGTCGCATCTACGGAGTGTCTCTGGATCCGAAACTTCGCGGCCTCATTGAGCGAATGAGCGAAGAAGCTTCTCGTTTGATGAAGTTGGCTCTCGACGCCTATGCCGAGCGAAATGCGAGTCTTGGGGTAGCAATCGACGACATCGATGACACGCTCGACACCTTGCACGGTGATTACATCGAAGCAATTTTCGAATCCCATGCAACCCACGACATTGGTCTGCAGGCATCAGTTCAGCTCGCCCTCATTGGCCGTTATTACGAGCGCATTGGCGATCACGCCGTAAACATCGGACAGCGGGTGCAGTACATGGTGACCGGTTGGCTGCCAGAGCAGACCGGAGCAGCGCGTTTGGTGGCGCGGCGTTCGCTTGCTGCGGAAATCAGTGCAGAGAATTCCGAGCCAGAGGCTGAAAGCGGCCAATGAACGCAGCCATCTCGAGTGCGCTGATTGCTGCTGTCGTTGCCGCCGCTGTGACGATTTTTGTTGCGCGTTTCTTTTCGAATCGAGCCCAACGCAATCAGGTCTATGAGTCGACGATGCGTTTGGGTTTCGAGATTCCAAGTGAACGCGAGATGGTGCGATTCGATGATCTTCTCGCAATAGTCGAGCGCTCTGTGCGTGATCTCCGATCAGATACTCTTCAATCCGAAAGCGCACAGTTTCGCTTGCAGTCAGCCCTCAATGCTTTGCCGGTCGCCGTGATGGTGTTCGATGGCGAGGGTTCGGTTGTCGAGTCGAATGTTGCTTCCAAGCCATTCCTTGAGGCCCGCCACGGCGATGCACTTGTTGGCGCGGCGGTGAATGATCTCATCAGAGTGGCGAATTCGGGTAGCGAAGCCTCAACCGCTATCGACCTCTTTGGCCCGCCTAAGCGCACTGTTTTGGTGACCACAGTTCCGCTCCCAGAGGATGGGCAGCCAGGAGCGGTGGCATTTGTCGAGGACATCACCGAACGGCGTCAACTCGAGGCCATTCGCACCGATCTTGTCGCGAATATCAGCCATGAACTGAAAACCCCGGTTGGTGCAATTGGTCTTCTCGCGGAGACCCTCCAGGGCGAAGATGACCTCGACATCGTTGAGCGCCTCGCGAATCGCATTAATGCCGAGGCGATGAGGATCGCTCAAATCATCGAAGACCTCATTGAACTTTCGCGAATCGAATCTGTCGATGGTGCAGGCAGTGCCATTGTTGAGTTGGCCGAGATTGCCTCTGACGCGGTTGAAAGATTCCGGACCGCCGCGGTTCAGGCTGAAGTATCGGTGCAGTTGGTCGTGTTGTCGACTGACACCCGAATTGTCGGTGAGCGCCGACAACTCCTTTCGGCGATCGGCAACCTCATCGACAATGCCATCAAGTATTCCGATCCCGGAACTGTTGTTGATGTGACGGTCGAAGCAGTTGCGAATGACGTTGTCGTAAAGGTCGCCGATCACGGAATCGGAATTCCAACTCGCGACATCGACCGAATCTTCGAGCGTTTCTATCGGGTCGACCAAGGCCGAAGCCGCCAAACCGGGGGCACGGGTTTGGGTCTTGCGATTGTTCGTCATGCGGTGGTGAACCACGAAGCCGACATCGACGTCGAGTCGCGGCTGGGAGAGGGTTCAACCTTCACGATGCGATTCCCAAGTTCCAAAGTCGCAACTGTTACTAGCGAAACCGAAGTTTCAACCCTGAACAAGAGGACGTGAGTCAATGACTGACACAACATCAGTGCTCGTTGTCGAAGACGAAGGGTCATTCATCGAAGCCCTAGAGATTGGTTTGTCTCGCGAAGGGTTCAAAGTGACGGTGGCCCGTGATGGCGCGGAAGCTCTTGAAGTCTTCGAAGCTGTCAACCCTGATCTCGTACTACTCGACGTGATGCTCCCCAAGATTTCGGGAATTGATGTGTGTCGTGAGTTGCGGTCTCGATCAAATGTTCCGATCATCATGGTGACCGCCAAAGGTTCTGAGATCGACACGGTCGTCGGGCTTGAGGTTGGCGCCGACGACTACGTCACGAAGCCCTATCGAATGCGAGAACTCGTGGCGCGTATGCGCGCGGTCTTGCGCCGCCGTCCCTTCGACGACGCGGAACCTCAGACCGAAATCGATCTCGCCGAGACTCTCCACGTGGGCGATGTCGTCCTCGATCCAGAACGTCACGAGGTGACCGTTCGTGGAGAAATCGTGCAGCTTCCTCTCAAGGAATTTGAATTGCTCGCGTTGCTGCTCCTGAATGCCGGTCGAGTCCTCACCCGAGACACGCTCATCGATCGAGTGTGGGGTAGCGACTATGTGGGCGACACCAAGACGCTTGACGTTCACATCAAACGTCTGCGCTCAAAGGTCGAAAGCGATCCGACGAATCCCGTTCGTATCGTGACGATCAGGGGACTTGGCTACAAGTTCGACGTTCCGAAGCGCTGAGGTTGAGCGAAACGGGCGGTTGCGTCGCACCCGCCTCGTAACATGGTCATAGTGACTCCTGAGTCCACATCCCCCAGCGGCAAGCGCCCTCGCGGCCCGGCACCAGTCGGTCGTGATCCTCGCCGACCGTGGGCACCGTCACCATTCAGGCGTTTGGCTCGGACTCATGCTGCATCAGTCTCTGGCGATGCGCTGTTTGCCATCGGCCTCGCAGGGTCAGTGTTCTTTTCGCTCGACTTCACATCGGCGCGATGGCGTGTTGCGTTGTACTTGCTTCTGACGATCGCACCATTTGCGATCGCGGCGCCGCTCATTGGCCCTGCTATCGATCGCATCAAGGGTGGGCGACGCTGGATCATCGTTGGATCGATGCTCTTACGAGCGTTGCTTGCGTTCTTTGTTGTTCGGCACATGGACTCTCTTCTTTTCTACCCAGAAGCTTTCGGCATGCTCATCATGCAGAAGATCTATTCAATTTCGAAGAGCGCAGTCATTCCGAGCACCGTGCATAGTGACGAGGAATTGGTGCAGGCCAATTCGCAACTCACGACACTTTCTTCGATCGCTGTCGTGGTCGCTGCGATACCAGGGGGCATCCTTTATGCGATCGGTGGCGGTCAAGCCACGGTTGCTTTGGGTGCAGTTGTGTTTGCCGTTGGCACGATTTTTGCGTTGCAGTTGCCGCCGACCACGGTTGCCGCGGAACCAGAGGGTGAAGCCGAACGAGAGGAGCTTCGTAGCGCTGGTATTACTCACGCATCAACAGCAATGGGCCTTATCCGCGGCATGGTCGGCTTTCTTGCGTTCATGCTTGCATTCGATTTCAAGAATGCAGGAGCGCCACTATGGCAACTAGGCCTTGTCGCCGCGACAGCGCAGCTGGGTTTCTTTTTGGGTTCGTTAGTTGTTCCTCGACTCCGACGAGTGACGTCTGAAGAGCGGATCTTGGTCACGAGTCTGTTTGTCATAAGCGCGGCTGGAGTTATCACTGCGTTCATCAGCGGACTCGCGGGCGCAGCTCTGTTATCGATGATGTTGGGCGTCACGAGTTGCTCGGCGAAGCAAGCATTTGATTCCATTGTTCAGCGAGATGCCCCCGATGCAAACCGCGGTCGGACCTTCGCGAAATTCGAGACACGGTTTCAGTTGATTTGGGTGATCGGTGCACTGCTTCCAATCATCCTGCCGATTCCGGCATCCCTCGGGTTCGGACTCATAGCGATAACAGCATCGATCGCAGTGGCGCTTTACCTGGTTGGTCTGCGCAATGTTCGTGCCGGTCGATTGCCGACGCCTCGAAAGGGTGTGCTGCGACGCCCGGTCGATGAGCTTCATCGGTCGTTTCAAGACGACCTTGATTCCACTCGAGTTGTCGATCGCGGCTTTGCGGGCCCCGAAACTCCAACGCCTTGGGGGCGACCGCTTGATCCCAACGATCCCACTGCGGCCGATATCGATATCGCTCCCCATGATGCGGCTCGCCGATGGATGCGCCGCCCAACTACCGCAGCTCCTGCTCCTGAAACACCTGCTGTTGCAGCGCCCCAAGTGCAGCCGCCCAGCGACCCCACAAGGGTCGAGTGGCCCTTGCCCGAACTGTCTGCAGACTCGCCCCGTCCGGTAGGCGATCATCGTGACGGCTTGCTTTTCGAACCCGATGCTTGGGACGACCCCGAGATCCCCGATGGTCCACCGCCAATTACGTAATCAGTCAGGTAGCTCGATGCGAGCAAGCCACAAACCTGGGGCTTCGATCTCTGCGGGAGTGGGGAGCGTGCGTTCCGATTCCCAGAGGCGAACGAGTCCGTCGTTGCCTGCGCGTTCGACGATGCCGGCCACAAACGCAGCGCCACGGTCATAGGTGGCTTGGGTGAGTTCAAGGCCGAATAATCTCTCGACGAAGCGATCCGAATCGTCGGCCTCAACGCGACGGCGGCGAACTGCTTCGGAAATCATTGTGGTGTTTGAAAGTAATGAGGAACCGACGGCATCGACAATGTGATCGACATATCCCACCATTGCCGTGATGAGGGCTTCGAATCTGGGAAGCATGTCACGTTGTGCTTGCGATTGGATCGCCCCGAGAAGTAGCTCGGGATCGCCAAACATTGACTGCATGCCCGACATAGATGATGGATCGGACATATCGAATTCCATCGAACCCAGTCGATCCTCTAATGCATTTGGATCGGGTTCGAATCCGGCGGCATAGGCGGAGAGGAATTCCTCGACAGTTGCTCGGACATGCGGAATGCGCAGGACCGAATGCATGGCTATCTCCTGAGCGCAGACCCAGAGTCGGAGGTCGTCGGCGGGAATGCTCCACTCGGAAGCGAATGTTTCGAAATTCGCGGGAATGACCATCACGTCATCTTTTGCTATCCGTGGAACGGGAAGATCGTATTGACCGAAGGAACGACGCGATAAGTGCCCAATCATGGAACCGGCAGTCATGCCCATCATCATTGGCCCCATCATGGCCATGAGGGGAGCCATGAAACTGAGAGGGTCTGAGGGGTCTGGAGTTGTCGGGGGTGCGGGCGGTGTGAGCGAACCGGCGAGGCGTTCGAAAAGTGGACGCCAAGATTCAAGCGTGGTTGTGGCCCATTGCCCACGAGTCACCGGCACAATCGAAATACCAGTGCCGCCAAAACTCGTGGGAAGTCCGGTGGCATTGCCGACATGGAGCTCGGCGATACGCGCGAGTTGTTCAAGGCGGATCCGTTCAAGCGGATCAACGTTGCCTTCTTCTCCGCCGTCGGTTGCGATAGAGAGTGCGAGTTGGCGAGCGGCATCCCATCCGATGGGGCCTTGTTGGGAGAAAAGTTTGGCCAGATCGCCAAAGAGTGGCATCCCTGACAGGGGGTTCTGTTCGGAGTTTTTGCCCAGTTCGTCGCCTGGGTCGGCGCCAGAGAAGGGGTCGGGGGGTAGATCGTCCACCACCTCAGGCTAGGCCCCGCCGAGGGATATGACGCTTCGGGCGCCGGCCGGACGAAGGCGACGTCGGACGCGCCATGATTGCGGTGTGGGAGAAATCGTGGTGGTCACCGGAGCCGATCTGCCGATCGGGCGACGAGTGGTTGCTGCCGCGCTCTCAGAACCTGGCGTCGACCGTGTCGTTGCCATTGGGGCCCAGCCGGGCACCCGACATCTCACCGGCGACACCGAAGGTCCCGAACTTCTCATCGCTCCTTTTGCTCTTGACGATTCCCGATTGGCCTCGCTTGTTGCGGGAGCGACACGAGTCTTGCTGACTGGGCCCCGCTCGGGGCTCGACATCGATGGAACCGGAGGCGCTGACATCGATGTGGTTGCAACGCGATCTTTCCTTGCGTCTCTTACACGAGTTGGGGCAGTAACAACGCTCGTTGTTTTGTCGTCAGCGCTCGTTTACGGAGCTCGAACCGATAATCCGATTCCGCTCTCTGAGAACGCGCCGGTTCGACCAAATGCCTCGATTGGGGCAGCGGTTGAGCGTGCTGAACTCGAACGACTGTGTGCCACATGGTCAAGGTCGCGTGGAGCAACCTGTGCGCTCGTTCGCCCGTGCATCGTTGTTGGCCCGGAAAACGAAAAGTGGTTGGCACGTTCACCTTGGGCAACGGCCGGTCTTCAAATCAGTGGTGTGGGCGCCCCAGTGCAATTTGTGCACCTTGACGATCTCACGACTGCTCTTGTCGCCATCTGTCGTTCACGGGTTGATGGACCAGTGAACGTTGCGCCCGATGGTTGGCTCACGGTCGAGGAAGTTCGCGCTTTGAAGGGGCCCACCGCACGAGTTCGCGTGTCCAAGCCTTTCGCGTACGTTCTGGCTCAAATCGGCAGATACTTCGGTGTTGCTCCGGGTGATCCCGACGCCCTTTTGGCTGGTTCAGGTCCCTGGGTTGTTGCCAACGATCGCATTCGGTCCTTGGGTTGGGAGCCCACGTTTCGAAATGAAGAGGCCTATGTCGACGCCGACAGTGGCGGCATTTGGGCTCGGGTCACTCCGCGCCATCGTCAGCAATTAGCGCTGGGCGGGGTGGCTGCGGCGGTGTTCGGCATTGGCGTAGGGGCGGCCTTTTTGATCCGCCGCCAACTCAACTCCGATCGATGAGTTTGGCGAGAGTCTTGGCTGCAACGCCATTTCGGACATAGCCAATCGTGACGGTGTCGTTGGCGGCGTGGTTGCGGAGTGCGACGACAAGGGCGGAACTCGTCGGCAAATTTGCTTCACTTAACGAGGTGATGCGATCGCCAGCGATGAGGCCAGCCCGATCTGCGGGGCCATTGCTCGTGACCGATTCGATGGCTGCGCCGCCCTCGGGAGCGTCGGTTGTCATGACGCCGAGCCATCCGTGATGAACGGAACCGGTTTCAATGATGTCGTTGACGACATGACGTGTCCAGGCAACTGAGTGAGCGAAGGAATTCGTAGCGGTGGGCAGGGCAAGGGTTGATGGAGCAGACGCGAGTGCTGCCGATCGGGTCGCAACCGCTGCGCGCGATGTCAACAAACCGATTACTTCGCCCGCCCTTGTGCAAAGAACTGCGGAATCAGTTGGAGGTTGAACATCGATTGCGGAACCGATCATGTCGTGCAATGTGGATCCATCTGTTGTATCGAGACGCATGCCGACAGCTTGAAAAATCGCAGATGCAACCCACGACCGGTTATCGGTGGAGGTGCGGCCGACAACGAAGACCATGTCTCCTTGCGCAACAGAGTTGATGTCGCCAAATGAAGGGGTGGGAAGTCCTGAACCTTCGATGCGAATCACGGCAAGGTCATCAGCCGGATCAGTACCGACAATTGTTGCATTAAACGCGCGTCCGTCGGCAGTGGTGACAGTGAGTGAGCGTGCGCCTTCAAGTGGGTCAGAAGCAGTGACCACATGTCCATCGGAACGGATGATGAGCCCGGTCACGACGAACGAACTTGACGCTCGGTCGACCTTGATCTGAACAACTGCCGGTGCAAGAGACGACAGCGCTGATTCAGGGAGTGCTTCGGCTGCAGGCCCGACGGCGAACTCGGTTCCTTGGGACGCCCGATTGGACGAGCCGAGAATCCCAACTGCGGCGATACCGGTGGCGGTCGCAATCAGACCGATTGCGACCACTGCGAAGAATCCAGTCCGTGACGAATGTCGGCGTTTCGATCGAAGCGAAAGCGGGTTTGGGCCTGCCATCTCCGATGGGTGACGCCATAATCGGTCGTCTTGTGGGAGAGGGGGGACGAACCCGGCATCGTCATCCGGGTCATCGAGGAACGGCATGGGGGTGAATGTAGCGGTGGGCCCCGCAGAGTTAGCCGCGGCCCCTACTACGATGGGAAGCCGTGACTCTTGAACCACCCGCCACCGACGATTGGGTCGCGCTTACCGACCAATTGCTCGACGTCGGTCTGGCCGCTGATTGGGTTGCACTCCCAGGCTGCGGTGCTGTGGTGGTTTTCAGTGGTTTGGTCCGGGACTATGCCGATGGTTCTAGAGGTGTCACTCATATCGATTACGAGGCGTGGACCGAACAGGTTGAGCCTCGCCTTGGCGCCATTGCTGAGCAAGCTCGTCAGCGGTGGCCCGAGTTGGGGCGAATCGCCATCTGGCATCGCGAAGGGCGAGTGCTCCTGAGCGAGTCATCTGTAGTTGTCGCGGTGTCTGCCCCCCATCGCGGTGCCGCATTTGATGCCTGCGAATTCGCAATTGACACCTTGAAAGAATCTGTACCGATCTGGAAGAAGGAATTCTTCGACGGTGGTTCGCAATGGGCGCGGGCGGCGCAGCACATCACCGATAGCGACGATCGCGGAGTTCTCGCATGAGTGGCGTTGCTTTTCTTCTCCTCGCAGTCGTTGTTGCTGCCGTTGGTTCGCTCATTGTGTGGATCCGTCATCGCAAGCCCACCCACTTCATGTCCAGCGTTGACGACTTTCAACGCGAAATGGATGCCTTGAGCACGCCGCCTATTCCCTCAACTCCGCCGCGCCCAGTGCGTGGTGTGCAAGACGCGGAAAAGCGTCGATTGGGCGGTCGTTGATATGGCGCGCGACATTGCGATCGACCTTGGAACCGCCAATACACTGGTCTACGTTCGCGGCGAGGGGATTGTCCTCAACGAGCCGTCAGTAATTGCGTTGAATAGCCGCACTCAAGACGTGCTTGCTATGGGCCACGAAGCGTGGCAAATGATTGGCCGCACACCTAGCTACATCGTTGCGGTCCGTCCTCTTCGAAAAGGCGCAATCACGGACTTTGAAGTCACCCAGCGCATGATCCGTTTGCTACTTCAGCGTGTTGGCGTCAATCGATTCAATCGCCCGCGTGTTGTGATTTGTGTTCCTTCCGCAATTACCGCTGTCGAGCAGCGCGCGGTTACCGAAGCGGCACGTCGCGCTGGTGCTGCTGAAGCGCACCTCATCGAGCAACCCATGGCCGCGGCCATCGGTTCAGGTCTTCCCATCAACGAACCGCTCGGCAACATGGTGATCGATATCGGAGGCGGAACGTCGGAAGTCGCGCTTATTTCACTTGGTGGGGTAGTAGCGCTCGAGGCAGTGCGAGTCGGAAGTTTCGATATCGATGCTGCTATCCAGACTCACATCCGGCGTGAATACGGCATCGCTGTGGGCGAACGCACCGCAGAAGAAATCAAAGTCACGATTGGTTCTGCGTGGCCAACAGAAAATGAGTTTGCCGCTGAGGTTCGCGGACGTGAACTTATGAGCGGTCTACCTAAGACTGTTGTTCTCACTGCCGAGGAAGTTCGCGAAGCGATCGACGAACCCGTGTCGGCAATGGTCGACGCGGTCATCGCATGTTTGGGCCAAGCTCCGCCCGAATTGGCCCAGGACCTCATCGAGCAAGGTATCTACCTAGTTGGCGGCGGCGGCATGTTGCGCGGTCTCGATCTCCGCATTGAATCCGAAACAAATGTTCCGGTTCACCTTGTCGAAGCGCCACTCGAATCAGTTGTGCTCGGAGCAGGACATTGCGTCGAATCCTTCGACGCTCTCAAGGTCATGTTCATGGACTGAGGTCTTCGGCGGCTTGCCGGACCTGCCAATCTCGATCGTTAGTTGCCCGTTCAAGGGCGGCGTCGACTTCGGGGCCATCAAACGGGGCTAGGGCGATAACAGCACGCCGGCGAACCGTCGCTTTGTCCTCGGTTGCAGAGAGGATCGCACCAAGTCCTGCGGGATCGCTGAGTGCACCTAACGCTGCAACTGCAGATTCGCGACACAGCGCGTCGTCGTGACTGGTTGCAATTTCGCATAATCGTTCAATGGTCGATTTCGATGCAGGTGGGCGTTCTCCAGAAGCCCATGCGGCAATCTCGACCACGGAGTCGTCGCTATCGGAAAGAAGTGCAGCGATAGCGTCCGCTACTTCGGAGGTGGTTGGTTCGCCAACACTGCCGTTCCAAGAAGTTGATTCGGTGCATGCTCGTCGACGCATGATTGGGTCGTCATCATTGGTGGCCCGAATGAGCTCGTCCTGTGTTAGCGCACCGAGACGGTTGAGTGCACCAAGCGCAGTGGCACGAACATTCGCGTCTTCGTCGCTCAGGAAGGATCGGGCTGTGTTCTCATCTCCCGAATGTCCCGCGAGCGCAGCGTCGCGTCGGCGAGCGACGGTGTCATCGAGTTGACGGCCAGGCATGCTCAGCCGATCGAGGCGCCAAAGAGCCCGAAGAGCACGAGGACCGAAAGCGCGAGTCCGCCAGCGAGAGTGATGCCGAGAACGACGAGGACCACGCTAAGGCTGACCCCAGATCGGATGCGATCGGAGGTGGTTGGGCCGATGTCATCTCCGTAGATCGGTTGCCATTGGTTGTTCGCAGTCACAAGAGACATCCTCGCACTCTGTCGGCGGGCGCGCTGGTTCATGGTCTCGGACATGGCAGGCTGACACGGTCGATGGGCCGAATCCATCGCATTTTGTCTGTGGAGCAACGTGGTCGAGTTTGTCGAAGAAGAACCTGAGCCCGCACCTGCGACTGTGGGTGAGGAATCCCCGCACTGGAGTCGCCGCCGCCGTTGGCTCACGTCGTTTGGTTTTTTCTTCGCCGTGCTCATCATCACGCTGGGGTTGGTTCTTCGACTCCCGTATTACGTGGTGTCTCCGGGCTCTTCGCGTCCAACCGAGAGCCTTATTTCGGTGAACGGAGCGCAGACCTTTGTACATGAGGGGGAAGTTGATCTCCTCACAGTTTCGCTTCGACAAGCGACACCATTTGAAGCATTAGCTGCATGGGTAAACTCCGATCTTGATCTCGCGTCGCGAGAAGACATTCTTGGCAAACAGTCACCTGATCAAAATCGCGATCTGAATTTGCGGATGATGTCGCAATCCAAAGATGCAGCGCAGTATCAGGCGCTCACACGGCTCGGTTATCCCGTCGAATCGAACGGAACCGGCGCAGTCGTTGCGGCAGTAGTCGAAAGCGGGCCATCTGCCAACATGCTTGTTCCGGGAGATGTCATTGTTCGCGCCAACAGTCAACAGATTTCGTTTAGCCAGCAATTGATCAACGTGATCAGTGCGACGGCGCCGGGAGCGACGATCACATTGGGCGTCGAACCATATGATTCGACGTTAGATAGCGCTCTTCCACCTCGCGAGGTACAGGTAGTCCTTGGCGCCCGCGAAGGTGACACAACAAAAGGATTTCTCGGGGTCACAACCGTTACCCGCGATCTTTCGTTCACTTTTCCGGTGGAGGTGACGATTGACTCCGGTCGGGTAGGCGGCCCGTCGGCGGGGTTGGCCTTCACCCTTGGGATTCTCGATGTCATGACCCCTGACAGTCTCACTGGCGGGCTCAAAGTTTCAGTGACGGGGACGATCGCCCTCGACGGCTCGGTGGGGCCAATCGGCGGGATCCACCAAAAAGTGATGGCGTCGCGCCGGGCCGGTGTCGATTTGATGTTGGTCCCTACGAGCGAGATCAATGAGGCTCGCAAGTACGCAGGCGACCTACGCGTTGAGCCGGTTGCGTCATTGACCCAAGCACTTGAAGTTCTTACGACGGTGGGCGGTGGCAACTTGGTGCTCCCCGCCGTGGGCACCGCTCTCGCCGCCAACTGACCCCTTTGGTATCACCGGAATGTCGGCCTTTCGTCGGTAGCCTTGACGTTGATGGCAACCGACTCGTCCGGGCCGATCGATCCCGACCGCATCCTCGATAAGACTTTCGCGACCGTAAAGAAGGGCGTTGACCCTGTTGAGGTTCAGCGTTACCTCCTTCAGGTCTCGAATCAGTTGAAGAACTCGGAAACTCGAGTTTCGGAACTCGAGCGCCAACTCGACCAGGCGCGTCGCCAAAGTGCCGCCCATGATCCGATCGACCCTTCGAACCTGACGAAATTGCTGGGCGAGGAAACGACGCGGGTTCTTGATGCCGCTCAGTCGGCTGCAGCCGAGATTCGTGCAAAGGCCGAGGAAAACGTGGCGCGACTTCTCCATGAGGCGCGTGAAGAATCCGTGCGCCTGCGAGAAGACGCCGAAACACTTGT
>JBILIB010000123.1:0-6278 GCA_044350215.1 Acidimicrobiales bacterium
AGTTCTCGTGCTGATGGTCGACCTCGCCGGTGGGATTGACGGTATGACGGTCGAGACCCCATCAGAGCAAGCAGCAGTTCTCCTCGCTGAACTCGGTGCCTATCGTCCCGAACTGCTGGAGAGACCAAGAATCATTATCGGTTCGCGTGCCGATCTCGTTCCCGGCGCCCTCGCTATCGCCGATACCGGCAAGCCCTTCGTTACCGAAGACGGTCTTGAACTCGACCTTTCGATTTCCGCCATTACCGGTGCTGGCCTTCCGCGCCTTATCGGAAGAATGGCTGAAGAAGTTCGAGGAGCACGTTCTGTTGAGCCCGAACTTGATGGGTTCGTGGTGCATCGTCCCATTTCCGAAGGCATCCGGATCGAACGTGAAGATGACGGTTCGTATCGAGTCGTCGGTCGTTCTGCGGAACGAGCCGTCGCCCTTTCCGATCTCACAAATCCAGAAGCGCTCGACTTTGCGCATTCGCAACTCAAAAAGATCGGAGTTGACAAGGCACTCGCGCGTGCTGGCGCTAACGAAGGCGACACCGTCCGGATCGGATCACTCAGTTTCGAATATGAGGAGGAGTGATGATCGTCGTCGTAAAGATTGGAACGTCATCGCTCACAGATGGGCAAGGAATCATCCGGCGGGAGGCGATCGAAAAGCTCTGCCTCGAAGTCGCTGGAACTCGTGAGCTGGGTCACCAGGTGGTGATCGTCACGTCGGGCGCCATTGGTGCCGGTCTTCCCGCACTAGGTCTCGGCGGAGAGAAGCGGCCCCGCGACGCTCAAACGTTGCAGGCGGTTTCCGCCGTCGGGCAGTCGAGGCTTATGGGTGTGTATTCCGAAGAACTCGATCGACATTCGCTTATTGGTGGACAGGTTTTGCTTGCACCGCTCGATTTCGTTGATCGTCGGCAGTACCTGCAAGCGAGGGGCACACTTAACCGCTTGCTTGAACTCGGCGTTGTGCCGATTGTTAATGAAAACGATGCGGTTGCCGATGACGAAATTCGATTCGGCGATAATGATCGCTTGGCTGCATTGGTGTCACATCTCGTTGACGCCGAACTGTTGGTATTACTTACCGATACTT
This sequence comes from Acidimicrobiales bacterium, assembly GCA_044350215.1. Classification (GTDB taxonomy): domain Bacteria; phylum Actinomycetota; class Acidimicrobiia; order Acidimicrobiales; family Acidimicrobilacustridaceae; genus Acidimicrobilacustris. Next base: position 1,085 of record JBILIB010000123.1, read on the forward strand.
CAGGTCTGCTTTCAGCCGATCCTCGCCTTGATCCCAACGCGTCGCTCATCGAAGAGATCGTTGAATTTGATCAGCAACTCGACGATATTGCCGGTGGCCCCGGAACTGCTGGCGGTAGTGGGGGAATGACCTCAAAGCTTTCGGCAGCAAAGATTGCAGCATGGTCCGGCGTACGTACGGTGATCGCTGCTGCGCACAGGGATAATGTCCTCCTCGACGCACTCAACGGTGCCACAGGAGTCGGTACAACGGTCGCAGCGCACGAACGAAACCTTCCTGCTCGCAAGTTATGGATCGCCTTTGCTGTTCGTTCTTCGGGCCTCATCACCATTGATGCAGGGGCCCGCAACGCTCTCGAACGAGGTGGCACCTCGTTGCTCGCCGCCGGAGTTCTCGGGATTGAGGGAGAGTTCGACGCTGACGATGCCGTCGAAATTGCCGACGAATCTGGTGAGGTGTTCGCAAAGGGTCTTGTACGTATGGGTGCACAGACGCTCAGGGCAGCAGCAGGTCATTCACGTTCTGAATTGCCGTCTGAAGTTCCCGCACAGGTCATCCACGCTGATGACCTCGTGATACTTCCTTAGCGGCGCACCAAGCGAACTAGCACCGACTTGGCTTCGTCAACGCGCAGGAGAACAAGCATTCCTGTATAGATGCTGATCCCAAGCGCACCTGCAGAGACAATGGTGAGGAGGTCGCTCATCGAGGCGAACCTGAGCAACATCCAGACTCCGGCACCCATCAAACCGGTGGCTACGAGCAATTTTGCGATCGTGAGAATGGTCGCCGGATCGAGATAGCGACCAATGCGTCGGTGCAGCAGGAAGAGCGCGATAACAGCGAAAACGGAATAGGCAATCGAACCGCTGGCGCCGAGCCCAACGACACCAAATCGATCGACGACGATGAACGCGATCGCTAAGCCGAGCAGCGTTTCAGCGAGATTCACGAAGAACGGAAGTCGAGTATCTCGCTGAGCGTAAAATCCACGCATTGCGAAGAGGAAAAGGGAGAAGGCTGGAAGGCCACATAGGAACGCGATGAGTGTGTTGGCCGTCGTGTCAGCATTTGCCGAAGTGAACTCACCACGGGCCAAAACCAGACGAACAATCGGGCCCGATAGCAAGATCATTCCAATAGTGGCCGGAAGGGCGATGACAAGTACCAGTCGGAGTCCGGCACCGAAGCGATCCCGTAGCCCTTGGATATTGGCGGCTGCGTGCAGAGCCGAAAGTTCAGGGGTGTAGGCGGTCATTACCGACACTGTCCAGAGTCCGTATGGAAGTTGAAAGAACAGCCACGCATACGCGTAGATCGAAACTCCGTCGACGCCGTTGGCGAGGGTTTGGATGACGCCATACGCGATCAGGTTTGAGATGACGTACCCGAGAGTCCAGCCCGAAAGGCGACCGACCTCACGAACAGCGGGATCGTGGAGATCAAAGTTCCAGCGAAGGCGAATACCTGCGCTGCGCATCGCCGGCCACAGCACAAGGGTCATCGCTGCGAGGCCTGCAGTTGTTCCGAATCCCAGAAGTAAAAGCAGTCCGGTGTCTTGACGCACTTGATCGAAGGTCAAGGCATCGCCTGAGGCGAGATGGGGGAGTGCCAGAAAGAGGCAGATCACCACGATGTTGTTGAGTACCGGCGCAAACGCTGGCACTGCAAATGAACGCCGGGCGTTGAGTAACGAGGTCCCGAGACTCGTGAGGCCGTAGAAAAGAATCTGTGGGGCAAACATCATCAAGAGGGGAACGGCAACGGTCGCCTGTGTCGATGCCTCGCTGGGAGATGAGGACAGGTTGTAGAGGGCGATGATGACCGGTGAGAGCGCAATTCCGACAACAGTGGCAATGACAAGGACAACGCTGATCACGGTGGCTAAGGCATCGATGCCCCGGTTGTCTTCTCGACCAGTATGGGCAACGACAACCGGAACGAGCGTTGCCGAAAGGATGCCACCAAGGACAAGGTCATAAAGAAGGTTCGGTGTGTTGTTGGCCAGGTTGTAGGCCTCTGCCAGAGCAGTGGCACCGATCGCGTAGGCCATGACGCCAACGCGCAGGAACCCGGTAAGTCGGCTCAGCCCCGTGCCGAGGGCGACGACTGCGCTTGATCGGACGAGGTGATGTGTCCTCTGTGAGGTCGTGCCCTCGCCGGAGTTGCTCATCGGTACTCACGCTAGTTCCCGCATGCTGCGGTGCTTGTGAGGCGGGTGTAGTCGGCATGACGACGACTACCCTTTCTCCCTATGACTTCGCACGATGCCACGACCCCCATTCCTGAACTTGGACGCCGCTCCAAGGCAGCTTCTCGAGTTCTAGCTACCGCTTCTTCGGCGCAGAAGAACGATGCTCTCCTTGGTGCAGCGGATCTCTTGGTGGCTTCGGCAGACGCCGTCCTATCGGCCAATGCAGTCGATGTTGCTCGCGCCGAATCCGAAGGGGTGAGCCCGACAGTTGTTGACAGACTTCGTCTCGACGAAAAGCGAATTGGTTCAATGGCCGGCGGATTACGGCAGGTTGCGTCCCTTGCTGATCCCGTCGGTGAGGTCATCGATGGTTGGGTGCGTCCGAACGGTTTGCGTATTTCCCGAGTTCGAGTACCGCTCGGAGTCATCGCAATCATTTACGAAAACCGACCGAATGTCACCTCAGATGCTGCGGGACTTTGTTTGAAATCCGGCAACGCCGCATTCCTTCGTGGTTCGTCCGGAGCAATTGATTCGAACATTGCAATTGAATCGGTCTTGCGCTCAGCGATCGAGACCGCGTCATTGCCCGCCGATTCGGTCATTCTTGTTGCTGATACGTCACGAGATGCGGCCGTCGAATTCATGCGCCAAAGAGATACAATTGACTGCCTTATTCCGCGAGGTGGGCCCTCGCTTATTGCTTCGATTCTCGAGAATGCAACAGTTCCCTACGTGATCGACGGCGACGGCAATTGCCATGTATATGTCGATGCCGACGCCGATTTAGATATCGCGATCAATGTCATCGTGAACGCGAAGATGCAGCGTCCTTCGGTTTGCAACGCAGCAGAGACCTTGCTCGTTCACAGAACCGTGGCAGGCGAGTTCCTTCCCAGAGCAGCGGCTGCGCTCAATGGTGTCGAGCTTCGAGCCGATGCCGACGCCCTTGAGTTGCTCCCGAGCGCAGTGCCAGCGACCGCCGAGGATTGGTCGACCGAATTCCTTGACCTCACCCTTGCTGTTGGCGTCGTGGAGAGCATCGACGAGGCAATTGATCACATCGCGCGAAACAGTTCTGGTCACTCCGAGGCGATCATCACTCAGTCGCTTGAAGCGGCCGACCGATTCACGACCGAAGTCGACGCAGCTGCGGTCCTCGTCAACGCATCCACCCGTTTCGTCGACGGCGAGGAATTCGGTTTCGGTGCGGAAATTGGAATCTCGACCCAGAAACTCCATGCTCGAGGCCCTATGGGCCTGCGTGAACTGACGACCGCCAAGTTTGTGGTGAGGGGCCAAGGCCAGATCCGGGGGTAACCCTTTCCCGTTGCGTCCGAGGCCCTTGGGTGCTTTCGACTGGTCCGCGGGCCGGTACTGTCGGGAAATGGATTATCGCTTCGAAAACCCCGCGGCTGTGCGTACCCGACTCCGTGAGGTCGACTACCTCTCCGACGAGGCCATTGCTGGTGTCGTGTTTCTTGCCGATCGCCTTGGTAAGCCGATTCTTGTGGAGGGTCCTGCGGGTACCGGCAAGACGCAGTTGGCCAAGTCGGTAGCCGAGATACTCGGCGCTCGACTTATCCGCCTCCAGTGCTACGAGGGCCTCGACGAATCAAAGGCACTGTATGAGTGGAATTACAAGAAGCAGTTGCTTCGCATCCAGGCAGAGCGCAATTCGGATTCGAGTTGGGAGGACATCGAGACAGACATCTTCTCCGATGAGTTCCTCCTCACCCGTCCGCTTCTCGAAGCGATTCGTGCCGAGGATCCCGTCGTGCTCCTAATCGACGAGGTCGACCGCGTCGAGGTGGAGACAGAGGCGCTCCTGCTCGAGATTCTCTCGGATTACCAGGTTTCTATCCCTGAACTTGGAACCATCGAAGCTCGTCAGATCCCGATGGTGTTCCTTACCTCGAATAACACTCGTGAGCTTTCCGAGGCGCTGAAGCGTCGGTGCTTATTTTTGCATATCGATTATCCCGATATGGATCGCGAGAAGGAAATCGTTCTCACCAAGATTCCAGAGATCACTGACAGCCTCGCCGATCAGGTTGCCCGAATCGTTCGTTCAATACGTCAGCTCGAATTGAAAAAGTCTCCGTCTGTGTCGGAAACCCTTGACTGGGCAAAGACACTTTTGATCTTGGGTGTTGAATCGGTTACGGAAGCCGAGGCAATCGAGACCCTCAATATCCTCCTGAAATACCAGAGCGATATCGCGAAGGCTTCGAAGGAACTCCAAGGTGACGGTGGCGCCAAAAAGCCCGGCGTCCCCCGTACGAACTGATCGGTAGCTACCGACCGTCATGACCTCAACTGAGGCAACGCCATCTCCAATGCTCGAGTTGCTCTCGGGATTCATCGTCCAACTCCGCTCTGCAGGTTTGCCGGTGAGTCTCACCGAGAACCTCGATGCGATGGAAGCCATCACCCATATTCCGATTGAAGATCGTGATGCATTTAAGTACGCGCTTGCTGCGACCTTGGTGAAGAACAATTCGCATTGGCGTGCGTTCGAAACGGTCTTTGAAGTGTATTTTTCTCTCCGCGGTAGCGAATATTCACTCGGTGGTGGCGAGGAGTTGCCCGAGATCGCCGATGACGACGAGATCCCGATGAATCCCGATGCTGGGGGAGCGGGTGCCGGCGGCGGCGGTGAAGCAATGTCGCCTGAACAAATGGCCGAGATGCTTTTTCAAGCGATGCGCCAAGGTGACGATGCGCTTATGCGGGCCTTGGCTCGTCAAGCCGTAACCCGATTCGCAGGCATGGAACCTGGTCGTCCGGTGGGTGGCACCTACTACTTGTATCGAACACTCCGAAACCTCGACCTCGATGGTGTTCTCGAACGCCTGATGGAACAAGCGCAGCAGGAGAGTCCCGCCCCGTTGACTCCACTTGAAGAACGCCTTGAACGCGACGAATTTGAATCACGTATCGATCGAATGAAGAAAGAGATCGAAGCAGAAATTCGTCGTCGGCTCGTCGCCGATCGTG
>JBILIB010000124.1:0-6250 GCA_044350215.1 Acidimicrobiales bacterium
CGGTAGCGAACGAGAACGCCCTGCAGAATGCAGGCCAGTTTCCAGTAGCCCAGTGCGACGAAATACCCGATTTGGCTCGCGTCGCGATTGGTCAACTCTCCGTAACTTGCGAGCAATTCCGAACGACTGGGGAAGCCTTCAAGCGCTGTTGCCGAACCATCGATTACGACAAACGGATCGTTGGCTTCAGCCCAATAGACGAACATGAACCCGAGGTCTGCGAGGGGGTCACCGAGCGTGCACAGTTCCCAGTCAAGGACGGCAATAACGTTGCCATCGTTGTCGACGATGCAATTGTCGAGGCGATAATCGCCATGCACGATTGTTGCTGGACCCTGTTCCGGGATGGCTGCCGAAAGACGGCTGTGAAGTTCTGTCATCTCAGGCACTTCAGTGTCTTTGGTGGATTCCCACTGCCGCTGCCATCGAGCCAGTTGACGTTCGACGTAGGACTCTTTGCGTCCAAGGTCACCAAGACCGATCGCATCAACGTCAATATCGTGGATTGTTGCGAGAACGCGGATGAGGGAACGACCAGCGTTTGCACGGGCAGCGACGCTAAGGGCGGATCCGGCTTCGGTGTTTCGTGCGATCACACCGTCGACAAAATCCATGACGTAGAAGGGTGCCTCGTTGACGGCAACATCGTCGCAAAAACCAACGACCGGTGGTACCGGAACGGGCGTGTTGCTGAGTGCGGTGATGATCCGAACCTCGCGACCCATGTCGTGGGCAGTGGCAAGCACCAGCCCAAGTGGCGGTCGGCGCAGAACCCAACGCTGCCCACTTGCGTCGCTCACGGTGTAGGTGAGGTTGGAGAGACCTCCAGTGATGAGTTGGAACTGAAGCGGCTCGACGAGACTGGGGACGCGTTCAAGCATCCATTGGGTGAGATTCGCAGCGTTAATGCCTGCAATGTCGCTTGAGGGGGTCACGGCAACTCCGGGCTCAGGATGCCGACACGCTACCGGCGGGGTCGCTGGCCCCGCTTCTTGGTGAGCGGCCGTATCCTTCAACCTGTGATTATCGACGTAACTGACGAAACCCTCGAAGCCGAGGTCCTCAACCGTTCAATGACGACCCCGGTTGTCGTCGATTTGTGGGCCCCATGGTGCGGTCCGTGTAAGACGCTCGGTCCAATGATCGAGGCCGCTGTCGCTGCGACTGCAGGCCGAGTCGTTCTCGCGAAGATCAATGTCGATGAAAATCCGGCTGCTTCGCAAGCATTCAAAGTGCAGAGCATTCCGGCCGTGTTCGCCATCTCGGGTGGAAAGATCGTTGATCAATTCGTTGGTGCGGTGCCAGAAGAAAAGATCATCGAGTTCGTCAACGGTCTCATCTCCCCTGCAGAACCAACTGCTGTCGATGTCTTGCGCGAGCAAGGAGACGAAGAATCACTTCGTCAGGCACTTGAGATCGAACCGGACAATTCTGACGTCATTATCGATCTCGCTGAACTTCTTGCCGGCGAGAATCGCGGCGAAGAAGCGCTCGAGCTACTTGCACGTATCCCGGAAACAGCCGAGACGCGTCGAATCGCTGCCTACGTGCGAAGTGGTGCTGGGATCAGTTCGACAGAACAGATCGAAGAGCGTCTTCAGTCGTTACTTTTAGAAGTGAAGACGAACGATGACGCTCGACAAGAATTCATTGATCTTCTCGAACTTCTGGGCCCTGAAGACCCCCGAACTGGCGCTTGGCGCAAGCGACTCACCACGACTCTGTTCTAAACGGGCCCTTCTTCGAAGTGGCCACTCTGTTCAAGCCGCTTCATTCAACCCTCTTCGTTGAAGAGGGTTGAATGGCACTTCTCCTGATGTCGGTAGGTACATAGCCTCCTGAATCTTCCTCGCGCGTTCGGCATGTATGCGTCGGAATCGAGAGTGACACCTAATGGTCGATCGTTCACCGGTACCACCAGAGTCAGAGTCAGAGTCAGAGTCAGAGTTCTCGGCACGGGCCCTCCATCATTTGCGTGATGGCCCACAGTCAACTCGGACCGCATTGGGCTCTTGGGTATCGGTCATTCGGTGGTTAAACCGACAAAGAACGTCGGTCAGCGTGCGCGTTGGTGTCGGCGTTACAGGAGTGGTTCTCATTGCTCTGCTGGGTGCGGTGGTGCTGGTCCGCTCTTCGAACTCGGGGAAACCTCCCGTTGTGACGCAAGCAAGTGAGGGCCTGGGACCCTCATCAACCACCACAACCGCCCCAGGAGTTGTCATCGATGTCGGAGGCGCAGTGCGCCAGCCTGGTGTGTATCGGCTGGCGTTGGGATCTCGTGTCGTCGATGCACTTGAGGTTGCGGGTGGTCCGGCCGAGGACATCGACCTCGATCAGATCAATCTCGCATCGACGATCAACGATGGACAACGCGTGTGGTTCACTCGAAAGGGCGAACTTCCACCAGTAGGTGTCGCCGGTTCCCCTTCGGTGTCGGGAGCGATTGTTTCCGTAGGTCCACTCGACCTCAATAGCGCATCTCTTGAGCAACTTGATTCGCTCAGCGGAATCGGACCGGCAACTGCGAAGGCAATTATCGATCGCCGAAACGAAATCGGGAGATTTCGGTCCGTTGATGATCTCCTTTCGGTGAAGGGCATCGGACCCACAAAGCTCGAGAGCATCCGAAGCGGCGTTGTGGTTCGGTGAATGAGGCAACGAACGAACCAGCAGCAGAGTTTCGAGATCTTGCACCGGTGGCGAACCCACTGGGTACGGAACTTTCCCATCTACTTTGCAGCAGCGTGCTGGGTTGGTTCGATTCACTCAATCAAGGCGCCGATGGCAGCAGGGATCATCGGCCTCTGTGCTGGTGTTCTGAGTCGCCGTCGCGCTCTCGTACTAGTACTCGGGGGACTCTCAGTTGCGGTGCTGTCGTTCAATGCTCGCGAGGGTCTGCGGCCGGTCCAAGTGCGAGAATGGTCAGGAGTCCTTCGGCTCGTTTCTGATCCGAAAATGTTTCCCGGTCGTGTCGTTGTCGACGCCGAGACCGATCTTGGGCGAGTCCAATTCACGGCGACTGGTCGTGCCGCATCTGTTGTGCGTCAAGCCACAGTTGGCCGCTTGCTGAGTGTCCAAGGAACGTTGGGAAACCTCGCACATCCCGAGCGAGTTGCGCATCGACATGTGCGTATGGCGCTGTCGGCGTCGGAAGCATCGCCTGAGAATGGAACCGACCTCTGGCGAGTCCCTGTTGATTTCGTTCGCGGAACGATCCTGCGTGGTGCTCAAGTGCTACCCGAAGAACAGAGACCGATCTATACGGGGTTTGTCATAGGAGATGACCGAGGAAGTCGCGAAGACGTGGTGCAGGCGTTCAAAGATTCGGGGCTGTCTCACCTGCTAGTGGTGTCGGGTCAGAACGTGGTCTTCCTTCTGGCAATTGCAACACCACTCGCCGCACGACTCGGACCGCGTTCGAAGGTTGTCGCACTTCTTTCGGTCTTGTTCCTGTTCGCTGCGGTTACTCGCTTCGAGCCTTCAGTTCTTCGAGCTACCGCCATGGGGATGCTCGCCGTCGCTGGAACAGCCTCGGGTCGACCACTCACAACATGCCGAAGAATCGCGGTTGCAATCGCACTACTGATCGTTGTTGATCCGCTCTTGGTCGAATCTCTTGGATTTCGCCTGTCAGTGGCCGCAACTGTCGGAATTGCCTTGTTCGCTTCAGGAATTGCTCGACGACTGAGGGGTCCAGAGTGGTTTAAACGGGTGCTGTCGATCACCATCGCTTCCCAGGTCGGCGTTGCGCCAATCATCATTCCAGTAGTTGGTCCCATGCCACTTGCGTCGTTACCTGCGAATGTTCTCGCTGAACCGATCGCCGGCTTTGTGATGATGTGGGGATCAACGGCAGGTGTCGTCGCTGGGCTCATCGGAGGATGGCCAGCTGCGATACTCCAAGCACCTGTGAGGGTCGGTGTCTGGTGGATTATGAGCGTTGCCGATGTGTGTTCGGACCTTCCCCTCCCTCGTGTGTCGCTGAGTGTGATCATCGTGATCACACTCAGCGCATTGGCTCTTTTCCGTGCCCATTCTTTTTGGCGAGGAAGTCGCAGGACGCTGCTCAGGCAGGTGTCGGCCGGTTAGGGTCGCGATGTGTTCTTGGACCTAGGTACCACTCGATTCGACATCACGTACCGAGCAATCGTGATGGGAATTCTCAATAGAACTCCTGATTCGTTCTACGACCAAGGTTCCTATTTCGAATTTGAGGATTTCCTCCGTAAAGCCGAACAGCTCGTGAACGACGGTGCCGACTTTCTTGATGTGGGCGGCGTAAAAGCGGGCCCAGGTGACGAAGTTACCGAGCAGGAAGAGCTTGATCGCGTTGTCCCAGCGATCGAGGCACTTCGAAGTCGGTTCGACCTCCCCCTATCGGTCGACACATGGCGAGCATCGGTAGCAAAGTCCTGTTTCGAAGCGGGCGCCTGCATCGGCAACGACATCAGCGGCTTCGCTGACCCCGACTATCTCGACGTTTGCTCAACTGCTGGCGCTTCGGTCGTCGCCACCCATATTCGTTTAGCGCCGCGTGTCCCCGATCCCGACCCTCAGTACGACGATGTCGTAGTGGCTGTCTGTGAGTTTCTGGCCGACCGCGCCGAGCGGGCCCGTTCGGTCGGTATCCCTCGTGAACGAATCATGGTTGACGCTGGACTCGATCTGGGAAAGTCCGAGGAGCAATCAAAGATTCTCCTTCGATCATCCGACGCCCTTACGTCGCTCGGGTACCCGGTATTCCTTTCGGCATCCAACAAACGTTTCTTATGGACATTGCTCGATGTTGAGCGCGGTTCGGCGGGCGATGGCACCATGGCCGCTCACTCGCTCGGAATTGCACTTGGGTGTCGGATCCTCCGAGCGCACGATGTTCGAAACGGGCGTCGTGTTGCCGACGCAATGGCTGCAATTCTCGAAGCAGCATGAACGTCAATCTCTCGGCGCCGGTCTTCCTCGTTAAAGGAAGCGACGAAGTCATTCTTGGCGATGAAGTTTCTTCGCTGATTCAACAACTAGTTGGCGACGGTGATCGAACACTGCTTCTCGCAGAGCTTTCGATTACCGATCATTCCCTTGAAGACGGTGGCTACACGATCGGGCCCGTTGTTGACGCTTCGCAGACATTTCCATTCTTAAGTGATCGCCGCGTGGTACTTGTCCGCAATGCAGCCGTCTTTTCGACGAAGGACGCTTGCGTACCGCTCGTGCAGTACCTCGAGGATCCTCTCGAGACGACGTCTCTTGTTCTCGTTTGGGAAAAGGATCCACGACCGAACAAGCAAGCAAAAACTCCAGCAGTCCCCAAAAGTCTCGCTGAGGCTGTGGCGAGCTGTGGGGGAGTTGTTGTCGATACCTCGCCTGGAACGGGCAAAGCGCAGGGCGGCTGGCTCGACGAACGGATCTCGGGTTCCTCGCTCAAGTTGGATCCAGCTGCCCGTCGAGCACTTGTTGATCACCTCGGCAGCGACGTCGGTCGTTTGCCAGCACTTCTTGAGATGCTCGAATCCGTTTTCGGCGCTGGAACCAAAGTCTCCGCCCCTGACATTGAGCCGTACCTCGGTGTCTCCGGAGACGTCGCACCATGGGACCTCACCGATGCCATTGACGGTGGCGATGTCAGTGGCTCTCTCGATGTTCTTCAGAGGATGACGATTGGTGGCGGTCGCCACCCCCTGCAAATACTTGCGACGTTGAGCAACCATTACCTCAAGATGATTCGGCTCGACGATCCCGATATTCGCGGTGACAAACAGGCTGCAGATGTTCTGGGAATGAAGGGCAGCACATTTCCCGCGAAGAAGGCCCTCGACGGCGCTCGTCGACTCGGAAGTGATCGCCTTGCAGAGATTGCCGCTCTGCTTGCCCAAGCTGATCTTGATCTGCATGGAGCGAAGGCATGGCCACCAGAGTTGGTCGTCGAGGTTCTTGTGGCTCGGCTGGCTGGTCGGAATCGATCCTCGTCGAGCTCAAGCGGCCGTCGCTGACTTTTCAAACTCTTCCAGGGAGTGGCGTAGAAAATAAAAAAGACCGGAGCAAAGCTCCGGTCCGGTACTACGAGTGCGCCTGAGGCGCATCGACTACTTGGTTGCAGCGTTGATGCGAGCCATCAGACGGCTCTTACGGCGGGCTGCCTGGTTCTTGTGGATGACACCCTTCGAAGCTGCAGTGTCGATGCGCTGAATGGCAAGTCGAGCTTGCTCTGCGATATCGGCGCTGCCTTCCTCGGCGGCGGCGAGCGCACGCTTGG
>JBILIB010000145.1:0-5182 GCA_044350215.1 Acidimicrobiales bacterium
CTCGACCGTGGTGACGGTGAACGAGGTGATCGGAGAACCGTTGTTGCCACGGGCACTCCAGGAGACCATGACTCCAGCCGGACGCGATGTGGCCCGCACAAGTACCGGCGCGGTCGGGACCGCTGCCGGAATCACCGACGCCGATGCCAACGATGCGGGTGAATCACCAGCCGAGTTCCGGGCCACCACAGTGAACTGATACGAGGTGCCATTTGTCAGACCCAGCACAGTGCAGCTCAGTGGCGGTCCGACCTGGGCGCCGGGCGCGATGAGGACGGTGCATTTGGAATTAGGCCTACCGACGACGGACACCACATAGGAAGTCACTGGCGAACTTTGCGAGAACACCGGCGACCAAGAGACCACTACGGCAGAGGAAGAAGAAACGCCGACAACATTCGTCGGTGCCGTTGGTGGTGTCGGGATCTGGTTCTGCTGGCTGCCCTGGTTGTTCAGTGCGCTGACCGGGGAGTTCAAGAGGCTGCTGGTCACAGGTGCTCGAAGAAACACGACGGGCGCAAGCACCTCCACCGCCACGTACCTGGTCGAGACGCGAACTCCGGGGATCCTCTGCGTGATTGCGAGGATATGCACGGAGGTAACTGAGCGATCAAGGGCGAGATCAATGCCCCAAGTTCCGTCAGCGGAGACGGGGACCTGACGAGGCGCACTGCGATGCGCAGCATCGGCGCTCGCCACCGCGAGCCCGAGCGCCTCTTGGGACGGCACTGCGCCGACCGGCACCTGGAAACCCTGATGGTCGACGATCTCGATCATCGACCCCGGGGGGCTGGCGACAGCGGTGCCGCTGAGCCGCAGACTCGAGGCCGACACGGTCGGGATGGTCTCACCGACCGCAACCGCAGAACCGCCGGTGCCGGTCAGCACCGCTGTGAGTGGAAGATCTTGCGCGATCGCCATCGGCTCGGAGATCGTCTCGATTCCCGACTGACGGGCCACGACCCGGTAGAGATCCGGGGTGATCGATGCGGGAATGGTCCTCGACCAACGACCATCGGCATCGGGTGCTGGGACTGCACCGAGCGAGATCTCGGCAGTGTCGCTGCGCAGCGACAGCTCGATCGGACGGGCATCGACTGCACCATGTCCGGCCCCACCGCTGATCGCCCCGACCCCGGGGACGAGCAATGAAGAGGACAGATCGATGGACGGCGCCGCTGTTCCCTTCGTGATGGCAACCACCTCGACGCCAGCTGATCGGCCGGCTGGGCTCACTGCCCGCACCGAGTAGGAACACCGCATGGCGACACCACAGGACTCGTCGACGAATCGCGGCTCATCGAGAGTGCGGGCCAGCACAAGATCGCCCCGCGACACCTCCCAGAGCTGCGGGATCGGCGGGATGGACCCGACCTGCACAGCATCGGCACCCGGGGTCCAGGAGAGTTCGACAGAACGGCCATCCGAGCCGGCAACTCCGAGAAGCGCGGTTGGAGCATTCGGCGGAGTGCCACCGGAACCGACCACCACCGCGCGCGATTGCAGTGTGTCGGTCTCGGCGAAAACGGCGATGACGCAGAAGTCAGTCGCGGTGGGCGTACAGGCCACGACTGCATCGGTGACATCGGCGGCCACGCGCACCGGACGAGAGGACTCCTCGTCGAGGCAGATGGAATCGGCGGCGATGGTCGCCTCGTTCGAACCGAACGCGTACGGGCCACAACCCACGACGAGGTACCCCGTGGGGGCGGGCGCGAACTCCGTCTGAACGGGTGCCTCCCACCGAACCTCGGTACCGACTGCGGTTGCTATAGCCCGAACATCGGTCGGAGCGTCGGGTCGATCGGACCGTGTCGGCGTAGAGGTGGATGCCGAAGTGTCTGATGTTGCCGATGCGGCGGTGTCAGTCGCAGTGGCCGAGGTTCCCTGCGCCGCGGCCGGTTCGACGATCACGACCGCCGCCAGAAGCGAGAACACCAACCCGATCGAGAGGAAGGCCGAGAAAGCCGAACGACGGCTCGTCGCCGGACGCAACCGCTCCACTTCCCCCCCACCCGCCATCGGAACCATCGACTTCATCTGATCCACCACAAGATCTGGGTTTCCACGTGATTTAGTGCGAGACGGTACCACGGGGGTCGTCAAAGTTCCCACCGGCTCTCAGGAGTGCGGCGATGGCGCCGACATGGGGTGCATGAGCATCGAGTCATGATCGCCACCCACCTCGACCACCCTGATGGGTGCGGCGCATGAGGTGCGAGCACCGCTTGAAACTCCATGACAGTGCAATGCCGGGTAGCCGCCATGGGCTCGACGTGCCGGTCGCCTCGGTGAAATAGGCCGGAGCGAGTCGGACCGTTTCGGTGGCGCTCATCGCCCGCGTGCGCTGGATGAACCGGGACGTCGCTCGTCCGAGGCCCCGCACGCTTCGCTCGCCCAACGGATCCTCATGGAACGCGGCCATCCGGAGCCGGTCAAGGGGCGAGGAACGCACTGATGCAAGGTCGTCGAAGACGTGACTGTTGATCGAGCCAGGAGAGACCTGCTCAACGAAACGCAATCCGTCGTGGAGAACCGGCGCCACCCCGAACTGACTCGCGAGGTCCACGAGGCGGCGGCGATCAGCGGAACCTCCGAGATCGATCTGTCCCGATCGCAAAAGTTCGACGACATCAACAACCCATCGGATCTGAACAGATCCTCCCCATTGGCGTGTACCCCTGGTTGTGGACTTGGGATGTAAGAGTGGGCCTTTTGAAGAAGGTCACTCATGCCGTATGCGTATTCCCCGGAGTACCGGGAGATGGTGTGTGAACAGATTCGGGCTGGCCGGCCAGTTGGCGACGTTGCCGGGTCCCTGGAGGTCAGTGAAGCGACGGTGTACCGGTGGAAAGCCCAAGACAGCGTTGATCGTGGTGTTCGACCCGGCCTGACGACCGCTGAGGCCGCTGACCTGAGGGCTGCTCGTGTGCGAATCGCCGAGCTCGAGGCTGAGCTTGCGGCGACGAAACGGGCGAGCGAGTTGTTTGCTGAGGGGCGGGTGGTGCGCCCAAAAGTGCTGTACCCGATCGTCGACCGGCTGGCCGCTGAAGGTCACAGCTGCAAGGCAGCGTGCCGGCTACTGGGTGTCGCCCCGTCTGGCTTTTTCAGGTGGCGGACCCGACCGGTGAGTGCACGCCAGCTTCGCCGTGCATGGCTGAGTGACGTGGTGATGCAAATCTGGGAGGAATCCCGGCAAACGTATGGTGCACGCCAATGGTGGCGTGTACCCATGATCGTGGACTCGAGGTGTGAGAGTCAGGCAGCGTTTAGCGATTGTTGTCGTTTCTCAAACTCGATGGGTGAGACGTTACCGGGGGATGGCGCGGAACGCGGCGCGAAACGCGGCGCGAAACGCGGCGCAACGGCCCGGAAACCATGGGGGAAGGGTAGTTCGGGGGTTCTGGGCCGGTCGAAAGTTCAGTTCGATCTAACGGAGGTTTCGAGCGCTGTTTGGGCGCGCTGAAGCCACCCGGTCCGAAGTTTCGGGTGGCTTTTGGTTCAGGTCTTGTCGGGTGGGCGCCAGTTCCCGAAGAACTCATCGAGGGGAGCGCCTGTGCGGATCGAGTGAGCGATCAACGCTTTGATGGTGGTGAGTGCCTGATAGGCGTGGAGGCTGTCCATCACAACTAAGACTGCTCCGGAGCTTTCAGCAGCCAAAGTCACTGAAGCGTGCATCGGCGGCCAATCTTGCGCCCATCGGTTGTACGGAGGATTGGCGGCATTATTGATGGCGCCCGCGGGATCAATATTTCGCAACCATGTATCGACTTCGTTTGCATTACCGGCAACAAGTTCAATATTTGGATGAGACGGACCTGTTGTCGATCGAGTGAGAACTCGAACGCGGTAACCCAGTTCAGCAAGTTTGAGTGCAGTGGATGAACCGACAGGTCCAGATCCAACTATCAAGTGAGTGACTTCGTCTATTGGCCGCACTTTCACTTGAAATGTCTTTGATTAACTTCACTACGAAAGAATGTCTTTACGTTCAAACTTGAGTACAGCGATTCCAACAAGCACGGCAAAAACCCCGACGTTGTAAGCCAGGCCTACCGCCATTTGTTTCCAATCAATGCCGGTGCCCAACGCATCGGACCATGAATTGGCGTAGTTGGCGGGAAGAAACCTACGAAGCGAACCCAATGCATCAATAGCGTCAAGGATATTGGCAAAAATGACAGTGATCACTGCTGCACCTACCGCACCTAAAGGAATGTCGGTTGAAACGCTGGCAAGAAATGCAATTCCAGCCGGAACCAAAAGTGTTATCGCAATGTAGGCGGTGATCACGGCGAGACGAGTCGAAGATTCGCCTGCGTCAAGTGTTCCGCTGAGTGGACTTTGTAACGTGCCCGTGCCGAAAGCGATCAAGCCGATAAGAAATGAGGCGATCACCAAAGCAATGAGAACCGCACCGGTCAACAACAATCCAACGGCTGCTTTTGTGAATAAGAAACGTCGACGTGGCACCGGTGCAACAAGCAGATATCGCATTGTTCCTAACGATGCTTCGCTTGCGACGGTGTCTCCAAGAAACATCGCTGAAATGATGACGAGTAAAAACGCCGAAGAAAAAAACAAGCCGCTAAGCGCGAAATTCCAAGGCCCCGATGCCATCAATCCGAAAACATCGAAGTCGCCATCGGCCAAACCGCCGCCGCCATCGGCCGACGGCCCATAAAGAACGGCAAGTGAAACCACAATTGGAAGCGCGATGACAATCGCAAATGCAACTGCTGTGCGTCGTCTTTTAACTTGTCGAATTAATTCGACTCGAAGACTTAATGTCCTATTTGCTGAGTATCCGTCCATCAAATTCCTTCCTCGGCAAGTGGCCCTGCATTCACCAGATGGTCAGATCCGACAAGATCCATGAAGACATCTTCAAGTTGTTGGCCGGAGCGATCGGCGAGCAGTTTGGCGACAGTTCCTGATGCAACAACTTTTCCGCGATGCATCACAACAACGTGCGAACACGTTTGTTCAACTTCACCGAGCAGATGTGACGACAGAATGACGGTTCGACCGTCCGTTGCGTAGGTGCGCAATACTTGCCGCATTTCTCTGATTTGCGGTGGGTCGAGTCCATTCGTGGGTTCATCGAGAACGAGAATGTCGGGCATGCCGAGCATGGCTTGGGCAATGCCCAAGCGTTGTTTCATGCCTTGGCTATAGGCGC
>JBILIB010000125.1:0-6085 GCA_044350215.1 Acidimicrobiales bacterium
AGCGGCAGAGGCGGGCAAGCATGTTCTGTGCGAAAAGCCGCTGGCAATCTCATCGAGTGACGCTCGCCGGATGTTCGACGCCTGTGATGCTGCCGGTGTCCTGCTTGCCGAGGCATACATGACGCCGTTCCATCCGCTTTCCATTGCGCTCGCGGCGCTGATCGACAGTGAAGATCTCGGCGAGATCCGCCACGTGGCTTCACAGTTCACCTTTCCGCTCGCTCTCCCCGAGGCCGGGACGGAAATCAACTACCGCTGGCTCACCGACCAAGGTGGTGGGGCTCTTCTTGATGTCGGTATTTACTGCCTCGACCCAGTGCAACGGATTCTCGGTTCTGGGCAACTTGAGATCGAAGCGCAGATCACAACCGCCGATACGGGAATTGATCTGACCACTTCGGCATGGCTGCGCAATTCTGCAGGAATCACTGCCTCGGTGTTGACGTCATTCGAACTCCCCGAGAATCAGTCGCTGCAGATCGACGGAACTGCGGGATCGCTTCGGGTTGATCGTCCGTTCACTCCCGGTACCGACGGTTCGGTCTTCGCGATCACGCGTTCGGACGGAAGTATCGAGGAGCATCGGATCGAAGGAGCGAACTGTTACGCGCTCATGATCGGCGCTTTTGTCGACGCTGTCCGCGGCTCGACACCGTGGCCGCGAACAAGTGCCGATGTGTTGTCGACTATCGGATTGTGTGAGTCGATTGCCGATGCGGGACGGAACAAGAAATGACAACCGAGGAACTTCGGATAACGGTTGCACCCGGCGTCGAATTGCGGGCGCTGGCCAGCGGTCTTGATCAGACGGGAAGACCGTTCGTACTGGTTCATGGTTTGGCCTCGAACGCGCGTATGTGGGACGGCGTCGCTGCGGAACTGGCGGCGGCTGGTCATCCGGTTGTGTGGATCGATCAGCGCGGACACGGTCAATCAGGTAAACCCGACGATGGCTATGACTTCACAACGATTGTGAACGATCTTGTCGTTCTCATCAGTGAACTTGGATTCCACCGACCGATAGTCGTCGGCCAATCCTGGGGCGGAAACGTCGTTCTTGAACTTGCAGCGACCCACCCCGACATTCCGGGCGGAGTCGTCGCCGTCGACGGCGGGTTCATCGAACTGGCGAGCCGGTTCGATGACTGGGCCGCGTGCAAGGAAATGCTTACGCCACCGCATCTTGTCGGAACGCCGGCAACATCGATGGAACGCTTTATGCGCGATGGCCATGCCGACTGGCCCGAAACCGGGATTGTGGGCGCGATGGCGAATTTCGAGATTCGCTCGGACGGCACGATCGCTCCTTGGCTGACACTCGAGCGACACCTTGCGATTCTCGAAGCGCTCTATGGCCATCAACCGTCAACGCGCTATGCACTCATCACCGTTCCTACTTTGTTGGTGCCGGCCGACAGCGGCGAGGTTGCCTGGACCACCGACAAGCGAGTCGCGGTGGACGCAGCGCTCGAACTTCTTCCGAATGGCCGGGCGCACTGGTTCGCGCAGGCCCATCACGATATTCATGCCCAGCATCCGGTCCGATTGGCCGAAGTGCTTGTGGGGTTTGCTCAGGAGGCTGTAACCGAATGACCCGTTTACTTACGATCATGGGAAGCGGTGAGACATCGCCGACGATGGTGAAGCCTCATCGCGAGGTATTTGAGCAACTCTCGGCGTCGTCACCTGTCGCTGGTGCGCCTGTTCCGTCCATCTTTCTCGACACGCCATTCGGCTTTCAGGAGAACGCCGACGAACTCTCGGCGAAAACAGTCGAGTACTTCAAGGTGTCACTCAACCGCGTCGTCGGTGTTGCCGGCCTCCGTGATGTCGCTGCCGAAACAACGTTCGAGCGCGAAGTGGCGTTCAACGCGATCAGGCAGGCCCGATTCGTCTTTGCCGGCCCTGGTAGTCCCACTTATGCATTGCGACAGTGGGCCGGAACACCGCTTCCCGAACTACTTGGCGAAAAATTGCAGACCGACGGAGCCGTGACATTCTCAAGTGCAGCTGCGCTCACACTCGGGATCAGCACGGTGCCGGTGTACGAGATCTACAAATCTGGAGCCGATCCGTACTGGCTCGAGGGTCTTGATCTATTGACGCCAATCGGTCTGCCTGTTGCAGTCATTCCGCATTACAACAACACCGAGGGTGGCCATCACGACACTCGGTTCTGTTATCTCGGAGAACGACGACTCCTGATGATGGAGGCCCTTCTCCCCGACGGTGCATTCGTGCTCGGTGTCGATGAACACACAGGTGTGATCCTGGATCTCGACGCGGACACCGCGAAGATTGTGGGACTCGGCGTCGTCACCATTCGTCGCAACGGCGTCTCGATGGAAATTCCGACCGGCGAAACCGTGTCGATTGATGTGTTGCGAGAAGGCCCGAAGAGTTCTTCAGCAAAAGCAACGGGTCGAAGCGTGCCGTCGTCCGAGCCTGCCGTCACCGAAAATTCGGTTGCGGCGACTGCCTCGAAAAAAATCGAAGCTTCGCTAGCGGCAGACGTAGAACGCTGCAGCGCCGAGTTCGATCGTTCAATGGAACAACGTGATGCCGCCGGAGCGGTTGCGGCCACTCTCGACCTCGATGATGCGATTCGCGGCTGGTCGGCTGACACGCTTCAGAGCGATGAGATGGACAAAGCGCGAGCGCTCTTGCGATCAATGATCGTTCGACTGGGCGAGGCGTCCAAGGGCGGACTCACTGATCCGCGAGAGGTAGTGGGCCCGCTCGTCGAGATCGCTCTTTCGGCTCGTTCGGAGGTTCGCCTTGCGAAGCTCTACGACTTGTCCGATCAGATTCGCGATGGTCTCGCAGAAGCTGGAGTCGAGGTTCGCGATACGGCCGATGGCCAGATCTGGGAACTCATCAAGCCCGAGTAATCAGTGGATCATGCCGCCGGCATTGCCGCGGCCGCGGGCACCAGTAACCGTATAGACGACGATGAAAACGAATGCGGCGAGCAGGATGATCGAAGCCCCCGACGAAATGTCGGCGTGGTAGCTGATGACCATGCCGACAGCCCCACAGGCCGCTCCGACGAGGGGGGCGATCACGAGCATTCGGGCAAACGAGTCCGTCACCATGCGGGCGATAACCGCTGGGGTCACGAGCAATGCACTGATGAGCAGAACACCCACGATCTTCATTGTGAAGAGAATGGTGACGGCAAGCATGAGCATGAGCAGCGCTTCCATGCGGCCAACATTGACGCCGGTGACATCGGCAACTTCCGGATCAAACGTTGCGAAGAGAAGCTTGCGGTAAAAGGCGCAGATTATGGCAACCGCGAGCAAACCAACACACGCGACGGCGAGGACTTCAAGCATCGTGACACCGAGGATGGAGCCGAAAAGAACCGCCTCGATAGATCTCCTTGCCTGACCAAAAACATTCGAGAGTGCAAGACCGAGCGCGAACGAAGCAGTCGTGATCACGCCAATGGCGGCGTCGGCACCGATCTTTCCGCGGCGCGCAACCCGGCCGATCATGAGTGCCGAGAGAAGACCCCACATTCCAGCGCCGAGGTAGAAGTTCACGCCGAGAACTGCGCTGGCCGCCGCGCCGCCAAAAATGGAATGCGAAAGTCCGTGACCGATGTAGCTCATGCTGCGCAAGACGACGTAGACGCCTACGAGACCGCAGATGGCCCCGGCGAGGGTGGCAACCATGAATCCGTTGCGAAAGAACTCGAACTGGAATGGTTCGAACAGTGTCATTCGATTCCCATCGGGCTGTCGGTGACGAGGAGCATGCCGCCGTGTTCAAGGACTTCCATCGGCGCTCCGTAAGTGCGTTCGAGAACCGACGAGGTGAGAACTTCAGCGGGAGTTCCAACGGCGATGAGTTCGCGATTGACGCAGGCGATTAACGGCAGATGAGCGGCAAGACCGTTGATGTCATGAGTGGAAAGCACGACAGACGTGCCATTGCGATGAAGATCAGTAAGCAGGTGGACAACCTCATGACGGGTGCGCACATCGACACCCGAAGTTGGTTCATCAAGAACGAGAAGTTCGGGATCGCGATGAAGGGCTCGGGCGAGGAACACCCGCTGTTGCTGGCCGCCGGAGAGTTCGCGGATGTGCCGGTGTTCGAAACCGCCGAGTCCGAGTTGCTCGAGTAACTCAGCCACACGTTTGCGCTCTGATGCGGTGGCACGCGGTCGGTACCACTTGGCCGCGGCCGCCATCAGGACGACCTCGCTCACCGTGATGGGGAAGTTCCAGTTGACCGTTTCGACCTGGGGAACATACGCGATCCGTAGATCAGCCCGACGCCGCACCACGCCCTCGGTGGGTCGGAGATTTCCGAGCACCAAACGCAACAGCGTGGTCTTTCCCGATCCGGATGGGCCGATGACCCCGAGGAACGAGCCTTCATCGATCGTCAGGTGAACATGTTCGAGCACGGTCGGTCCGCCATAGGAATGCGAAATTCCGTCGAGCTCGATCAGACGTGTCACTGCGGGTAATTGGCCGTGTCAGGTACAACGTCAGAGATGTCGAGATTGCGGAGAGCCGCAGCATCGCCACCTAGGGCTTCAACCATGGTGATGTAATCGAATTGCATGAGGCCGAGAAAAGAATGCTCAGGATCTCCAGGTTCACCTAGAAGATCGTCGTCACGAAGAACATCGATGTAAGTGACACCGGTCTCGCGTCCGATCTGTTCAAGCACTGGACTCGGGAAGACCTCGGAGCCGAAGATGGCCTTCACTTTGGAGTCCCGTACCTGAGCGATCAGGTCGCCAACTTCGCGCGCGGTGGGTTCGTTAAAATCGGAAGGCTGAATAGCGCCCACAACTACCCATCCGTAGTCGGCGGCAAAGTAGGCGTAGGCGTCGTGATAGGTGAGGAGTCTGCGATCTTCCGCCGGCAGAGTTGCGCTCGCCGTTGTAACGGCTGCATCAAGTGCATCGAGTTTGCTTGTGTAAGCGGCCGCATTTGAGGTGTACGCCGCAGCATTCGCCGGGTCCATCTTCACGAGAACATCACGGATGAGCGCGACGTACTTAATGGCGAGTTTCGGGTTTGTCCAAAGATGGGGATTCGGCTTGCCGCCATCTTCGGGAAAAGAGAAGTCATAGATGTAGTCGGCAACGGGCAATACGGCCGTTCCGAGTTCACAAAGAGCACCCGATTTAGGGAGGTTGCTATCGGCAAGTTCTTTCGTCGGTTCCTCGAGAACAAGACCATTCGCAAAGAGCACATCGGTTTCGGCCAGCGTTACGGCCACGTTCGGCGAGGGTTCAAACGTGTGCGAGTTGGTGCCTTCAGGAACGATTCCCGTGATCTGCGCCAGTCCCCCAGCGACATTCGCAACGATCGACGTGATCGGAGCGACAGTGGTCGCGATGTTGAGTGTCGAGCCGGCGGGAATGGGCTGGCCAGACAGGCATTCCGCCAGCGCCTCGGCCTGGATGTCGCCAGATTGGCTCGTCGCGTCGTTTCCGGATGTCGAGGAACAGCCCCCGATGATCGCAAATGCAACAGCGGCGGCCAGTACACGTGGGGAGGTCTTGCGCAAGAAAGTCACCGGAGGAGCCTACCGAACTGCCCGCAGATGCCCCGGTCGGCCTGTCGATAAACCCGAACATCTCCCGGGTTCTTGCTCTGTCGCAGTTAGTACAGACCTACGAGCCAGAAAACCACTCCGACCAGCGCAAAGAATCCAACAAAGGCGACGACTGCCACTACCGGTCGCCCCTTAAATTTGGGATCGATACGACCGCGTAAGAGGTTGTAGAGAGCGAAAATCACCCCAAAAATTGAGGCGGCAACGAGGTATCTCAACATCGGGCGAGGCTACTCCCGGCCCGGTAGGCGCCGGAGGTTTGGGCCCCCGACCCTGCTCGACTGATCTGCTGATCGGCTACTCAGCCAGTGAATGCCGGCACAACGGGAGTATCAGGCGACGGGGCCGGGCCGGGTTGGACCTCGAATGCGCCGATGTCGACAACTCCTCCAACAACTCGGGCGTAGCCAGCGCCGCGCTGATCAAACTCGTTTCCGATGAAGGTGGCCACGGGGTTGGGGCCGGCATTGATGGCTGGTGACCCGGTAAGGAGGGCCAT
>JBILIB010000126.1:0-6080 GCA_044350215.1 Acidimicrobiales bacterium
CAACCACATACAGATGGTGCTTGTGACCACGAAGGTCAATGTGTGTTGCTTGCCGTATGGGACGACGTCGGCGAACACATGCGTCGCTACCTCGAAGCTGCAACCTTGGCCGACATCCTTTCGATGGCGAAAGGTCAGGGCAAGTGGCCAAGCGAAGTAGCCACCACTCCCTCGGTCACTCCGCCGTGGGCGTCTGGTTCCTGATTCGCTCCAGCACTTCCGCAAGATCTTCGGGAAGTTCCGAGACGAACTCGAGGCGCTCGTCGAGACGAACTGGATGATCGAATGCAAGCGCAGCTGAATGCAAGAAGATGCGCGGAGTTTCGATTGCCGGGCGAGCCCCTCTATAACGATCGTCGCCAACGACTGAATGGCCGATAGCCGCCATGTGTACGCGAATCTGGTGCGTACGCCCGGTTTCGAGACGACACTCAACTAACGCGCATTGCACGGACTCATCAAAGATCTCAAGAACGGTGTAACGAGTGCGCGCTTCTCGGCCTTGCGCGCTCACGACCATCTTGGTTGGTTCGCGCGTTGATCGACCGATCGGCGCATCGATGAGACCACTACCCGCTTCGGGGATACCCCAAACCAAAGCCAGGTAGGTGCGTTCGACCTCGTGCGCTGCCAGCATCGAACTGAGTTCGACATGCGCTTCCGGTGAGCGCGCCATAAGCATCAACCCAGAAGTGTCTTTGTCGAGACGGTGCACAACACCCGGGCGTTCCGGTTCGCCGATGTTGGCGATTTCCGGATAGATCGCAAGCATGGCCTGCACGAGCGTTCCGGTGGCGTTGCCTGCACCAGGATGCACAACCAGCCCGGCGGGCTTGTCGATCACAATCACATCGTCATCGACATACACGATTGGCACAGTGATATCGGGTTCGGCAATCAGTGGCTCTGGGCCGAGGTCGGGTTCGACATTGACCTCGATGGTGTCGCCATCGGCCACTCGACGAGAACGGGTCGAAACAACAGTGTCATTACAAATTACCAGACCCTGTTCAAGCCACTCGGTGACACGAGTCCGGCTCGCACCGGTAATCATCGCAACGACCCGGTCTATACGTTCTCCGGCTAAAGATTCGGGAATGACCTCGATGTAGGCCATATCAGTTGCTCTCGATCGTTGAGGAGGATGACTCGACAGCAACGTCGCTTGCGTCAGGTTCGGGATTCAGAAGCGTGGAGATCACGAGGAGAATGGCGCCACATACAACGCCAATATCGGCGATATTGAAGACCGGCCACCACTGAAGGTCGATGAAATCGATGACGCCACCTTGAAAGAACCCCGAATCGCTGCGAAATGCGCGATCGAGGACATTGCCCAATGCGCCGCCAACGATCATGCCGAGGGCAACCGCGCCCAATCGTGTGCGAACTGATCCGCCTTTCCACACCAAGATCCCAACAACAACAAGTGCAAGAATCCCGATCCAGGCCCCATATCCGGCACCGAGGCTGAAAGAAGCTCCGTAATTCTTCAGCAGCTGAAAGCGGAGCGTCCAGACAACATCGATGGTGTTGTCCTGGAGCGAGGACACCGCCCACCACTTTGTCAGTTGATCAGCGAGAACCCACCCGACCGCAACCGCGCCAAACAGCACCCGGTGCGTGGGCGTTGATGTGGCGGATGCAGTCGACGATGTCACGGGGTCCAACCTAGGGGCTGATCTGCCCGAACCGCTGTTGTTCAGCGACGGAAGTTGCCAACCTTGTACTCGACACGCTCTCGGCACCATGGAATCGCACGAAGACGTTCTTTAGGAATGGCGAGACCAGAAATCTCGCAAATGCCGTAGGTGCCTTGACCAATTTTGGCCATCGCCCGATCGATTTCATCGACCTGATCGAGAAACTGCGCCGAAAGTGCGAGGTCACGTTCACGCTCAACTGCAAGCGTGTCACCTTCGCCCGATTCTTCGTCGAACTGCACGTCACCAGGCTCACGCAACTCTGCGAGCGAGTTTGCCTCGGCAGTAAGCGTTTCAGCGTCGTGAACCAGACGACGGCGTTCCTCGAGCAAATGCAATCGCTGAGCATCAAGGAACTTGGCGTCGAACGGATACTTGATCTTCTTGGGTTCCTTCGGAATCGCCGGAAGGCGGTTGGGGCGCGGGGCGACAACCGGGGCGACTTCGGCCTTCTTGGCCGGGGCCTTGACCGGTGCTTTCTTCGCCGGAGCGGCCTTCTTGGCCGGAGCCTTCTTGACGACCTTCTTGGCCGGAGCCTTCTTCGCCGGAGCCTTCTTGACGACCTTCTTCGCTGGGGCCTTCTTCGCCGGAGCCTTCTTGACGACCTTCTTCGCTGGGGCCTTCTTCGCTGGGGCCTTCTTCGCCGTTACTTTTTTGACTGCCACGGATGTTCTCCCTTGAGTGGCGGTGGATCGGCGGAGGGTAAGGGCGTCGCCCTCCCACGTCAACCCGCCCGCACCGAAGCCGTTCGGCGACAGCGTACGCTTGGCCCCCATGCCATTCGGTCCCGTCGACCCAGATCTCGACCTCCCCACCCTTGAGCAACGCCGCCTAGAGCGCTGGAAGGCCGATGACACCATCGGTGCGACCCGCCGACTCCGGGCTGGCGGCGAGCCCTGGATCTTCTATGAGGGCCCCCCCACCGCCAACGGCCGACCCGGCCTTCACCACGTCTGGGCCCGAGTTTTCAAAGACATCTATCCGCGGTTCCAAACCATGCGTGGCCGAGATGTTCCCCGGAAGGGCGGGTGGGACTGTCATGGTCTCCCCGTGGAACTTGAGGTCGAAAAGGAACTCGGACTTTCCACGAAACAAGAGATCGAAGCATTCGGTATCGCCGAGTTCAATCAACGCTGCCGGGAATCGGTTCAGCGTTATGTCACCGACTGGACTGCGCTTACGGAACGATCCGGCGTGTGGATTGATACCGCCGACGCCTACTGGACCCTCGACAACTCCTATGTCGAATCGGTGTGGTGGCTCATCCGCCAGTTATGGGACAAAGGACTTCTCTACGAAGGCCACAAGGTGTCCCCCTATTGCGGTCGTTGCGGAACCGCGCTTTCGAGTCACGAACTCGGACAGCCCGACGTTTATCGCGACGTTGTTGATCCTTCTGTCTACGTTCGGTTCCCGATTGCCGATCGCGACGTCGATCTTCTTGTCTGGACCACCACACCTTGGACCCTTATCTCGAACGTCGCCGCCGCTGTCGGCCCCGACATCGACTACGTACGCGTCGTTTCCACTGACGGAACTCGCGATCTCGTTATGGCCGCAGCCCTCGCACCTGACAACGCCATCGTCGTTGAGGCATTCAAAGGCTCAGATCTGGTTGGTTGGCGCTACGAGCGCCCATTCGACACCCTGACTCCCCCGGCCGGATCCGACGGCTGGCGCGTAGTTGCGGCCGAGTTCGTCACCACCGACGACGGTTCGGGAATCGTTCATCTCGCTCCCGCCTTCGGTGAAGACGATGCTGCGGTAGGTCGAGCCGAGAACCTGCCCGTCCTCAATCCGGTCAACGCCGACGCCGCGTTTAATGAATCGGTTCCTGCATTTACCGGCACGTTCGTAAAGGACGCCGACCACGACATCATCGCCGACCTCAGTGCCCGAGGACTTCTCGTTCGCGAGCAGGCCTACGAACACAGCTACCCCCATTGCTGGCGCTGCAGCACGCCGCTCATCTATTGGGCCAAGACTTCTTGGTTTGTGCGTACGTCAGAAAATCGCGATCTACTCATGCGAGAAAACGAACGCATCGAGTGGCATCCCGAATTCATCAAGCACGGTCGATTCGGTAAGTGGCTTGAAGGAAACATCGACTGGGCACTTTCGCGCGACCGCTATTGGGGGACACCTCTTCCCATCTGGCGATGCGATGCGAACGGGCATGAGCATTGCATTGGTTCTGTCGAAGAACTCAGCACTCTGACTGGTCTCGACCTCACAGAACTCGACCTACACCGCCCGCACGTCGACAACATCACGTTCGTGTGCAGCGCCGACAGTTGCACCGGAACAATGCGTCGCGTTGCTCCAGTCCTTGATGCGTGGTTCGACTCGGGCTCAATGCCCTCAGCGCAGCGGCACCATCCGTTCGAAAATGCCGACTCATTCAACGGAGCATTCCCTGCAGATTTCATTTGCGAGGCCATCGACCAAACCCGCGGTTGGTTCTATTCACTTCTTGCAGTGAACTCGTTGGTCTTCGACTCAACGCCGTACAAAAACGTTGTCTGCCTCGCACTTATTGTCGATGAGAACGGCCAGAAAATGTCGAAGTCGCGCGGCAACGTCATCGCGCCGTTCGATATTTTCGACACGTTGGGCGCCGACGCGTTGCGTTGGTATTTCTTCTCCTCCGGACAACCCTGGACTCCACGCCGCGTATTCAACGACGGGATTCGCGAGGCCACACGTCAAACGTTGCTCACGCTCTGGAATGTGTTCTCGTTCTTCGCGACCTACGCCGACCTCGATGGTTGGCAGCCCGATTCCAACGCTCCTGCACCGACACACGTGCTTGACCGTTGGATCCTTTCCGAACTCGATGACACTGTCGCTTCGGTAACGACTGCACTCGAGAATTTCGACGCTCTTGGCGGATCTAGTCGTATCGCAAAGTTTGTTGACGATCTGTCGAATTGGTACGTGCGTCGCAGTCGCCCTCGATTCTGGAAGTCAAGCGACGCAGCCGCACACGCAACGCTGCATGAATGTCTCACCACCATTTCGCAGGTGTTGGCACCGTTCTGTCCGTTCCTCGCCGACGAGATCTACACGACCCTCACCGCCACCCAGTCGGTACACCTCACCGATTGGCCTGTCGCCAAGGGCCGCCACGATGCGTCGCTAGCCGAACAGATGGATGCTGCTCGACGGCTCGTGAGTTTGGGTCGCTCTGCTCGGACCGACGCAAAGATGAAGGTCCGTCAGCCCTTGTCCAGAGCGCTCCTTCTCCACGGCGGAACCAATCTTGATGAGGCCATCGAAGCCGAGATCAAGGCCGAACTCAATGTGAAGAGCCTTGAGCGACTCGATTCGTTGTCAGGCCTCATGGGCTGGACAGTCATTCCGAATTTCCGGCTACTCGGCCCACGCCTCGGCCCTCGCGTCAACGAAATCAAAGCGGCGTTGGCCGATGCCGACGGTTCTGTGCTCCAAGCGCAACTCGCCGAGAACGGTTGGATCGAAATTGCTGGCGAACGGCTCACCGCCGAAGAGGTCGAAGTTCGGGCCGAGAAGCACGAGGATTTCGCGCTCGTTGAAGATGATGGCTGGGCAGTGGCACTCGATCTCGAGCTCAACGACGAACTCCGAGCAGAAGGAACAGCTCGCGAACTCGTTCGAGCTTTGAACGATGCCCGAAAGAGCGCTGGTCTTGAAATCGCAGATCGAATTGCCGTCACAATTGACGCCGACGAACCACTCCGTACTGTGATCGCGGCCCATCGCGAAACGATCACCACGGAAATTCTTGCTCGGTCGATCGAATTCGGCAGCGGCGATCGAACAATCGAGATTGACGGAACGACTTTTTCGATTGCCCTCATGCGCGTCGATTGAGCCAGCGCGACTCCTTCGCGCTCCTAGAAAAACGAAACAGGACCCCTCATCCGAAGATGAAGAGTCCCGAACGTTGCACGAAGTCGTTAAGCGAATTCAGCGACGATCGTCGTCGAAATCGGCATCGAAGAAACGACGCATCGCTGCATCGGCGTCATCGTCGTCTTCGGCAAGGAAGTCATCGTCAACCACTGGAACCCAAGAGGTGGATGGGCCACCATCGACCTCTTCGTCAAGAAAGAGCGATGTCGGAGCTGGTTCGGGGTCCCAACCGGTGTCTCCGGCCAGGATCGGCTGGAAGACCTCGGGCTCTGGTTCGGGGGCTGGCGCCGGTTCGGGAGCTGCGAAGGCCGCAGGGGCCGGCGCAGGGGCCACCGCTGGGGTCGTAAGTTCAACCGGCGCGGTTCCGACTCGAAGCGCAGCCGGATCATCGAGAACGGCCTGAATTCGAGAAACTCCGTTGGCAATGACTGCACGTTGTTCGGAAAGGAACGCATCGAGTGCAGCGTTATCGGCTGCGAGTTC
>JBILIB010000029.1:0-19746 GCA_044350215.1 Acidimicrobiales bacterium
CGATGCCGCATCGTCCGGGGGCGGCGGCAGGCGGTCGCCACCGTAGTCGGTGCCCCTCGGTCTCCCGACATCACCGACCGAAAGCCGCTCGACCGGTCCGTCGGCCGAGACGGCTCGGTAGGCTCTCATTCCCATGGCCCGTAAGCGATCTGCCCCCGCACCCACACTCGTTCTGCTCGTTCGCCACGGCCAGACCCCCACCACCGGAACCACCCTGCCGGGTCGGGCCCGGGGCCTCCATTTGGCCGACTCCGGCATCGCTCAAGCAGAAGCCGCTGCCAATCGAATTGCGAAGTTGTCCAAAGTTTCAGCGATCTATGCCTCACCGCTCGAACGCACCCGCGAAACCGCCAAGCCGATCGCCCGAGAACGCAAACTCAAAGTGCAAATCGATCGCGGTCTCCTTGAATGTGATTTCGGCGACTGGACTGGCAAAAAACTTGACGCCCTCCGCAAGCTTCCCGAGTGGACAACCGTGCAGCGCTATCCCAGCGGGTTTCGATTCCCGAACGGCGAATCTTTTGCTGAAATGCAGACCCGAATGGTCGGTGCAATTGATTCGCTCGTCGCAAAACACCCCGGGCAGACAATTGTCGCCGTCTCACATGCCGACCCGATCAAGGCCGCTGTTGCGCAAGCACTCGGGACTCACCTTGACCTCTTTCAACGCATCGTCGTTTCACCTTGCTCAATTTCCGCAATCTTCTATTCTTCGTCAGGACCCGCGGTCCTCACGGTGAACTCAACAGGAGACGATCTGTCGAAGTTGGGACTCTCGTGAGCGAATCATGGGAGTTCATGGACCCTGATTCAGTTGTCCCTGGCGCGTTTGGCGAACCAGGCCGACGAACGTTTTTCATTCAAGCCACCGACGCTGGACGCACCGTGTCATTCAAACTTGAGAAACAACAAGTTGCTGCGTTGTGCGAATACCTCGGCGGAATCCTGACTGACCTTCCCGCCATTCATCCTGGCCAATTCGTTGCACCGCTATCAGCGAGCCCTCCTCTCGACATGCAATGGACGGTTGGCGGACTCGCCGTTGCGTACGAAGAGGATGATGACCGACTCGTGATTGTTGCGGAGGAAGTACCTGACCTTGACGAAATTGCCGACGACGCGTTCGACGAAGATTTCGGATTCGAATCGGCGACTGCCCGATTCCGCCTTTCGCGCGCGCAGGTCGCAGCATTTATCGCCGTTGGAAATGACCTTGTTCGTGCCGGACGCCCCGCCTGTCGGCTGTGCGGTCGTCCGATGGATCCAGGTGGCCACCCTTGTCCGCGTCTGAACTAGACGCAACAACCGGCGGCAACATCGAGGCAGTCGTCGCGAGTGGTCACATTGAACTCATCGGACGAATGCCCTGGAGTTCAAACGCAACCTTCCTCGCCGAAGCGACTATCGGCGAGGACTCTGCCCGCGTGATCTACAAACCTCATATCGGTGAGCGCCCACTGTGGGATTTTCCTGACGGCCTTTGGAAGCGTGAAGTTGCTGCGTATGAACTCAGTCATGCTCTTGGCTGGGGAGTTGTTCCATTCACTGTCGGCAGAGAGGACGCACCCCACGGCATTGGATCGGTGCAGCGATTCATCGACGCCGACTTCGAGCAGCACTACTTCACCATGCTCGAGGATGAAGCAACCCACGATCAGTTGCAACGAATGGCGGTGTTTGACTTTGTCTGCAACAACACCGACCGCAAAGGCGGCCACTGTTTGATTGACGACGCGGGCCACATCTGGGGCATCGATAACGGTCTGTCATTCCATGCTGAATTCAAACTTCGCACCGTTATTTGGGATTTTGGTGGCGAAGAGATTGACGACGCCCTCATAAACGACCTCCAGCAGTTGGTCGACACCGGAATTCCAGAGAACGTCGCTGCATTGCTCGGCATATTTGAGCAAGACGCGGTGCTTGGCCGAGCGCGTGCGCTGATTCGCGAGGGCGTGCTTCCAATTGACGAAAGCGGCCATCGCTACCCGTGGCCATTGATCTAAACCACGTCAGTCGCCGTTGCACGACACCCTCGGTAACGACAAACGCCCCGGCCATTGACCGGGGCGTTTGAACATTGCAGTACTGGAGATCAGCGAGCCTTAAGGGCCTCGATGAGCTGCGGCAGAACCTTGTGCACGTCACCAACGATGCCGAGATCGCTGACCGCAAAGATCGGCGCTTCAGCGTCTTTGTTGATGGCGATGATGTTCTTTGAGCCCTTCATGCCGACCATGTGCTGCGTCGCGCCAGAAATACCAGCAGCGATGTAGACGGTGGGCTTGACGACCTTGCCGGTCTGTCCGACCTGGTAGCTGTAGGGAACCCAACCAGCGTCAACGATCGCACGGGATGCACCCGGGGCAGCGTTGAGAAGTTTGGCGAGATCCTCGACGAGAGCGAACTGCGCTTGTTCGCCAAGACCACGACCACCCGAAACCACAACTGCGGCTTCATCAAGTGACGGTCCTTCACGCTCTTCGACGTGACGATTGACGACCTTTGCCCCAGCGCTCTTGCCGCCATCGGGAACCGCAATGGTCTCGACTGCAGCGGCGCCGCCACCAGCGGACTCTGCGGCGAATGACTTCGGACGCACAAGCACCAAGTGCGGACCAGCGGCAGTGAAGGTGGTCTTGACGTCGGTGGTGCCGCCGAACACTGGCTCGGTCGTGACGAGGCTTGACCCGTCGACCTCGAGGTCAGTGTTGTTGGTGATCACGGTGCGGTCGAGCTTGGCCGAAAGGCGACCAGCGATGTCGCGACCGAGATATGAGGTTGCAGCGATGATCGCGTCGGGAGCGTTGCCGCCTTCGACAAGAGCAGCGATGGCACCGGACACAGGAACACCCGGAAGTGCACCAGCGAGATCGCCAGTCGTGTACACCTTTGATGCGCCGAACTCACCGAGTTGGCCAGCAATCGCGTCGGCGTCGCCGCCGGCGTAGACCGCTTCAACCGTGTCGGCCAACGAACGGGCCTTGGTAAGAAGTTCAAGAGTGGTTGTGGTGACCTTGCCGTCAGTTGCTTCGGCGAGCACCCAAATCTTCGAAAGAGCCATGATCAATTCCTCCTAGAGAACCTTAAGGTCGTCGAGGAAAGCGACGATCTTCTCGACGGCGGTGCCGTCGTCTTCGAAGACCTCACCAGCCTCGCGAGCGGGAGCTTCTTCGATGGACACGATCTGCTGACCGGCACCGGCCCAACCGACCTGACTGGCATCAAGACCAAGGTCAGCCACAGTCAGTGTGTCGACCGGCTTGGACTTGGCCGCCATGATGCCCTTGAAGGACGGGTAACGCGGTTCAACAACACCAGCGGTCACCGACACAAGAGCCGGAAGCGGGCATTCGACATCGTCGTAGCCAGCCTCGGTCTGACGTTGAATCTTAACGGTGCTTCCTTCAACGCTGATCGACTTGGCGAAGGTAACCGACGGAAGATCGAGCAAACCAGCGATCTGCTCGGGAACCGTTCCGGTGTAACCGTCACTTGATTCGGTCGCGGTGAGAACAAGGTCCGCACCTTCGACGCGCTCAATAGCTTTCGCGAGCACCTTGGCAGTTGCGAGCGCATCGCTACCAGCGAGTGCATCGTCACTGACGAGGATCGCCTTCGCAGCACCCATGGCAAGAGCGGTTCGAAGACCGGACACTTCACCATTCGGAGCCATGGAGACGAGTGTGACTTCACCGCCACCGGCGGTGGTCACAAGCTGCAGCGCCATCTCAACACCGTACGAATCAGATTCGTCGAGGATGAGCTTGCCGTCTCGCTTCAGGGTTTTTGTAGTGGGATCCAACGCACCAGGATCAGCCGGGTCCGGGATCTGCTTGACACAAACGACAACGTTCATAGGACGAATCCTGCCCGCAGAATGGGGTTGGGGCCAAATCACACGGCGACATTGTTTGAGGACCGGCGCTGAGACGTCACCTCCGGGGCTCCGCTACGGTCAAAGTCCTTGTGAAGATTCACCTCATCGTCAATCCATCGGCCTCTTCGGTCACCGCTCGGGGGCGGGTGGTGATTACCAAAGCGCTTGCCGCCGACCACGAGGTCACCGTCTCGGAGACCGTCCGCAGGGGGCATGCCACTCGCCTTGCCGCCGCAGCTGCAGCCGACGGTGCCGATGTCGTCGTCGTACTTGGAGGCGACGGCACGCTCAACGAAGCGGCCAACGGACTCGCAGGGACGGCCACGGCGCTTGCTGCTGTTCCTGGCGGTTCCACGAACGTCTTTGCCCGCACACTCGGCTTACCCGATGACCCCATCGAAGCCACCGGCGCACTTCTTGACGCCCTTACCAACAATGCAATCAAACGCATCGGGCTCGGCTCCGTGAACGGTCGCTACTTCTTGTTCCACGTCGGAATCGGATTCGACGCCGCGGTTGTTGCCCAAGTTGAACGGCGCAGTTCGCTGAAACGATGGGCGAATCACGCGCTCTTTGCTTGGGCCGCATTCGATACATGGCTGCGCAAGTACAACCGAAAGCGTGCTCACTTCAGCGTTCGGGTCGAAGGTCAATCAACAGTCGACGACGCAATGTTCACAATTTGCCTGAACACCGACCCCTACACATTCATTGGCACGCGCCCGTTCACTATTGCCCCTGAAGCGTCACTTGATCGACCATTAAGCGTCATCACCCTTCGCACACTTGACGCTTTGCCGCTCATGCGCATTCTGTCCTCGGCGCTTGGCTCAGGACGGCAACTTCGACATAACAAGAATGTCTCGTTCCACACCGACGTCACACATGTGGAGATAAACGGTTACGGGCCTATCCCCCATCAGGTCGACGGTGACTACCTCGGCGATATCGAACATCTCGATTTGCGGTACGAACCCGATGCGTTGTCGCTTGTCGTTCCGCGAATCACCTCTCGCTGAGAACCTCTCGACACATACTCGGAACATTCGTGATGATGGCGTCGACGCCCATTTCGACAAGGGCACGAATCTGCTCGGGGTCATCGACTGTCCACACATTCACCGCTATTCCGAGCGCGTGCGCACGGTCCACAAACTCTTTCGTCACGATTCCAAACCAAGGATTGATCGCGACATGCCCTGCAGAACTCGCACGATCGAGATCGGTTTGCAACGAGTCGCCATGAGCATTGAGTAACCCGGTAGGCAGAGTTGCATCCAAGACTCGAACTTGGTCACAGATGTCGTGATCAAATGAGGTAACCAGGAATTCGCGCGAGGTCGGTTGTGACTGCAGAAGTTCCACGACTTTTGCAATAAGCGATGACCGAAGCGCATCGACGCCATCGGGCTTGATCTCAACATTCACCGCCAACGGCGAACATGCGCCAAGCGCTTCGGCAAGCGTCGGAATGAACTCAGGAAGGTCAGCGGCCGAAAGCTCGCCCAAGACTCGGCCGTCGGCCAAAACAGGATCGTGATGAACAACGATCTCGCCGTCGGCAGTGAGGTGGACATCGAGTTCGACCCAATCGGCCCCCTGTGTCACCGCTTCAGCAAAGGCATTGAGCGTATTGCCCGGCGGATTCGCTGCTGAAGCCCCCCGATGTGCAATGACATTCACCATTTGCCCACCGTACGCGTCTCGAGAGTGATGTTTTGCGTAAACCCCACCCTTGTAGTTTACGTGTCATTCGTCACAAAGGGTTCGAAACCGTCAAACCCACCGCGGTATCGCGGGCGCTGATCTGAGGATTTGCAAAAAACCCTTGCGCGTGATTTGCGCCGCCAGTACGTTCTCCCCCCTCAGCCACACGCGTCCGGGTCCGTTCGAATCACTTCTCGATTCTCACGGTGCGGAGAGGTGGCATGAACACACATCTCACGGATCGGCCGGAAAACCGCTTCGTGACCCCTGATCCTGGAGGAACCGTGGCCCTGACCGCGCCCCATGCAATGACCCTGAACACAATCGCCGACGACTGGCGTGACCAGTCCGCTTGTCGTGACACCGACCCTGATCTTTTCTTCCCGGTCGGCACTACCGGCCCAGCGATTGAGCAGATCGATAATGCAAAGTCCGTCTGCACCGATTGCGAAGTTCGTCAGCCCTGCCTCGACTTCGCCCTTGCCACCAACCAAGACTCGGGCATTTGGGGAGGCACTTCAGAAGAAGAGCGCCGCAAGCTTCGCCGTCAGTGGCTCGCCGCCCGCCGCAAGGCATCCTGATTCTCTGAGTCTCCGACTCGCTCTGACGACCTCCTTTCGGGGAGGTCGTTGTCGTTTTGGGCGGAGGCTGCACGCTGCCCGCGTCAGCGGCGGACAGGCACCGAGATCCGGACAGCGGTACCAGGACGGCTGCTCGTGCCCTCGCCAGCCGAGAACCCGATGGTTCCACCTAGTTCAGTCGTGACGAGCGTACGAACGATTGAGAGGCCCAACCCTTTACTGTCATCGATCGTGAAGCCCGGAGCTGTTCCCACTCCGTTGTCGGTCACTGTCACCCGCAAGCGAGTGCCGGTATTTTCGAGTTCGATGATGACCGTGGCGTCATCGGTTGACCCCAACGAGAACGCGTGATCAACCACGTTCTGCAGAAGTTCGGTAAGCACGACAGCAAGCGGTGTCGCCACATCGGCGGGAAGAATCCCCGCATCGCCGAACACTGTGAACCGGATCGGACGATCAGGCGAGATCAGGCCTTCCTCTACCATTCGTACAAGTGGTCGAACGATTTCGATAAACGGAACATCGTCACCAATCGTGGTTGACAACGTTTCATGCACAAGAGCGATCGATCGAATACGTCGAACTGATTCTTCAATCGCGGCCTTCGCTTCCGGCGATGACAAACGACGGCCTTGCAAACGAAGCAGCGCAGAAATCGTCTGCAAATTGTTTTTTACGCGGTGATGAATCTCGCGAATCGTTGCATCCTTTGACAGCAACATGAGATCGCGCCGACGCAGTTCAGAGATGTCACGCATAAGCACGAGAGCGCCAGTCACTTCTCCGGCGGCAACGAGTGGAACGATACGCAGAAGGATTGTGACATTAGGGCCGCGTTCAATTTCCTCATCGGTGGGACGACCAAGCGCAAACGCGGCGCGTACCGGAGAGTCGGGGAGGCCAAGTTCGCCGAAGCGCTCTCCTTCCGAGTTTGCGTGGACGCCAATTCGGTGCAGCCCTGAAATTGCGTTTGGCGAAGCGAACTGGACCCTCTGTTCCGCATCGAGCACCATCACACCATCGCCAACTCGAGGCATAACAACGCCTCGCTCCTCTTCACCCGAAAACGGAAAGCCCCCATCGGCAACCATCTCGGCAAAGCGATTGAAGACATCGAGATAGGTGCGCTCGAGAACACCGTCCTGTCGGGCAACATGCTGATTCGCATCCTTCGTGAGAACTGCGATCGTGCGGCCACCGAAAGTGACAGGAATGCAGGTTTCACGAACCGGACCCTCGATCGCCCCTAGAGGGATTTCCCCCTCAGAGAATGCGCCGGTCAGAAATGTTTGATCAACGAGCGGCCGTTCCACGGCAGTAACGACGCGTCCGACCCAGTCGTTGGTGAAAAGCGTTTGGCTCGTTGTAGGTCGAATCTGTCCGAGCACGACCATCGAGTGCTCATCGTCAGCGCTTCGATCGCGGCCGAACAACATGAGGTCTGAGAAACTCAGATCAGCGAGCAACCCCCACGTGCCCAGCAACCGCTGGAGGTGGTCTGTTTCCGCAGCGGTGAGCCGCGACCGTTGTTCAGCGAGCTCCGCCAGATTGGCCATTGGACCGTGGCGGCGGGATCAGCCCGCGCCGAAACCGATACGGCGTTCGCTATCGGAGGTGCCCAATTCGATGTACGCGATCTTTGCCGAGGGAACTGCGATGTCACGCCCATGACGGTCAGTCAACCAAAGGACACTGGTGGCGTCAGCCAACGCAGCATCGATCGATGCGCGCACTTCAGCGCGATCGGCATTGGACGCCATCTCGATCTCGATTTCCTTAGGTGTCTGTTGCACACCAATACGTACGTCCACGAAATTCCTCCTGTACGAAACCGACCTGATGGCCGGCGTCTCATGCTAGGTCGCAAGACCGAGCCTTCATCCCAGCAATTTGAGTCCAGCGTTATAGCGACGAGTCGGGGCGAGTTCGAGGTCAATGACCTCGGCGAGTGCACGGATCGCAACCGCAGCTTCGCTCTCGGGTTCTACGGCCACAACCGGGCGACCGTCGTCGGATCCCTCACGAAGAGCAGGTACCAGCGGCACCTGACCGACGAAGCGAACATCGAGACGCTCGGCCAACTCGGCCCCACCGCCTGCGCCAAAGAGTTCGTAGCGCTTTCCATCGTCGCCGGTAAACCACGACATGTTTTCGATAACACCCTTGACTTCGATGTTCACCTTCTCTGCCATGAACGCTGCACGTTGGGCAACCTTCTGCGCTGCGGGCTGCGGAGTCGTGACGACGTAGAGCTCAGCACGCGGCAAGAACTGAGCGAGTGACAACGCAATGTCGCCGGTGCCTGGCGGAAGATCCACAAGCAGGAAATCGGGTTCATCCCAGAACACATCGGTGAGGAACTGTTCAAGGGCCTTGTGAAGCATGGGGCCTCGCCAAATGACGGGCTGATCTTCTTCAACGAAGAACCCCATCGAGATGCAACGAACGCCATGCGCTTCGGGTGGCACGATCATTTCATCGATGATCGTTGGGGTGTGATTCACGCCAAGCATGCGCGGAATCGAAAAACCCCATACGTCGGCGTCGACGACAGCAACCTTGTGTCCGCGTTGTGCGAGAGCGATTGAAAGGTTCGTCGTGATTGATGACTTACCAACTCCGCCCTTGCCTGAAGCAATCAGCAGAACTCGAGTGGAACTCGAAGGATCGGCAAACGGAATGACACGACCTTCGGCATGGCCGTGACCCTGATGCGTGCCTGCAGTCGACGCTGGATCGCCATGAAGAAGTTCGCGGATTGCAGCGCGCTCTTCGTCGGTCATGACGGTGAAGTCAAGGTCGACACGATCGATTCCATCGAGAGCCACGATCGCGTTGGTGACGCGATTTTGGATTTCGTTGCGCAATGGACAACCGGCCACAGTCAGGGCGATCTGAATAGCCACGACTGGTCCGTCGATGGCTATACCGCGAACCATCCCAAGGTCGACGATGCTCCGGTGGAGTTCGGGGTCCTCAACAGGACGGAGGACCTCGATGACATCGGCATCGGTAATGGGCATTTAGGGGGTCTCGCTTCGGGTCGGGGAATTTCTCCTACTGCGGTAGGTAGAATACCGAGGTGGAGCAGGCGACCCTCAGTCCGACCGAGTTCAGCTCGGTGGTTACGGCCATTACCTCGGCCTTTGGCGACCCCACACGCCGTGAGATCTACCTCTTTGCTCGCGCTGCCGACGCCGGTGTGACTGCGAGCGAGGTGGCGGCACAGTTCGATCTCCATGCCAATGTCGCTCGTCACCACCTCGACAAACTCGCCGCTGGCGGATATCTCGAGGTGGCAGTGGCCCGA
Organism: Acidimicrobiales bacterium; assembly: GCA_044350215.1. Classification (GTDB taxonomy): domain Bacteria; phylum Actinomycetota; class Acidimicrobiia; order Acidimicrobiales; family Acidimicrobilacustridaceae; genus Acidimicrobilacustris. The sequence continues at coordinate 9,479 of JBILIB010000029.1, forward strand.
GGTGGAACCGGGGCAGGCCGACCGTCCAAGCGCTACACCGCCACAACCAAAGGCGATCACCTCGATCTGCCCGTTCGTCACGACGACGTGCTCATTACGTTGCTTGGCCGTGCTCTTGACATGCTCCCCCGAGACCAGGCCGAAGCGATGGCGGAAGACGTCGGCATCGAATACGGACGGCTCCTCGCTCAACGCCTCGGCCATGGTGTTGACCAGCAGCGTTCAATTCAATCCATCCTGCAGACCGTGGCCGATGCACTCACCTCGCAAGGTTTCGCTGCACACGCCGAACGTCGCAACAACGAATTGCGCATCGTTTCGGAGCACTGCCCATTCGGCGATGCGGTCATGGCCAATCCAGTCATCTGTGCAGTCGACCGCGGGATGATGAAGGGCATGGTTGCCGAACTTCACGGCAGCGATGCCACCATTGCGCTTGAATCGTCGAAGCCCATGGGCGACGACGTGTGCGTCACCTCGCTCGAAGCCTGAACCTCGTGGCTCGTCACTATCTTGATTACGCATCGACAGCACCTCTACGCGACTCGGCTCGAATTGCACTCTCCGAAGCGCTTGCCGCTCAATCCCAGGGAACGCTTGGAGATCCTGGCCGGATCCATCACGAGGGGATGACAGCGCGCGTTCTTCTAGAGAACGCGCGCGAACAAGTTGCTTCCTTACTGAAAGCCAAGCAACGGGAGATCATCTTCACGAGCGGAGCAACAGAATCAATCACAGCCGCAACATGGGGTGCGGTGCGTCGATGTGTCGAGAAGGGCTCGCCGCCCCACATCGTGTTTGGGGCGGTTGAACACTCAGCAGTTCGACGCTCAAGCGAACTTTTCGCGAGCGCATTTGGCGGTTCTGTTTCCATTGTCAGCGTCGATTCATACGGTCGTATTGACGTCGACGCGTTCATCGATGCCCTCACCCCCACTACAGCTCTCGCCCACCTTCAGTGGGGCAACCACGAAGTTGGAACGCTGCAACCCGTTGCGGAAATCGCGGCTGCCTGCACAGATCGCGGAATCCTTCTTCACGTTGACGCGGCACAAGCCGTTGGGCACGTTGCCGTAGATCCAAAGGATCTCGGCATTGACCTTCTGTCATTCAGCGGACACAAGTTTGGCGGCCCACCCGGAGTCGGTGGCCTTTGGGTCCGCCAGGGACTTCGCATCGAGCCGCTCCTCGCTGGTGGCGAGCAGGAGCGTTCACGACGCGCGGGACTCGAGAGCGTTTCCGCAGCGATCGCACTAGGAGTTGTGGCGTCTGAACTCGATGAATCGACTCTCGACTCCGAGGCTTCAAGCAACCGCAACCTTCTCGCAACCGCTGTCGAACGATTAACAACGACACCTGGCATCTCGCTTTTGGGTCCGCTTGAGTCCCCAGACCGACTCCCACACTTGATATGTCTGGCTGTTGAAGGCGTTGAACCACAAGGAGTCGTTCTTGGGCTCGATCGGCTCGGTATTGCTTTGCACTCTGGCAGTTCATGCGCATCCGAGGGACTCGAGCCATCACCCGTCCTTGAGGCAATGGGCGTCGACGCTCAACGATCGCTACGGGTTTCCGTCGGACATAACTCCACAATCGACGACATCAATGCGCTCTGCGAGCACCTGCCACAAGTAGTGAGTGAACTTCGATCACTTAGCGCGTAGCCATTCGATGAACTTTTTAACCTTGCGCAAACAACAGTGATTTCGTTGACTACGTTCTTCTTGTGACGATTTTCCTTACTCGCCATGCTCACGCCGGGAAGCGCTCCGAGTGGACAGCCGAAGACCGCTTCCGACCGTTATCTAAACGCGGCAACGCCCAAGCCGACGCGCTTACCCATGTTGTTGGTGATCTCGTTGTAGGGCGGATCGTTTCGAGTCCCTATGTCCGATGCATGCAAACAATGGAGCCACTCGCCCGGAAATTTGAGTTGACGGTGCAGAGTTCCGAGGCACTCGCCGAAGGTGCCGAAACAGATGAGGCTTATCGAATCCTGCTTGAACTTGATGAGTTCGACGGAGTCGCGTGCAGTCACGGTGACCTCATCCCCCACCTACTTCGACGCCTCGTCGCCGACGGGATGGACACCGATGGCCCTCTCATCGATCAAAAGGGTTCGACCTGGATTATCGAATTGCGCAACGGACGGCCATTTCTTGGCCGCTATGTTCCGCCTTCGGCCTAGCACCAGTTAGTCACGACGTCCGGCAGCAACTTCGTCCTTCAACGAGTTAACCATCTGAATCATGTACATCGGAATGGCATTTATGTCGATCGCATCAAGATCGGCTTTCGCCGCAACAAAATCGCCGGCGTTGCGTTCGAGAATTGCACGGAAAACACGAGCGTCGGAATAGGAGGGATCAGTTGCGATGGCTTCGTCGAGATACTCGAGAGCCTGCCGATCGAACTCAGCAGCAACTGATGGCTCGCTCGAAAGAGCGATCGTGTGCAGAACCCAACCTCGATAGGTCATGGCCTGAACGTTTTCAGGTGAGATCTCGAGTGCTTTGTCATAGGCCCGGACGGCCGACTCGAATTGCTTGATGGCCTTGGCGGAATCGCCCGCCTGTAACGAGGCTTGTGCTTGCCCAGTAAGACCTTGCGCTTGGAGTATCAAATTTGAGCTGTCCTGACGAATATCGCCAGTTAATCCTTGGCCCGGCGCTCTTGTACCTGCATTACGGAACATGACCCAACTTGCACCAACCGCCATCGTCCCGACGAGAACGAGGCCAAGTGCAGTTCGCTGCCAGTTGCGTTGCGGACGGAGCGACTTCACCGCTTCAGTTCTGTCCTTGATCGCACGGATCACGGCTGCGGCGCGCGCGGTGTAATCGTCTTTGAGTTCCTCGAAGTCTGAATCATCGACATCGCCAGCTGCATACTCGCGTTCGAGGTCCTCAAGAGACCGAAGGAGGAAATCGCGCTCTTCCTCAAGCGCAGCCAAGGCATCGGGATCAAGTTCTCGGCGTCGGGCTGATACCGATACCGACTTGGGCGCCGACTTCCCTTTGGAGGAAGTTGTCGCGCTTGCCTCACGCGCCGCGCGACGGGCAGCGGTTCCGCCTGTAGGCGTCGTCACCGCGATGCTCCCTCGCCATGCGGGTCATTCGGGTCGGCCCCTTCTTCAGGGTGAAGTGCGGACGCGACGAGTTCACGATCTTCGTCAGTTGCGCGCTCTTGCGGCATTGACGACCACCGCCGGAACACGATGACCAGCGCAGCGATACCAACAGCAAGCGCAACGACTGGCAGTATCCACACCAACACGTTTACTCCAGAGGCCGACGGCGTCAGGAGAATCGCTTGACCGTACTTTGCTGCATAGAACGATCGAATCTCGTCGTCGGACTGTCCCTGTTGGACTTGCTCGGCGATCTGGCGACGAATTTCCTGCGAGGCAGGAACATTCGATTCAGCAACCGATTCGCCAGAACACACCGGACACTTCACCGTTCGAGAAATCGAACTCACACGATCTTGTGCGGTTGGAGCTGAGCGAGATCCAAAGGCCGCAACTGAGAGGGCCGAAAAAGCAATGACAGCAACCGCGATCCACGGGCCCCAGCGACGAATCGGTGACCCCTTCGCAAATACCGACTGCGAACTCATTTGGCCCCCGTCCCCGTCCCCGCAACTGCCATTCCGCCGTTATCTGTAATGACCTTGTCGAGTCCGGCGGCGGTGACCCCACCAAAGAAGCCCGCAACCACAAGGCCGCTGGGTGCAACCATGTAGGACTCGGGAACTTTGGTCACCCCGTAGTTAAGGGCGATCAAACCTGTGTCGTTCGAAATGGCTGGCCACGTATTGCGCTCGTTGACCCAATAGTCACGAATGGAATCGGCATCGTCGGAAAAGGCGATGCTCACCACTTGGACCGGGTCACCTTTATGTGAATCGACGAACTGCTGGATCTGTGGATTCTCGAGGCGACAAGGCGTACACCACGTTGCAAAGAAGTTCACCAGCACCCACTCACCCCGATGATTAGCCATTCGGAAGGTTGAACCGTCCAGATCCGCTCCGGTGAAGTCTGGTGCTGCTTGACCAACGATCTGACTCGAAATGGGAGTGCTTGTGCCACGCGTAGCCAGAAGTGCAATAAGCGCAACAAGGACAACGCCAACGACAATCGCTGCATTACGCGCGAGCTTGCTGCCGCCTCGTGGGGTCACTGCCTCGCCAGATGAGGCCGTCATACGGTGACCCCGGTCGTATCTTTTGGAGGCTCAACCGCTACCGGCGCAGAAACAGCATCGAGCGGATTGCGGCGACGGCCAGGGAACACTGCGAGCAGCGTACCGAGCGCCATCACTCCACCACCGATCCATAGCCACATGATGAGCGGTTGCACCGTGACGCGAATGGTCACCGAACCGTTTTCGCCACCTTTGATATCGATGACTGACAAGACCACATCATCGGTAAAGGTCGTACGAACCGAAGGCGTTCCAATTGTTTGGTTGCCGTTCGCAAATTTGTTGAGCGATGGAGCCCAAGGACCAGTGCCGTCGATAGTGATGAGAACCTGATCCACGATCTTGGCGGACTCTTGCTTGGTGTTCTGACCCACGTAGACCAACTCGTGACCAGCAAACTGCGCGGATTGCCCCTGTGTAAGCGTGAACTCGGCTTGTCGAACGTAACTGCTGCTTGCCGCAAACGCCACGGCGATCATCACCACGCCAAGATGAACAATCATCCCGCCGTTTGCTCGGCCAATAAGACCACGCCAGCCCTGACGCCGAGTAGCGAGCACAACTTGGCGACCCGCCGAGCCTGCAGCAAATCCGCCGAGCCCGAATGCCAACACCGGAGCAAAGCCGCGCGCGCCGATAACGACCGCGAAGATCAACGAACCAACACCGATCCACGCAGGCCAAATCAATCGATGGCGCAACAACTCTCCGCTGGCCTTGCGCCAAGGAAGAACCGGGGCAATCGCCATAAGGAAAAGCAGCGTCAATCCAATCGGCATCGTCATTCGATTGAAATACGGAACTCCAACCGAAATTCGATCGTCGTTGATTGCTTCAACAACCAACGGAAACAACGTGCCAAGAAGGACTACGAATGCGAAGGCCGCAAACAGAACGTTGTTCGCAAGGAATGCCCCTTCGCGCGACCACGGAGAATCAATTCGGCCAGGTGATCTCAAGCGATCGCCGCGCCATCCGATGAGCACAACAGTTGACAGCACGATAAGAGCAAAGAAGGAAATGATTGCGGGACCAATTCCCGACGTGGTGAATGCATGGACCGATTCAATAACGCCAGATCGAGTGATGAATGTGCCAAGGATCGTCAGCGCAAACGTTGCGCACAGCAACGAGATATTCCAAACCCGCAACATGCCACGGCGTTCCTGCACAAGCACCGAATGCAAATACGCAGTGCCGGTGAGCCATGGCATCAAAGACGCGTTTTCTACTGGGTCCCACGCCCAGTAGCCGCCCCAGCCAAGAACTTCATAGGACCACCAGGATCCGAGAATGATGCCCGCGGTGAGGAAACCCCAAGCAATGAGCGTCCAACGACGAGTGGCCAGCAACCATCCTTCGCCCACGCGACCCGTGATCAACGCAGCGATAGCGAAAGCAAACGGAACGGTGAACCCGACATAACCGAGGTACAGCATCGGCGGATGGAACGCCATAAGCGGATGGTTCTGCAACAAAGGATTTGGCCCTGGACCATCGAAACCAGCCGGTGGGGAGAAGCTCTTAAACGGATTGGCCGGTCCAACCAACATCCAGAAAAAGAAAATGCAGACGATAAGCATCGTGAAAATCGCCCAACCAACAAGCGGATCGGCAAGACGCTTGCGGAACTTCACCACAACCGCCATGAGGTAGCCACCGAGAATGAGCGCCCAAAGGATGATCGAACCTTCGAGAGCTCCCCACAACGTTGCAAAGTTGTAGAGCGCCGGGGTTTTCGTCGAACCGTTATCGGCGACGTAGAGCACCGTGAAGTCACGCGTAATGAGTGCTCGTTCCATCGCAATCGCAGCGAGGAGTCCTCCGAGGAAGACCAGCCCTGCATACCAACGAGACAGCCGGACAAGTTCGGGACGATGACGGATCAGTCCGTAACCAACCGTGACGGCACCAAGAATCGCCGCAGCAAAACCAAGAGTGATTCCTGCACGTCCAAGTGCGAGATTCACGAGCCGCTCCGAACCGAGGTGACAGGAACGTTTCCGTTCATCTCAGCCTGGTTGAGTCGGTCGGATTCCTCTGCTTTGTAGACCTCGCTGTGCTTGACGATCATGAGGTCTGAGTCATAGGTGGTTGAACCATCGGCCACAAAATGTCCTTCGAGTAGAACCGCCTGATTCTCCTTAAACATTTCGGGCGGATCGCCAACGTGTTGGATGGTTATTGGCACGCCGTTGTACGCGATTTCAAATGTGACTCCGTCGCCGGTTTGCACGATGGTTCCGGGAACAACGGTCCCTTGCAGACGAAACCGCTTCACACCGAGTGACTCACGTTGTGCAACTGCTTCGTCGGCATTTCGATAGAAGGTGGTAGCGCTTCCGAGCGCCTGCACCACGACATAACCTCCGACTGCGATGACCGCGACGAGAACCGCTATCGCCGGACGACTCATTCGACGCTTCTTGCGAGGCGCGGCCGAGGCGGCAACGCCATCTTCAGATTCGGGACCGGTACGCGGCGTCAGCTCCATCGACGCTTCTCCGGTGGAACCTGCTTGCTTAAACGACGACCGCGCACAACCGTGACAAGCGCGTAGGCGCCCATGCCGCCAAACACCACAGCCCACGCAGCGGCCACAAACGGCCACGTTCCAGTGGCTTGCGCAATGTCGACCGTGGTGCTCACGAGATCACTCCTTCGGCGCGTCGTTCAGCGATTGCGGTGTCAAGACCTTCAGCTTCGAGTTGCTCTTCGAGCCACGCGACCCGGAATCTGTGGATGACCATCCAAATGAAAACCAGCGTGATCGCAACAAAACCGGTGAAGAGAGAAAAGAGCATCAAGCCCTGAATCTCTGCACCAGAGAGTGAGAGAGTTGGGGTTTGATGCAGGGTGCGCCACCACTGAACTGATTGGCGCACGATCACGATGTTCGGCACCAGTAGGAGCCCGATGATTGCTGCGCGTTTGGCACGGACTTCGTAATCAGCGGAAAGGCGGCGGACCGCGAGATACCCGAGCAGCAAAAGCATGAGCAGTGCTTCAGAGGTAAGTCGCGCATCCCACACCCAATAAACGCCCCATGTGGGTCGACCCCAGAGCATGCCGGTGATGAGGGTGAACGCCGTAAACAGCGCAGCGACTTCCGCCCCTGCGTAGGCAACGAGTTCCCACCACTGCGACTTACGCCATAAGAAGACGGCCGAACCGATCGCGGTCAGGAAACAACCAGCGTAGGAAAGTATCGCCGACGGCACGTGCACGTACATGATCCGAACTGAATCGCCTTGACTCTCGTCGGCCGGGCTCAAGATGAGCCCAAAGAGCACGAGTACTCCGAGTGCAATGAGCGTGACAATGCCGAGAACCATTGTGGTGCGCGAACCGGTAGAGGTCGGCCCACTAGCGCTGGCCTCAACTGACCCGACGGTCTCGGTGGTCACGATTCCTCCATCAAAGGGCCGAATCCGAAGATTCCAGCCACCGCATACACAACAGCGAACACACTCATCAATCCAACCCACGGCCAGCCCTCTGACGGTGTTCCGCTGAGCGCTGCCTCGAAGGCACGAGTCGCTCCGATTAACACCGGAGCGAGTACTGGCAACAGTAGAAGTGGAAGGAGGGTTTCACGAACTCGGAGACCCGCTGCCACCACGCCAAAGAGGGTACCGGCGGTCGAGATCGCCGCGGTCGCGACCACGATCGTGGCTAGTAGTAGAAGCCAGCCGGTGATTGACGTGCCATAAAGCACAGCTACTCCGATACCGAGAAGGACCTCAAGAACGAGCAATTGGACCGCTACCGAAAGGGTTTTACCGAGATAGATGCCGGCCGGGGATAACCCTGAAAGCCGGAGTGCATCGGTCACACCATCGGCTGCTTCGAGAGAGAACGCCCGCTGCATCGCTAACAGGCCGCTGAAAAGTACTGCGATCCAATAGAGGCCCGGAGTGGCTTTTTCAAGAAGTCCACGGTCGGGATCGAGAGCGAAGGCGAACAGCACCAGCACGAGGAGGGCAAAAGGCATGACCTGGTTGATCGCTACCCGCGAGCGAATCTCAAGCTTGAGATCCTTGCGAGCGATCAGCCATGCGTCAGTCAACATGAACATCACCGCCACCTGCGCCTTCATCGAGAGCAACGCCGCCACCGAGCGTCACGATCTCGTCAGCAAGCTCGATTGAGCGGTCGAGTTCGTGAGAACTCAGGATGATCGTTGCTCCAGCTGCGGCTGCATCGCGAACGAGGGCATCAACGATGTCGCGTCCATCTTTGTCGAGGCCGGCATGCGGTTCATCAAGTAGCCAAAGTTCGGGACGTCGTGCCAGCAAACAGGCAAGAGAAGTTCGCCGTCGCTGACCAGTCGACAAACGGCCAACCGCGACATCGCGCAATCGACCATCGAGACCAAGTTGTGTCATTGCCGCTTCGGCATCGGCCGTATCGGCTCGCGCTGCTCGCGTCCAGAAAGAAACATTGTCGGCAACAGTGAGTTCGTCATAGAGGCCGGTTCCGTGCGCCAGCAACCCAACCCGGTGCCGCACTGCGCGGCGGTCATCTCGAAGGTCGACGCCCAAAACAACTGCCTCACCAGACGTAATCGGCACCAACCCGGCCAGGGCACGCAACAACGTGGTCTTCCCCGCCCCATTTGCGCCGCGCAGAAGAACGATGCGGCGGCGGTCGACATCGAGATCGACACCGGCGAGGGCAGGGAATCGGCCGAGCAGGGCCACTGCCCCGCGGAGGTGGACCACGGGCTCGGTCCCGAACCGGAATGTGGGGTCATCTAGCTCCATGGGGTGACCTGAGGGTAGCGGTCGCTCCCGCCGTGAGACCAAGCGGCCAGCCTCGCTAGGGTTCTCACGTGCAGTTGTGGACCATCGTGGGAGCAATCGGGCGGTTCATGATGCGCGGCGGCGTCGTGATTTTGCTGTTCGTTGCTTACCAACTTTGGGGAACGGGCCTGTCCACGGCTCGGGCTCAGGACAACCTCACGAACAAGTTCAACACCCAGATCGCCGAGTTCACGCCGCCGCCAACTCCTACGGAGGTAGCTCCTACAGAGACAGAACCTGTTGTCACCGCTACGGCCGACCTGCCGATCCCTGAGCCGGGTGACCCCATTGCGCGAATCACAATGACGACCATCAATTCTGACTTCGTCATGGTGCAAGGCGTTGACCTGAAATGGCTGCAAAAAGGCCCGGGACATTTTCCACAGACACCGCTGCCCGGCCAACCAGGTAATGCCTCAGTTGCTGGGCACCGCACTACGTATCAAGCACCGTTTCATCGCATTGATGAGCTTGTGCCGGGCGACATAATCACGGTGCAAACGCTGCAAGGAACCTTCACCTACAAGGTCGATACCTACATCGATCCGAAAGACGGGACAGCTTCGGGCCACATCATCGTGTCGCCCGAAGATCTTTTCATCCTCGACCAAAACGTCGGGAACCGCTTGACCCTCATGTCTTGCCATCCAAAGTTCAGCGCCGCGCAGCGCATCGTGGTGACCGCAACCCTCGCCTCAAATCCAGCGCCAGCGACCCCGATCCCCGTCTACGACGGGGTTACCACCGATGCTTCAGCTGATGTGCTCGCGGGTGGAGACTCCTCGGCCTGGCCGGCCGCAATCGCGTGGTCACTCCTCACGGGGCTCGTATGGTTCGGGACTTGGTGGCTGGCCCACTTCTGGACACCGTCACTGCTGCGAGAACGGGCACAGCGCGTGACACGCTTTAGAGATCGGAAGTTCCTCACCACCTACGCCATCGGCACACCGATTGTTTTGGTCATGATGTTCTTTGCCTTCATTAACATCGCTCGACTCCTCCCTGCGGCCTACTGATCATGACCAAACGCCTTCGACTCAACGCCATCGCTGCCGCCCTCGTTTTTGCATCGCTCGCACTCGTGGCCTGCTCTTCGTCATCAACGAGTTCCGCGACTCCTTCGACCACTGCCAGCACAACCACAACCGCTCCTGGCCCCGCAACAACGACGACTCTCGAGCCTGAAGCCGGAGTCGGTCGGATCTCCTTCGTCTATGGACCAGTTACCGGCGACTGCATCGATCTGCGGTCGGTT
>JBILIB010000030.1:0-19687 GCA_044350215.1 Acidimicrobiales bacterium
ATAAATCGTGTGGAGTCTGATGAGGCGTTTGCTGCCGAGTTGGAATCGTTGAAAGATGATCAGGCTGCGGTGCAGGCTGCGATTGTTGCGGCCGGGTTTGATGCGACGCCTGAGGAGATTCGCGATGTGTTTGTGGATCGATTTGGTGATCAGCTCACCGAGGAACAACTAGCGGCCATTGCCGGAGGCGTCGACGACTGGCAGATTGGGCTTATTGGTGCTGTCCCCGTCATCGTCGGCAGTGCGGCACTCGCGGCGGCTCTTTGAGCTCTATCGGCCGCTTTTCCAGTTGGTCTGCAGGGCATGTGTGGTGGCGATGATTGTGTCGCTTTGAAGTTCGATTGACCATTCGGTCAGATTCAAAACAGCGTGCAAAGGAACAGAGAAAATGTCGGTTGAGCAGGCAGAAGCGTTTATAAATCGTGTGGAGTCTGATGAGGCGTTTGCTGCCGAGTTGGAATCGTTGAAAGATGATCAGGCTGCGGTGCAGGCTGCGATTGTTGCGGCCGGGTTTGATGCGACGCCTGAGGAGATTCGCGATGCGTTTGCGGATCGATTTGGTGATCAGCTCACTGAGGAACAACTAGCGGCCATCGCCGGAGGCATCGACCCCACGGATCCTAATTTTATCGTCAATATTGCTATAGTCGCTGGTCTAGTTGGCGCGGCCGCGGCGGCTATTTGACTCTTATCGGCCGTTTTTCCGGTTGGACTTTGGTGTCCGAGTGGTGGCCTTGATCGTGCAACCTTGAAGTTCGATTGACCATTCGGTCAGATTCAAAACAACGAGCAAAGGAACAAAGAAGATGTCGGTTGAGCAGGCAGAAGCGTTTATGGATCGTGTGGAGTCTGATGAGGCGTTTGCCGCCGAGTTGGAATCGTTGAAAGATGATCAGGCTGCGGTGCAGGCTGCGGTTGTTGCGGCGGGGTTTGATGCGACGCCTGATGAGATTCGCGATGCGTTCGTGGATCGATTTGGTGATCAACTCACTGAGGAAGAACTGGCGGCAATTGCCGGAGGCGTCGACACCATTCACCCTGGAGTGGCTGCCACCGTCGCTGTAGTGGTGGCCGCCGCGGCGGCTTGGTGACTTCTATGCTGGCTTTCTGGTTGAGCCGCTGTCCGCACGTTGAACGTTGCATGTCTGGGTCGGCCGGTCATGTTGGCTCTCCTGTTGTTGGAGTTCCTCCGTCAATCGGCGCAGAAATGGGTACCCGATTTGCACCTCTGTGGTCGCGTTGAGCGCTGAAGAACATCCTGTGATCGTGGCGTTTCTCGGCCCGAGCCTCGCGCATCATGACGCCCAGGCAATCGCTCCGAATGCGATTTTGTTACCGCCTGTGTGCCAAGGGGATCTTCTTAGCGCAGTCGATCGGTATCGCCCGGACGTGGTTGTGATGATCGACGGCGAGTTCGGGCAAACCCTTTCGGTGTGGCATAAGGAGATCTTGTTCGCGCTGCACGACGGCGTTCGAGTGTTTGGCGCATCGTCGATGGGCGCCTTGCGGGCTGCGGAGCTTGACCGATTCGGGATGGAAGGCGTCGGCGAGGTGTATCGGCACTATGCCAATCAGTTTCTGACGTCCGATGCAGATGTCGCCCTGTTACACGCTGACGGAGAAAACGGTTGGCGTCCATTCACATGGCCAATGGTGAACGTGTGGGCCACTATTTCTTCCCTTCGAGATCGTGGGATTGTCGACGATGCTGGATGCAGTGCGTTACTGGCAGGGGCCGAAGCGCTCCACTTCACTGATAGGTCGCGCAGGGCACTAGTTCAGCAGCTCCGGGAACAAGGTCGATCCGATGCGGAGCAACTCGTTGATGCATTTGTTGATCACTTTGTTGACCAGAAAAAGATTGATGCGATTGAGGCAATGACGATGGCGGCCAACGCAACGACGGCTCCAAGGCCCAATTTCGAAGAGCCGTTGCACCTTTTGGGGCGAATCGGTGGAGCGATGGTGGCTACCGACACCACGTTGCAAAGTGCCTCTCATCCGTTACGTGGTTATCAACTCGTCAACGATGTCGCATTGCATGATCCTGACTTTGAACAACTTTCTCAACGTGCCCTCGATCGAGCGGCGGTTCTTGAGTATGCAGGCGAGGCGGGGGTTCAACTGACCGAGGCAGAGATCGCAAGCGAGGCCTCGCGATTCTTTTCTTCGATTGGAGTTGAGGACGACAAAATCGCTGAATGGGCGAGGGCGAACGACTTGACGACCAGGGATTTCGATCGGTTCCTTCGCGATCTTGCTCTACGACGCCACATGCAACGTTGGGCGTTAGACGTCCGGCTCTATGGGGGCAATCGTGAAATTATTCGTGATCAGTTGCGAATTGAGAACCGCTATGTAGATGCGGTGAAGGCGGCGACGCGCAGGCGTCAACTGGCTGATTCCACAACCCCGATGGAATGGCCACGCGACGATGAATCCTTGCGGGATCTGCTGATCCGGCACGTAATTGCAACAAATTGGAAAGTACACGTTGACTTCGAAACGACGGCGGCGGACCACGGCTTCGAGTCGACGAGTGGACTTCTGACTGCGCTTCTCGATGCTTCGGCTGCTCGTCAGGAAGCTGATGCTCGGCGCCAACGGCTTGCAAGGATTTTTGGGAATGACGAGAAGGCCGAGATCGATACTTCTGATTTCGCGAAGCGTTCTGCGGCGCTCGCAGCGCATTCGCTTTTGGAGTCGCACCAAACGACATCGATTGTGCTGGCGTTTTCGGATCTTGGTATCGCTGATGCGATTGCTTCTGGCCACACATCAACCGAGCAAATTGCGGCAGCCTGCGATGCCGACCCGGAACGAATGGCTCGTTTACTCCGTTCGGTTCATGGCTTAGGACTCGTCGCTTGCGAAGATGGAACTTGGTCGCTTTCACTCTCCGGCGACGTTTTCCGTTCCGACCACCCTGCCTCGTTGGCCGTCTATGCCCGTGACCTCCGGTCGGTGACACTTCCAGTTGCGTTGAAACTCGCGGACGTCATCCGAGGACAAGACCCTCGAGTCGATCAACCATCGGCTGATGCAGATCTAGCGTTTTCTGCCGCCACGTGGGCTTTAGGTCAAGACGAGTTCATCGCTGGGCTCTTCGAGCCCACCTATGCCGGACACATCGTCGACGTTGGAGGCGGACTGGGTCGAACTGCCACTCTCCTCTCGGTCCGCTGTCCATCCGCGAGGGTCAGTCTTGTGGAGCAGGCATCGGTGGTTGATCGTGCCTGCGCCGCCGTAGAGGGAACATCGGTAAATGCCTACTCGGCGGATGACTTTGTCGAGCGTGCCGATCGAATCATTATCACTCGAGTGTTCTGCACTCTTTCTGATAATGACGCGTTCGCACTTCTTTCGAAAGTGCGAGGGTGGATCAACGAAGGTGGGGAAATCCATCTGATCGACTCGATTCTCGACGATGGAGTTGCGTCAACCTATGTTGACCTCCTGAACCTTGTTCGAACTGGCGGTAGTTCTCGAACAATGGAACAGTGGCGGGATCTCGTGGCGTCGTGTGATCTGAGCATCTCCGAGATCGAACCTTTCAAGGGCAGGTTTTCCCACATCGTTCTTGTCGTAAATGAATCAGCGACACCTGCTTTAGAGGAGACTTTCATTTGAGCGAGATCACAAGCAGCGATCCGGAATCGAATCCTGAGAAGTCCACGGGACAATCTTTCGAGGATCGCGCAATTGGTGAAGTGGCAAATCCTCTTGAACAGGTGAATTCTGTTTTCAAGCGAACCGGCGGCCGGATGTGGCTTGGTGTTGGAGGTCTAACGCTTCTGGTGTCTGCGCTCGTTGTCTGGAGTTTTGTCGCTCAAACCGTTGAAACCACGAAGACGGGTGTTTCGCTCGTGCCTCGGTCAGGTCTTTCGTCGGCACGGGTAATGCAGGCCGGCGTAATTGATCAAATTCTGGTCGAAGAAGGTGAGTTCGTGGAGCGCGGACAGCCGCTGGTGACGATCCTCACCGGCGTGGGAGAGCAATCGGTTGTCGCGCCGGTTGAGGGCCTTGTTGCTGGTATCGACGCTGTGAAAGGTCAAGTTGCTTCTGCCGGGGATGAGTTGGTGGTTTTGGCTCCACTCGACTTTTCTGATCAAGCTGCAGCGATTGGGTTTGTGAGACCTGAACAGTTGGGCCAATTGGAAATCGGACAATCAGTAACAATCCAATTCCCAACGGCGAATCCGCAGACGTACGGGCGCATGAAGGGCACATTGTCTTTCGTCGCCGCGACCCCAGTTTTACGCAGCCGTTTGCGTCAAATTTTGCCGGACACTCAGGCCAATGCTGCCTACCAACAAGGTCCCTTCTATGAAATTGCAATCGACGTAGAGCGGGCCGATACCCCGTCGGGCTTTGCCTGGACGATTGGAAACGGACCACCGGACCAGATTTACCTGGCGTCCAATGGAGTTGCCTTTATCGCCGTTTCTCGTCAGTCGATCGCTTCGAAAGCGTTCGGCTAATGACCGCGACAATTTCGTCAGCCGAGAAGAAGGGCACGGCGTCCATGGGGAGCACGAAACGCGCCGATGTGCCCACCTATCTGCAAATGCAAGTCACAGAATGTGGAGCGGCGTCGCTCGGGATGGTGCTTGCCTACTATGGGAAATGGGTGCCGCTCAGCGAACTTCGTGATGCATGTGGTGCTTCGCGAGACGGAACCAGCTTGGCGGAAATTCTTCGAGCTGCGCGCTCCTACGGTCTCGATGGTCACGGCAGTCTCTTGCGGCCTGCGAAACTTGCCAAGTACGGCTACCCAGTCATTTTGTTTTGGGCGAACAATCACTTTGTGGTTCTTGAAGAAGTCGTTGAGGGTGGAGCGAGGCTGAATGATCCCGCATCAGGTCAGCGCTTCGTCACGACAGAAGAACTTGAAAAAGACTATTCGGGCGTCGCTCTCATTCTGCGTCCCACAGAGTCGTTCGAGAAGGGTGGAAACAAGCCCCGCCCTAATCTGGGGATCTTAAAGCGCGTGACGCGCGTTTTGAACGAAGTCATTGCGGTGGTAGTCCTAGGCCTTTTGGCCACAGTTCCAGGATTAGCGGTAGCGGTTATTTCGAAGGTGTTTCTCGAAGAAGTGCTTATCGGAGGACGTTCAAGTCAAGCTTTTGGTCTGATAGTCGGGCTCCTCTTTATCGTTGTGCTTCAAGCCCTGATTATGTGGTTTCAGCAACAGATATTAATTAGGGCAAACATCGGAATGACGATTTTTGACTCATCGTCATTCGTTCACAAAGCACTCCGTCTACCCGAGAAATATTTTATCGCCCGTTCAGTACCGGATCTCGCTAATCGGGTTCAATACAACCGCGAGGTTGTCGGACTTCTGACTGGCAGGCTTGCCACGGTTTCGGTCGGCGTGATTGTTGTTGTCGTCTATGGCGCGGCGATGTTTGTCGTAAGTCCGCCACTCGCTGCAATTGCGCTCTTGCTTACATCGGGGAACCTTTTCGCCCTTCGTGTAGCTCTGAAACGTCGACGCAGTGCTGCGCAATTACTCATGCAGCGCAATGCGATGCTGCAACAGACAACCATGTATGGGGCAATCACCCTTGAGAGCATCAAGGCTGGTGGTCTTGAAGGTGACTACTACGCTCGATGGGAGGGTTTGGCAGTTGGAGTTGCCGAAGTACGTCAAGAAATCTCAGTTCGCACTCAAGCCGGCAACGCTGTTCCAACCTTGCTCAGGTCGCTCACCTCAGCGGTGGTTCTCGGATTCGGAGCGCTGCTGGTAATTGATGGTTCCCTCGAAATCGGATCCCTCGTTGCATTTCAAGTTCTCGTCGCAAGCTTCCAAGGTCCCATTTCAGAACTCGTCGGATTTTCTTGGATGCTGCAATCTATGCAAAATCTCGTTCAACGACTCGATGACGTGCTCGATGAGGAAAGTGACCCGAGTTGTGATCCTCATCGTCAACGTTTCGCTTTGTCCGAAAGAGAGCCGTCTCGACTTGATGGTTCGATTTCAATGCGCAACGTTTCGTTCGGTTACAAAACGACGATGCCACCGCTTGTAGAAAACTTCAGTATCGATGTACCACCCGGAGCGCGTGTCGCCGTTGTCGGGGCCTCGGGAAGTGGAAAGTCGACTCTCGTTCGTCTCCTTGCAGGCCTTCATGAGCCATGGCAGGGCGAAGTGAGATTTGATGGCAATCTCCGTGCCGACATCGCTCGCCCAGTGCTGAGTCAATCCATTGCCATGGTTGATCAGCGCATCGCGCTTTTTAGTGGAACCGTCCGCGAGAATCTGACCCTCTGGGATCCAGATGTTGTAGAGGAAGACATTGTTCGTGCTGCGGTCGACGCGCAAATACACGACGCGATTTCGGCCCGGACCGGGTCGTATCTCGCCCCTGTAGCGAATGGCGGATCGAACTGGTCGGGTGGTCAGAGACAGAGGTTCGAGATCGCTCGTGCTCTTATCCGTAATCCTTCGATACTTCTTCTTGACGAGGCAACAAGCGCCCTTGATGCCGAGACCGAAGGATTAGTTAATGCGGCGTTGCATCGAAGGGGTTGCACAACGATCATCGTGGCGCATCGGCTCAGCACGGTTCGCGATGCGGATCTGATTCTCGTGATGTCGAACGGAAAGGTCGTTGAAACAGGAACGCACGATCAGTTGCTGGCGCTTGGTGGCGATTATTCGCAGTTGGTCTCTGAATGAGTATCGAAAACAAAGTCATTCCCGTCGAACCAGTTTCAGAGTTCGATCCTTCATCTCCAGTGTTCCTGGAGTTCGGACATTCCACGGTTCTGCTCGCGGAGATCAAGGAAGACGGATCACTTGCTCGCCGAGTTCCTGTAGCTACTTTTGCTGCCCCGGCGGTGATCAACCCGGGCCCTGCTCCATCGGGGTGGGCGTGGCTAGTCGTTCGCGATGCGACGTCTCAGGAGATTCCCCTCTCGGAAGTTTCGGAGGAAAGTATTTCAAACGCGCTTCTCGCGACCTTCTCCGTGCTTGGGGCTGCCGTTACCTCATCAGTGACACTTGCCGATAGCGACCAACTCGACCGGAGGTCGCATCCGGCATTCGCTTCGGGAGTAGGTGCAAATCGAATTGATCATTTTCTGTGGATTCAGCCCGTCGGTTCGACGGCGACTCTTGCCGAAGTCCCAATTCCGGTTTCTGGAATCCCACTCACTTCGCATCTGTTTGTCTTCGCTAGTGATTTAGAGATTCGCCTAGCGCTTCCGTTGGATGAGATTGAGTTAGGAGTTCGTGTTGATTCGGTGCAATGGCTTTTCCATGTCGCCGGATCAGGGGCTCTTGATGCAACGTTGCGGCGGGATCAAGTCGATAGAGAGAGGGTCATCAGCGCTCCAAAAGTCCTCGCGGAAATCGAAGCATCTGCAGTTCGGAAGCTCGTAGGTCATACCACGGCGATAGATCTCGTCAGTGGGATCGGACTGACGCGAGAGCCGTTGGTCGTCGTTGCTTCGGTCGTCGCCGAGCAGATCGGTTGCTCAATACGTCCACCGAAAGGGGGACTCCGCGGTCGAGAGGGAACCGCAGCGGTTCGCTCTCTTGCAATGACATCCGGACTTTTTGTCCGCTCCGTAAACCTTCCTGAGAAGTGGTGGATCGATACCGTTGAGCCGATGATCGGTTTCGCGGCCGACGGCACCCCATTCGCTCTCATCCTTCGGTCACGCCGCGGCGTCATCATTGACGCGGACGGCAAGGAAGTTGACGCATCATCACCGGAAGCTCCGGCTCTTATCTCGCGCGCGTTTGTCCTTTCAAGGCCCCCAATGGCCGCAGGAATTGGCGTTTGGTCGCTTCTCCGATTCGCTGCTCGTGGTGAAAAGTCACAAGTCGCCCGTGTCGTTCTATGGGCTCTCGTAGTTGCAGCTGTGAGTCTTACGGTTCCGCTGGCATCTGGAGTTGTCTTTGGGGAGATCATCCCCTCCGGCGATCGCACGCGTCTCAAGTGGCTCTTTATTGCTCTAGCGATTGCTGCGGTTGCTGTATTGCCAGTTCAAATTGCGCAGACTGCAGCTTCTGCTCGTTTAGAGGCTGAGTTTTCGTTCAATCTGCAGCGTGGGATTTGGGGACGAGTACTGCGCAGCCCGCTCTCACTGCTCAAGCGCCTTGGTCCGGGCGATCTTGTCATGCGCATCATGGCGCTTGACGTTGCACGAGATCAGTTCGAGCAGTCTGTCATCGGTGCACTGCCAATCATCTTGGCAGCCCTCTTTTCGGTGGTGATCCTGTTCTTGTACATCCCTGCCTTGGCGGTAGTCGCTGTGGTCTGGGGTCTCGTTGTTCTTGTGGTTTCGCTGTTTTTCGCGCTTCGGGTTTCACGGGCGCAGCGCGCCGTTGATGTGGCGAACGGCGAAGTCAACGGGTTCCTTGTGCAGGTCCTTGAGGCAATCCCCAAACTTCATGTTGCTGGTGCTGAACCTCGAGCGTTTGCCGCATGGGCGCAACGTTTCCGAGGTGCAATCGGCCAGGAACTGACGGTTCGTGCTTCGCACCAAGTTTTGTTCGGTGCTTTGGTGGGCACGTTGTCCACAGCGGTTCTGTTTGCCGGTGTGGTGCTCACAGACTCGGGTAAAGATGTCGGAGCCTTTGTTGCGTTTCAAACGACTTTCAGTCTCTTTATCGCCGGGATCGCGGCACTAGTCACAGGTATAGGCGCCCTGGTTCAACTTCAGCCTTCTATTGAGCGGGCTGCGGAATTGATGTTCGATGAGCCCGAGTCGGGTGGCGGTGGCGGTGACCCAGGCCCACTCCGAGGCGATATTGATATTGCGAAACTCACGTTCCGTTACCAACCGGATATGCCCGCAGTTCTGAATGAGTTGGATCTCAGCGTGAGATCCGGCGAGATGCTTGCAATCGTGGGCCATTCTGGTTCTGGAAAATCCACTTTGATTCGTCTTCTTCTTGGTTTCGAGGCCGCTGAAACTGGGTCCGTGCTCTTCGACAATCGCGACCTCGCTTCTCTCGATATCGAATCTGTTCGTCGACAGATCGGTGTTGTCCTGCAAGACGGTCATCTCATGCCTGGCACCATTCACCAAAATCTCGCTGGAGCCTCGGTGCTCGCGGCTGAGGATGCGTGGAGATTGGCCGAGTTGGTTTCTCTCGCGGATGACATTCGAGCGATGCCGATGCAACTGGAGACGATGATCTCGTTGACCGGCGGTGCCTTCTCGGGTGGCCAAATTCAGCGCTTGTTGATCGCGCGGGCCTTGGCATCAAGCCCGAGGTTGCTTTTTCTTGACGAGGCAACAAGCGCCTTGGATAACGTTACGCAGCGTGTCGTGACACACAACCTCGCCGAACTGGGAATCACTCGCATAGTGATTGCTCATCGTTTATCGACTGTTGTCAACGCTGATCGCATCGCTGTTTTCGGGGGAGGTCAGGTGGTCGAGATCGGAACCTATGAGGATCTGATGGAGCGCAAGGGAGCGTTCTACGCGCTCGCAACAAGGCAGGTTTTGTAAGATGTCCAATGGATCCGATGTAGGGAAAACGGATGATCTTCACCCACCGATTCGACTTGCCGGCGAGGAGTTTCGTGCCTCCAAGCAATTTGTTGCTGGTACCCACCGGGCGATGGACCCAGCGAAGACTCTTGAGCGAATTCGTCCGCATTTGTCGAAGGCTGGGGTCACGCGTGTCGCCGACATTACGGGGCTCGACACGATTGGAATTCCTGTTGCCATCTCCGTGAGACCGGGCTCTGGCACTCTCGCTGTTGATTCTGGTAAGGGGGCAACGCTTATTGCTGCTGCCACTTCGGCTTCGATGGAAGCGATTGAGCGATTTGTGGGCGAGGAAGATCACGTTTGCGACGCTGTTGGCACGATCAATGAACTCGGAGATCGACTTTCGGTTGCTCCTGATCGGTTTCCGGTTCTTAGCCACGCAACAATCCGCCGCGACAAAGAGTTTTCGTGGTCGGAAATGTGGGATTTGAACACGGGCGTTTCAACTCTCGTCCCCGAATCTTTGGTGCTAATGCCGCACCCGGTACCGGGGTTGTTGAGCTTGCCGTGGGCAAGCAGTTCAAACGGTCTCGCTTCTGGTAACCATGTTGCTGAGGCATTGTGCGCGGGGCTGTACGAGGTCATAGAACGTGATGCGACGAGTTGTTGGATGGTCGCTTTGACCAAAGGAGCACAGCGACTTCGGGTGGATCTCAACACGCTGCAGGGAGAGATCATTGGCGGATTATGCGAACAAATTTGGGCGTCTGATTCAAATGTCGCGATCTACTGGTGCCCGACGGAAATGGGTGTACCGGTATTCCTCGCCGATGTCTGGTCGAATCGGGGAGGCGTCGGGACCTACCGTGGTTACGGGTGCCACCTTGACCCCGAGATAGCGATGATTCGTGCAGTTACAGAAGCGGTTCAGGCTCGTACCGTCTTTGTTGCCGGTGCGCGAGACGACCTGATGCGTGGAGGTTTCGAGGCCTTGCGGCGAAGCGACGTACTTAGTTCTGATGAGATCGTCGCGAATTCGAAACTGGTTACGGTCGATGACATCCCAGATAGAGCGACGGGCACATTTCATGGGGATGTTGCCCTCCTCCTCGATGGACTTCGAATGGCCGGGTTCGATTCGGTTCTGGCCCGTGAACTCCCACTGGGCCGAGAATTTGAGGTGTCAGTTGTGCGAGTGGTCGTTCCTGGCTTGGAACCGTATCGATTCAGGTGGGTTGCCATTACCGATCGTGCGCAGAATTTCATCGTGCCTGCCGTTGGCTCCTAAGGGCACTGCAGGGGACAAGCGATGGCCTCTAGCCTAGAGGGATGGCTGACTACCGACCCCCGTTACGCGACGTCAACTACGTCCTTGATCACCTTGTCGATCTCGACGGTCTCTGTGACCTGCCCGAGTTTGCCGGACTCGATGCCGACACGATCAAAGGTGTCCTCGAAGAGAACGCCCGCTTTGTCGCCGAGGTCATCGCACCGCTGAATCGAATTGGCGACACCGTTGGTTCGGTGTTCGAGCCTGCAACTAACACGGTGCGGACTCCCGACGGATTCATCGATGCGTATCGCCAGTATGTCGATGCGGGTTGGGGCGGGGTTCCGTTCCCCGAGGTGTACGACGGTGGCGGGTTCCCGTGGCTGGTTGGCATCGTCATGCAGGAATTCATCTCGTCAGCCAACATGGCGTTCTCGATGGCACCGCTTCTTACGCAAGGTGCAATCGATCTGCTCATGCATCATGGCAACGAAGAGCAGAAAGAGAAGTATCTGAAGCGCATGATTACCGGTGAATGGACTGGCACTATGAACCTCACCGAACCACAAGCTGGTTCCGACGTTGGTGCCGTGCGCACCAAAGCAGTGCCACAAGCCGATGGCACCTATCGCATTACTGGCACGAAGATTTACATCTCGTTCGGCGAACACGACATGGTCGAAAACATCGTGCACCTTGTGCTCGCTCGCACTCCCGATGCGCCTGCAGGGACAAAGGGAATTTCGTGTTTCATCGTCCCGAAGTATTTGGTGAACGATGACGGTTCACTCGGAGCGCGCAACGACGTCAAGGTTGTTTCGATCGAACACAAGATGGGTATCAAGGCATCGCCTACCTGTGTGATGTCGTTCGGTGAAGACGACGGCGCCATCGGTTATCTCATCGGTGAAGAAAACCGCGGCATGAGCTACATGTTCACAATGATGAACAACGCTCGACTTTCGGTTGGTCTGGAAGGTTTGTCGTTGGCCGAGCGCGCGTATCAAGACGCGTTGCAGTATTCGCAGGAACGTCGCCAGGGCCGCGCACCTGGCGCGCCGGCTGGTGAGATGAGTCTCATCATTGACCTTCCCGATGTGCGCCGTATGTTGCTCACGATGCGTTCAATCATCGACGCGCTGCGAGCAATTATCTATGTAAACGCACACGCGCTTGATATGGCGGCGCATCATCCCGATGAAGATGTTCGCCAACGCAACCAGGAACTTGTTGAACTGCTTATTCCGGTGTCAAAGGGTTTCGGGACCGATATGGGTATCGAAGCAACTTCGCTGGCCATTCAGGTCTATGGAGGAATGGGGTACATCGAAGAGTCGGGTGTTCCGCAGCATTACCGCGACGCCCGCATCACCTCTATTTATGAGGGAACCAACGGCATTCAGGCCATGGACCTTGTCGGGCGCAAACTGCCGATGCGCGCTGGGGGAGTCATGGACGACTACCTCATACAAATCAGTTCGCTTGTTGCTCGTCTCGATGCTGCAGGTTCTGAGTTCGCCGGTATTCGCGATCGCATCGACGAATCGTTGGCCTGTGTCCGTAACACCGTGATGTGGCTCACCGAACATGGCATCGCCGATGTTCGCAACGCACTTGCCGGAGCAACGCCGTTCCTGCGCATGTTCGGCCTGCTGGTGGGCGCTCGATACCTTGCCGACTCCGCGCTTGCTGCAAAAGCCGATATCGACGCCGGCGTTGGCGACACCGAGTACTTGAATGCTCGCATCACCGTGGCTCGCTTCTATTGCGACAACCTGTTGCCTGGTGTGCTTGGGCTTGAGTCCGCCGTGACTGCTGGTTTCGAAGACCTTTACGCCATCTCCAACGAAACGCTGTGAACTTGTGAACTCTTTCCTTGCTTCAATCCCGAGTCCGTCCTCGAACCAACTCGGTCCGTTTCAAATGTATGGACTGATGATCGCCCTCGGCGTTCTCGCTGCGGTCGAACTTGGCCGCAAACGCTGGCGGGCGCGTGGTGGCGATCCCGACGACGTGTATGTCGTTGCGTTTTGGGCCGTTCCCGCAGGCCTCATCGGAGCGCGGATCTACCACGTTGCAACGGACTGGCGAACCTACGAGGGTCGTTGGCTTGATGCGTTCAAGATCTGGCAGGGCGGTCTTGGAATCCCCGGTGGCGTCGCTCTTGGTGTTGCCGTCGGACTGTGGGCCGCGCATCGTCGGGGCTGGAGACTGTCGGCAGGTATCGACGCGCTTGTTCCTGGTATTCCGTTGGCCCAAGCAATTGGTCGTTTAGGTAACTGGTGGAATCAAGAACTGTTCGGCAAGCCCACGAGCCTTCCGTGGGGTGTGCAGATCGATGTGCAGCATCGCCCGCTGGACTACATCGCATTTTCGGTGTTCCAACCCACGTTCCTCTACGAGATGTTGTGGAACCTTGCTCTGTGCGGACTCCTTCTCTATGTAGACAAAAAGCGCGTCATGCGGCCGGGCAACATCCTTCCGCTCTATGTAGGTCTGTACTTCGCTGGCCGTCTGTGGATTGAAGCCCTGCGCATCGATGACGCCAGCATGATTGGACCGTTTCGGATCAACATCTGGATGTCGATCATTGGAATTGGCGGAGCAATCCTGGTGTTCATTGTCCGAGGCGTTCGCCGGCGCGAAAGCGATACCGACGAGCCCTATCGTGACGGTCACGTATGGTCTCCCGAAACCACTTCTGAAACAGAACCAGAGAAAGAAGACTCCAAATGAACCTTTCCGATCTCACCGCCCTCGATGGTGCGGCCCTTCCCGATACCGATGGCAAGACCGTTCTGGTTGTGAACGTGGCCTCGAAGTGCGGACTCACCCCCCAATATGAAGGCCTTGAGCGTTTGCAGAAGCGTTTCGGTGGCGACTCGTTCACTGTGTTGGGTGTTCCGTGCAATCAGTTCATGGGTCAAGAGCCGGGCACGCCCGAAGAGATCGCCGAGTTCTGCTCCGCTACCTATGGCGTGTCGTTCCCGCTCACCGAGAAGATCGATGTGAACGGCGACGATCGTCATCGTCTCTATACCGAACTCACCGCTGTCGCCGACACTGGCGGCGATGCTGGCGATGTCCAGTGGAACTTCGAGAAGTTCCTCGTCGGTGCCGATGGTTCGGTCACCCGTTTCCGTCCCACTGTTGATCCTGAAGCCGACGAAATCGTCGCTGCCATCGAGTCAAAGGTTTCCTGAATCCCTTATGCGTCACTTTCGTGTTGTTCCCGCGCTTGCTCTCACGCTCGCTGTTTCTGTTCTTGGCGTCGCCTGCGGGTCCTCTTCTTCAACGAGTTCAAAGACTCCGTTGATTGTTGGATCGATTGCGGCCACTTCGGGTAGTGCCGCACCGTTGGGCAGTAGTCAGCAAAGCGGAACTGCTCTTGCTGTGAGCGAATTGGCGAACGGATCAATTGATCTGCGCACCTATGACGAAATGTCGGATGTGCAGGCCGGAGCAACAGCGATGAAAAAGGCCATTTCCGATGGCGCTCACGTTGTGCTTGGTCCGACGCTTTCATCCGCTGCTGCTGTTGCCAATCCATTTGCACAAGCAGCTGGTGTCCCTGTGCTCGGGGTTACCAACGCCACTCTTGATATGGCTGCGATCGGCAACCTGATGTGGCGAGTTTCACTTTCGGAAGATGCAATGGTGTCGGCTTCGGTGAAATACGCAGCATCGAAAAAGTTCGTGAAGAACGCGGTGCTGATTTGGGAACCATCCGATGGCTATTCAACTGGTTCCGCGGAATCATTCCGTTCAGCAGCGAAGGCAAATGGCATCACGATTACGAGTGAGCAGAAGTATGTCGACGGTGCAACCACCGTCAGCTCAATCTCGGCTGCTGCTGTATCGGGATCACCCGATGCGATCTTCTTTGCTTTGCGTTCTGCCCCTGCTGGCGATTTCTTGGTCGCAACCGCTGCCTCGAAGGCAGTTCGTGTTGGTGGGAACGGATTCAACTCGTTGGCGGTGCTCAAGTCGTCAGGTGCAGCGGCTGACGGACTCATCGTGTCTGGTTCGTGGAATATCAACACCAACAATGCCAATTCGAAAAAATTTGTCGAGTCCTACACCAAGGCGAACAATGCAGCACCCGACGCATTTGCCGCCCAGGGCTATGCCGCCATTCAGGTATTGCTCGCTGCGTTGAAGAAAGCGAAGTCCGCGTCGTCTGCCGATATCCAGGTTGCGTTGAGCAAAATTGGAACGGTGGAAACGGTGCTCGGTCCTTTTGCCTTCGATGCCCAAAATGAACCTAGCTACCCCGCTGCGGTGCAGATCGTTCAGGGCGAAGCCTTCACGCTTGCGTCCTGAGCAGGGATCGCTCCCGAATGGGTCATTCAGGTATCGGCCGGTAGGATTGATGGCGTTGGGACGACCGTCGGTCGTCCGGCGGCATCCGGAGGGGTGTCGCATCCTCCCTCTTGGAAAGCCACCTCATGACAACGTTTGCCGATCTGGGCGTCTCGCCTGATCTCACTGCCGTACTTGAATCTCGCGGCATTATGTCGCCGTTCGCGGTACAAGAACTCACCATTGCCGATGCGCTCGCTGGTCGCGATGTGTGCGGCAAGGCCAAGACTGGTTCGGGCAAGACGCTCGCCTTTGGTCTTCCGCTATTGGAAAAGGTGAAGGGCGCCGAGGCGCGTCGTCCCAGAGCGCTCATTCTCGTTCCCACCCGTGAGCTCGCAACACAGGTTCGCGATGAGCTCGCACCGCTGGGCGTTGTTCGAGACGTCACTGTCACGGCCATCTATGGCGGCGCAAAGATGGAAACGCAGGTTGCCGAACTCGAAAAAGGTGTCGAGATCGTTGTGGCCACTCCTGGTCGCATGATCGACATGATCGAGCGCAAAGAAATCTTCCTCGACGACATCACTCAAGTTGTGCTCGATGAGGCCGACCGTATGGCCGACATGGGATTTCTTCCGCAGGTTGAGTGGATCCTTCGCCATGTTCCCGGCCAACACCAGACCTTGTTGTTCTCGGCCACGCTTGATGGCGTCGTCGACACGCTTATCAAGCGTTACCAAACTGACCCCGCCATGCACGAGGTTGTTTCCGAACAGGTCACCGTTGAACAAATGCAGCACCGCTTCTTGCAGGTGCACGATATGGACAAGGTGAAGGTGGCGGCGACCATCATTCTGAATTCCAACCGCACGATCGTGTTCGTGCGTACCAAGCGTGCTGCCGATCGGGTTGCCGACAACCTTCGTCGCGAGGGTGTCGATGCGGCTTCGATTCACGGGGACCTTCGTCAGAGCCAGCGCGAAAAGGCGCTCAAAGATTTTAGTGACGGCAAGTTGAAAGCACTCGTTGCTACCGACGTTGCTGCTCGAGGCATTCACGTCGATGAAGTCGACGTTGTCATTCATTACGACCCACCGGAAGACTCAAAGGCGTACCTGCATCGTTCGGGCCGTACTGCACGCGCTGGCGCCAAGGGTGTTGTTGCCACGCTGGTGATGTGGAACGAGGAACTTGAGGTCAAGCGTTTGCTGAAGCGCCTCAAACTCAATCAGCCCATTGTTGAGGTGTTTTCGAACGATAAACGTCTTGCCGATCTCGCTTCTTGGGATCCGCGCTCCGACTCAACCGCTAGCTGAACGTGTCCGATCTCGGTCGGGACTACGAAACCTCGCTCGATCCGACTCGTCGGCGTCGAGACGGAGTGCACTACACGCCGCGGGCGATCGCCGATGAGTTAGTTGAACGTGCATTCGCTGTGCATTTGTCAGCGATTGCGTCGGAGGTTCCCTTCTCTGTTTGCGACCCCACCTGCGGGGCCGGTGTCTTTCTGCTGGCTGCGGCCGATGCTCTTGTGGCTCGGGGCCGCGCGCCATTTGATGCGCTCGCGTGCTTGCGGGGGATGGATATCGACCCTGAAGCGCTCGACCTCGCGCGAACCGAGCTGCTGGTCTGGGCGCGTGCGCAAGGAGTTACCGCCGAGTTGCCCTCGGTTTTCGTTGTGGGCGACGCGTTGAACGACCAGTGGCCAAACGACGGGCATCTCGATGTTGTCGTTGGGAATCCTCCATTTGGTGGTCAACTTGCGGGGGCGACAGTGCGTGACCAAAGCGCGGTTGCGGGCGCGGCACGCATTCTTGGTCGGCCTGCGGGTTATACCGATACCGCTGGCGTGTTGCTCGTACGAGCGCTTGATGCAGTTCGCCCCGGCGGATCGGTGGTGTTCGTACAACCGCTCTCGATCCTTGGTGCACGCGACGGTGCAATCGTTCGCGATTTTGTGAGCCCGGCACTTGAATCGATCTGGATTCCCGATGATCAGTTGTTCGATGCGGCTGTGCATGTGTGCGCACCGGTACTTCGCAAGCCAAAACCGGTTGTTGCCGGATCACACAACAACGAGAGTGACGTTATTCCAACCTGGACGGAACTCGCTGCTGAGGCAATGGGTGTGCCTTCGGTGCGTTTGGGTGGCGCACCACTTTCATCGCTCGCAGACTGCACTGCCGGTTTTCGCCACGAGTTCTACGATGTGGCGGCGGCAACGGTTGAGCGGGGGAGCATTGGCAGCGAAAGCGCTGACTTCCCCAAACTCATCACTGTCGGATTGATTGATCCAGCAAGGTTGTTATGGGGAACGCGCGCGGCTCGGATTGCGGGAACGACGTTCGCCGAGCCGGTTGTTGATGTTGCGAAACTTTCGAAGCCATTCGAACTGCGCAAGCGTCCGAAACTGTTGGTGGCCACGCAGACTCGAGTCATCGAAGCGGTTGCTGATTACGACGGAATGTTGTGGCCATCGGTTCCGGTCATCTCGGTTCTCCCTCGTTCTGATGACGCGGGCGCTCTCGACCTTCTGCTCGCAGCATTGATTGCGCCCCCGGCGTCGGTGTGGGCCGCACGTCAGGCGGCGGGCACCGCGAGAAGCCCCGGAGCCGTGCGGCTGAGCGCAACGCAACTTGCACAACTCCCTTTGCCCACCGATCGCGCACTGTGGAACGAAGGGTCAGAACAACTCCGGGCAGGGCAGCTGACGACTGCAGTCAGGACCCTCACGGCGGCCTATGGGCTGAACGAACACGATCAGTCGGTGGTCCTGGACTGGTGGACCATCCGGTCGAAGCGCCGGAAACGCCAAGGGAAAAACCCCGGTCTTTGACCTCGGCCCTGTTGGGCTGGCAGCATTAGCCCTCACATCACGAGTGGCTCGGTTTTCCGGGCTCGGCAACCTGGGGCGAACACCCAAGGTGCCAACCCACCTTTGGTGGGGATGCGGCTTGCACCTTCCGGTGTCGGCAACAACCAGTTCGAGGAGATGCTTTGACCGAAGTGAACCGTCGGGCGCCATTGAGCGCCGACCCGCTACCCGCCTCTGGCGCGTGGCGTCCCGGTGACCCTGTGGGTCAACGGCGGTTCGTCGCGTTTGATCCCGACCGCAGATTCCAGCTTGAAGGCGGCGGTTCGCTCAAGGGCGTGACTGTTGCTTATGAAACCTGGGGCGAACTGAATGCCGATGCATCGAACGCAGTTCTTGTTTGTCATGCGCTGACTGGCGACAGTCATGCAGCAGGCCCGAGTGGTCCCGGTCATCCCACCGAAGGTTGGTGGGATCCGCTCATTGGTCCAGGCAAGGCCATCGACACCAACCGTTTCTTCGTTGTGTGCACGAACGTGCTTGGTGGGTGCCAGGGAACGACCGGCCCGTCATCGACGAATCCAGAAACCGGTCGTCCCTACGGTTCGTCCTTTCCTGTCGTAACAATCAGAGACATTGTGCGTACTCAAGCGGCGGTTGCCGACGAGCTCGGTGTTGCGAAATGGCTCTCGGTCATCGGCGGTTCAATGGGCGGAATGCAAGTTCTTGAGTGGGGAATCATGTTCCCCGAGCGCGTGCATTCGTTAGCGCCGCTTGCGAGCTGCGTTGCGGCGAGCGCGTTTCAGATTGGTCAGTCCAGCGTTCAGCGAAGCGCAATCGCGCTTGACCCCAAATGGAATGGCGGCGACTACTACGACGCTGCTCCCAATGAAGGCCCGCACTTCGGGCTGGGTCTCGCGCGCGAACAAGCGACGCTGACCTATCAGAGCGAAGAACTCATTGACACGAAACAAGGCCGTCGCGAAAAAGATGTCATGGACCGAGGCTTCGCTCCTTGGCAGCGCTTCGCGGTTGAGGGATTCCTCGACTATCAAGCGGAGAAATTGATTCGCCGCTTTGACGCCAATTCGTACTTGGTGATCAATAAAGCCATGGATCTCCACGATGTCGGGCGCGGTCGTGGCGGGTTGCAGCGCGCACTCGCTCGAATCTCGGCCCCGGTGCTCACTCTTTCCATCAGCTCTGATGGCCTGTACCCAGCGCGCCAGCAACAGCTGTTGCACGACGAGATCGTGAGCAATGGCGGCAGCAGCCGACACGAGATCATTCACTCCAAAGCTGGCCACGACGGGTTCCTTACCGAACATCAGGCTGTCGGCGCCGCACTGAAACCGTTCCTTGCTGAAATCGAAACGAAACTGACGAACTCATGACGAAAGAACGCGACACCTCACACCTTCACCCCGAAACCCGTGCGATTCGTGCTGGCCGTGCCGATAACGACACTGCCCTTGCACCGATCCTTTGGGCAACGACAACGTTCGTGACTCCAACGGTCGATGAATCACGCCAGATGGCCACGGGGGTTGGACCATCGCGGTTCTATAGCCGTTTTGGCAATCCCACCGTTGCGGGCTTTGAAGATGCCATTGCGCAACTTGAAGGCGCGGAAAAGGCCCGTGCGTTTGCCTCCGGGATGGGCGCAATCAGTGCGGTCGTCTTGGGTCTGTGCTCAAAGGGCGACCACATCGTCACGCAGAATCAGCTCTACGGCGCAACGCAGTTGCTGTTCCAAGCGGTGTGCCCGCGATTTGGTATCGATGTCACGTTTGTCGACGGCACCGAACCCGGTGCGTTCGCTGCCGCGGTGATCCCTGGCC
>JBILIB010000031.1:0-19680 GCA_044350215.1 Acidimicrobiales bacterium
GGGTGCACAGGGTGCACAGGGTGCGCAGTCCACGCTCGCCGGTCCTCAGGGTGACACTGGCGCCCAAGGATTCCAGGGCGCACAGGGTGCACAGGGTGCCGCAGGTCCACAAGGTCCACAAGGTCCACAAGGTCCACAAGGCGCGCAAGGATTCCAGGGCGCACAGGGTGCACAGGGTTCTGCGGGTGCTCAGGGCGTGCAGGGTGCAACCGGTGCGCAGTCCACTCTTGCTGGTCCTCAGGGTGCTCAGGGAGCTCAAGGCGCTCCCGGGTATGCCTTCGGCACCTTCCGAGCCAGTTCGACACCGACCACGATTACCACCGGAACCCAGGTTGGTAGCGCCTACTCACAGTTCGGTGCCGCCTTTGTTACCGGTTCGATCCAAGTCACGAGCACCCGGTCGGGTGGCACGGGTCAGTGGGTTGGTACCGCAGAATGCACGTGGTCGGGTGCTGGCGTCACCGGCAGTGGTGGAACAGCTTCGATCCTCTTCGATGGCGACACTGCCCTGATTCCTGGTTCGCAGTTGTTTGTGTTGGCCAATGTGGGTCAAGGCTCAACCGGTGTGGTGAGTTGTACAGTCAACTCGTCATCGGGTGGCGTGGCTCCGACTGTCCAGGTGACCGTAAATGGATTCATGGGTCTGTCCGTGAATGACACTGCTGCTGGGTACGTCCAGTTCAACTAGGGCGTCACCTGAGCAGGTGATCCCCGGGGTGATGTTTCCCGGAGGGCAAATCCAGTGAGTGCACTTATCTCAGTCGTCCTGATCGGCCATGCCGATCAGGACGCTGGTGATCGTTTACGAATCTCTGTCTATAGCGAATCACGACGCGCCGATGATTTTTCGGTGAGGGTTCTCGCCGATGATCGAGATATCCCCGCTGTCTTGGCTGAGTCTCCCGCCCACGTCATCTTCACCTTCGGCGATGTCGCGTCGTTCCCGGTGTTGCACGGTTCACCGCTTGAGATCCGTCGGCGGTGGACACATTTCGATGATCCTCAAACTGACTTGGGAGAGTTGGCGCTTCGGGCCCTCAACAGTTTCGTCGATGTGGCGACGAATGACCGGTTCCCCGATGAACCACTCGTATCGGTGTTCACTCCCACCTACCGAACGGGAAATCGCATTCTGAGGCCCTACAAGTCGCTCGTGGAGCAGACCTATACCAACTGGGAGTGGGTCCTCTATGACGATTCACCCGACGACGATGACACTATTGATCTCCTCAGTTCACTGCGTGCCTCTGATCCCCGAGTGCAACTGTTTTTTTCTGACATCCCCTCAGGTCGCATTGGGGAAGTGAAGCGCCGGCTGTGTGGTCTCGCTCGCGGCTCGATACTCGTGGAACTTGATCATGATGACGAGCTCACCCCCAATTGTCTCGCCGACATTGTTGAAGCGTTCCGCACCTTCCCCGAAGCGGGATTCGCCTATACCGACTGTGCCGAGATTTATGAAAGCGGCCTGAACGCAACCTACGGTGAGACGTACGCCTTTGGATTTGGCTCGTATCGGGCCGAGACGTTTCGTGGTCACACCTACATGGTCTGCAATTACCCCAGCATCAACGCGAAAACAGTGCGACACATCGTGGGAATGCCAAATCATGCTCGTGCCTGGCGGGCGAGTGCCTATTTTGCCGCTGGCGGCCATAATCCCGAGATTCACGTTGCCGATGATTATGAACTTTGCATTCGAACCTTTTTGACAACGCCGATGGTGCACATCCAGCGGTTCGGTTACATCCAATATCTGGGCGATGGCGGAGAGAACACGCAGCGGACTCGGAATCGTGAAATTCAGCGACTGGTGGCGGCATTTGCCGATCGGTACGAGCCCGAAATCCACCGCCGTTTCGAGGAACTCGGTGTGCCTGACTTTATTCACACTGATCAGGGTCTAGATTGGGAACTCGAACCTCCTGGGACCGGCTTTATCGCCAATCTCGTGCTTCGTTAACGGAAAGAAGGATCCCCTCATGGCATCGAACGAATCTGACGGACCAGAAGCGACGACCGAGGCATCTGCGTCGGCAGTTGGCACCGATCCAGGTCTTCCAGCCCCGCCCTCAACCGAGGCAGAAACTTCTCCGAGTAACGGCCCGTCTCGCCGCGACCTCCAGATCGGTGGCGTCGTTGTTGTTGGTTTGATCCTTCTCGTCGGTGCCTTCTTAATTGGCCGCTCCGCCGGCTCTAACAGTTCGAGTTCGAAGAACAACGCTTCAAATGTGGAACAGGGTGATCAGTTGAGTGCAGCACTTGCCCTTCATCAGGCCGGAAAGCTTGATGCTGCTGCGGCAGGGTACCGAGCGGTTCTGGCTTCAGAACCGAACAACATGTACGCCTTCTACAACCTCGGGTTGATCGCGCAAACGAATGGCAATTACCCGACTGCGCTTGAGTACTACGACCAAGCGCTGAAGGTTGATCAGAACTTCCAGCCGGCCGTCTACAACCGCGCTTTGGTGCTGCGTGATCTCGGCCGCATTGACGAGGCAATCGTTGAGTTGCGCAAGGTTGTCGCTGCTGATCCCAAGAGCGTTGGCGGGCTCTATAACCTTGGCGTTCTCCTCATTGCTCAGGGCAATGCACAAGAGGGCACTCGATTGGTGAACAAAGCCATTGAGCTTGACCCCTCACTTCGCAATTCCTAACTCGCTGGTACCGGTGATCCGGAGATCTGGGCGTTGCGGCTTTTCCCTCGGTGGTTCCTGCGCGGCGGCGTAGCCGGGTGCGAACGCTCTCGTTCCTCGGCGCAGGTCGCTACGGTTCCATCTGGCGTCGCCTAACCCGGCCTGAATGGTTCGCCATTCTGGTTCCGCTCGTTATTGCCGGGGTGCTGGGAGTTCATCGACTAGCGCAGCCAGACGCTCTCAATGGAGTGTTGGGGTACGCCGGATGGGGCTATGACGACGGGGTGCACCTTGGCGTGTCCCTTCGACTCACAAACGGCGCATTGCCCTATCGGGACTATGTCTTTCTCCACCCACCTGGTCTCACGGTGGTGTTTGCCCCGTTGGCGGTACTCGCCCGATTGACGAGCGGAACCGATGCTCTTGCCGTTGGTCGAGTGCTCATTGCGCTGATTGGTCTCGTGAATGTTGTGCTGGTCGGGCTTCTCGCGAGGCGGCGCGGTCCACTGGCGATGCTTCTCGGCGGTATGGCGCTTGCGGTATGGCCGCTCGCACCCGATGCGTTGCGAACGCTGATGGTAGAGCCCATTGTGGTTTTGCTGGTGTTGATCGGAGCGATGTTGTTGTTTCCGGATCAGAAGTCGGCGACCCCGAAGCAAGTGTTCTGGGCCGGTGCATTGTTTGGGATTGCACTTTCACTCCGACTTCTGTCGATTCTGCCGATACTTGCTGCGCTATTTGTCGTTATCTGGTTGATGCGACAGTCACTCAAACGCTTTGTGGTCGGCCTTGTGACTTCGCTGGCCATCACGGTGTTGCCATTTTTTCTCTTGGCGCCTTCACAGTTCATTCAGCAGGTTTTTGTCACGCAATTGTCGCGGCCCACCTCAAACGCAGCAACGACTTCCGCAGGGTCGCGAATCGCCATGGTGCTCGGAATCAGCACTTCGCCGTCTTCCACTCAATCAACGATTGCCATCGTGATACTGCTGGTTTTCGGACTGGTTGTGGTCGGTGCCTTCGTCGTGCGACGAACGTCAAGCGGTCCACTCGACTGGTTTGCTCTGAGTGGATCGGTCCTGACAGTCCTTGGGGTACTGCGCGCGCCAGAAGCTTTTTGGCATTACATGTACGTCTCGGTCGCTTTTCTCGCCCTCCTGCTTGCACTCACCGCAGGGCTTCTCGTTGATGCACTTCCAGTTAATCGAAGCCAGGGCGGCATTTCCTGGCGTTGGGTGTCGGGATTTGTCATTTCAGCAATCGTTGTTCTTGGTGGGGTCGGTCTCTTATCGCATGACTTTGAGATCGCGGAATCGTTTCCCGGTGACACTGATACCCCGGCCGACTGGGTTCGTGGTCTCGTGCCAGTTGGCTCCTGTGTCGCAACCGACGTCTCAACTGTCCTAGTCGTGAGTGATCGGTTTCTCTCTTCGGATCGAAATTGCCCCGATTCTGTGGATCGTTTCGGAAGTTGGCTGGCTGCGGGCGCTCCAGGGCCCGGTTCGCAAGCAATCGCTCCACCCGACGAACTCGTTGCCGAATGGATGTCTGAAATTGAGAAAATTGACTACGTCGTGATGAGTGCGGACTATTCGAATTTCTTCCCATGGACGACTGAGACCAAGGCGGCCTTTTCCGAGAACTTCCGAAAGGTTGGCTCGCGTGGGAGACTAGTCATCTACGAACGGGTGTAATCCGAAGAGGAACTGATGAGTGGTCAGGATGATTGATCAAGGGCAGAACCAAGACTCACCGCGCATTGTGCTCACGATGATTGTGAAAAATGAAGCGCATGTGATTGAGCGTTGCATCGCCTCGGTCCGACCCATCATCGATACTTATCTCATTGTCGATACCGGTTCGGAAGATGGCACCCAAGAGGTCATTCGCCGGGTTCTTGCCGACCTACCCGGAGAAGTCGTTGATCGACCGTGGGTTGATTTCGCACAAAACCGTAGCGAAGCGTTGGAGCTTGCTCGACCGTATGGCGAGTACTCGTTAATGATTGATGCCGATGTCGAATGCGTCATTGAAGCAGGGTTTGATTCCAAGGCATTTCGGCGAAGTCTCGACGCCGACGTGTATCGCATCATGCTCCGCGATTTCATCCACTATCACCGTCCTCAGTTGACTTCCACGCGGCTGCCTTTTTTCTACCGCGGAGTCCTTCATGAATTCCTTGTCATCCCTGATGAGGCGGTCGATGGCGGCATTCTTGAGGGGGTGAGTTACCAATCGCATACCGATGGTGCTCGTTGGGCGAACCCCCAGAAATACAGCGACGATGCATCGCTTCTCGCTGGTGCGCTGGCCAAAGACGAAGACCCCGAGCTCGAGAGTCGCTACGCCTTTTACCTGGCCCAGAGTCTCCGCGACGCCGGCTCATTCGATGCCGCCGAACTTGTGTACCGAAAGCGTGCCGAGATGGGCGGTTGGTCCGAGGAAACCTATGTGGCGTGGCTTTGGCACGCTCGAATGCTGAAAAATCTTGATCGGCCAATCGGCCAGATTCTCGAATCCTTGGCCAAAGCCCAAGAAGCTGTTCCGACTCGGGCCGAAGCATGGTGCGAGGCAGCAAAGTTCTCGCGCGAGGCGGGAATGATGCAATCGGCGTTTGTTTACGCTCGTCGCGCTGTTGAGATTCATCGTCCCGCCGACGCGTTGTTCCTCGAGGTCGATGTTTATGAATGGCGAGCGTTACACGAGTACTCAATTGCGGCCTATTACGTCGGCGATTACGTCGGCGGAATCCGCGCCTGCCATCGCTTGCTCTATGCCGACAAGATGCCTCCTGCCGAGCGCGCCGCCACCGAAGAAAATCTGAAGTTCTATCCCGAAGACGCCATCGCCGGTGATCACAATGGCTCAGTGGGTTCCTCGGCGGTGTAGTGCGCCGGTTCGCCTTCGCCTCTAGCGCGACTCCAAATGCGACTGGATTTGCTGCCCGAGGGATTTCTCAGCCAACTGTTCAATCGAATTTCTGAATGTTTGCACTCTGTGGCTGTTGCCATGCAGCCCAGTGGAACGGGCCTTTCTCCTCGTCGGGGCGATCGAAGGTGTAGTAGTAGAGGGCCAGCGAGATTCGGCGTCGGTCATTGGGGCATCGGATGAAGTCGGGCACGCCATGGAAGGCAGAGTCGGTAACGTTGAATACAACAAGGCGATTGAAGATCGGATCAATTCGCTGAACACATTCCGTCAGATCGGTGTTCCATAGTTCGGTCTGGCCGTTCCACTCAGGTTCCCAGTCCCTGTTGAGGAAGAGCAGTGCGTTCAGGCGACGGTGAAGTTTCAACTGGGGGTGAAGATTGAAGTCGGCGTGGATACCGAGCCGACCACCGGTAGCTGAGACGTGTACACCGCCGCCAGTGAACGTCGGGTCCCCGATAAGTGGAGCTATGCCGGTCAACTGCTCAAAGAATCGCAACACCGGTGCGGTGTTGAACGATGAAAGCACCCATCCCACCGTTTGCGTCAGTTGGGCCAAGTCAGACATCACCCACTTGTTCACTTGTTCCTGGTGCTCGTCGGTGGACCAAGATTGAACATCTGCGTGTTCGAGGTCATCGGCGAGCGCCGACGCAATTTCATGGTCAAGGAAACTGTCGATCACTGCGTGAGGAAAAGGATTGGCTGACGCGTACTGCGGCGCCAGCGCGGAAGGATTAATAATTTCGCTAATCATTGCCGAATGCTACTAAGAGTTGGTGTGAGCGCCGACTCTTATGGTTGAGTTGCCCAAGCAAACCATCACTTGTGAATTTGACGTTCTTCGCGTAAGCGTGTTCGGCAGAATTCCAGATTCTCGGCGATCCGTGCCCGTTGCTCTTCAGGAACAACGCGGAGGAGGCGCTCGTTGATTTCGGCGGCCTCGGCCCATTGGTCAGTCCAGTAAAGCGAAACAGCGAGCAGGTCATCGAGACGCCATTCGTAGACCGGGTACTCAACGAACAGTCCGTGGGCTGGTTTCGGAACTTCTTTACCCAGCCGCGCGAATGTGAGGGTGAGATGCCAGCGACGATTTTCGAGTGCATTCCCTGCAAGTGCACTCAGCGGCTCGGCGCGATTGGGGAACTGGTCCCATGTGGTGAGCATCTGCAATGTGAAGCCCGCTACGTCGCCAAGCGCCAACTTCGCGAGTCCGATGTGATAGCTCGAGACGAAGCGCTCTTCGGGGTGGTAGTCGATCGCTAGTCGCTTTTCGTACCACTGAATCGCCTCTTCGTTCCGACCTACGCCAAACAACGAGTTGGCGAGATAAAAAATGTACCGCGAGTTATCGGGCTCGACCTTGAGGGCGCTCTCGAGCAGTTGAAGGTCCCGTTCGAATTTATGACTATGGCTCGAACCGTTGGCTTTATCGAAGTAACTGATGCCCTCTAAGACGGGGCGGTAGTCCCCGACATCGAGGTACTCATGAGTCACTCCTACATAGCGAGCCGGATGAGTGCGGTGCACGAGTCGAACGTTGGGATATTCGCGCCCTGCCACTGTTCTCTGAATGAGTTGGTGTGCCGGAGCCGTGAGATCGTTTTTCCAGTCGGGGTTGGTGATGACGAGTTGCATGTCCGCATCGCACAGCAGGATGTAGTCGAACTCCAGCGAAGAGGCTCGGGCGGCATCGAGGGCGAAGTTGCGGGCCTGCCCAAAATCGATGAACTCGGTGTGCACAATTTCGCCAGGAATATCAAGCGGATCAAAGATGCCTCGGATGAGGTTGCCGGTGTCGTCGGTTGATCCGGTGTCACAGATGACATAGCAGTCAATCGCCGGAGCGAGGGCCTGAAGGCATTGCTCGATGATCGCTGCTTCATCTTTCACGATCATGTTGAGACAAATGCGCGAAGCCATTGGTTCGTAGTTTGGTCGGCGACCCCAATCTCGGCAAGGAAGAGCGGGTGCGGTGGGTCAGGTCGTTACTGATCGGCCGCTCAACGAAATGGTTTGTCCTGTGATCCACGATGCTTCGCTGTTCTTCGGTGCCGGCTCCGGAGGGATCGTGATGATGCGACCAAAACCGCGCTCGCACATTCCGTCGATGACGGAGCGCCACCCCAAAGTCCGGGAGTTTGCAGGTGACTAGGGTGCTGAATCATGACAACACTGCGCGACACTCGACCCGGGTCTGCCGCCGCGCTTGTCGGGGTTGCGATCGTGGGTGGGGCACTGGCAGCGCTGATCACCGCCAGCTTCATCTGGCTGTACGAGACTGGGCTTGATCTGGTGTGGGACGTGCTTCCCGCCAGAGTCGGGGTGGACCCGTATTCATCGTGGTGGCCGTTTGCCATCCTCATTGGGGGCGGCCTGCTCGTGGGGCTGGGCCAGCGACTGTTGGGCAATTATCCCGAGTCGATCGAGAAGGTTGTCGACAAGTGGAAGAGCCACGAGCGGGTTGAGCCCAGGACCATTCCGGCCACCATGGTCAACTCGTTGCTGGCCCTCATTGCCGGGGGACCCGTTGGGTTCGAGGCTGCTCTGGCCGGCCTGCTTGGCGGGTCGGCGACTTGGATTGGTGATCGCATCCAGGCGGTGCGGCGCTTCGTGCGTCGGGCTTTCAGTGCCGATGACGACGAGTCTCTTCCTGCTGCCCTGCGACAGTTGCCGTATTGGCTCGCTGCAGTCGCCGGACTGATCACCTATCGCTGGCTGCCATTTGGCCAGCTTGACACCAACTTCCGTCTGGTCAACAGAGAGCGTTAACAGTTGTCACTCAAGCCGATCAGATGAGTGGTCACTTCTAGGATCAGCGCTTCGCGTTCTTTATGAAATCGTCGACGCCGTGCCCCGCCGGGAGGCGGGCGCCACCGTGCCAACTCCCGCGGACGTGACGGCGAACCCCGAGTGGGGGGTCGTCAGTGGCTCGTGCTGCGGCGTGCCACAGGCGGGCATCGTGCAACAGGACGTCACCGACATCGCAGTAGAGGGCGATTTCGCCGGGCACTTTTTCGAATCCGGGAGGTATGCCCTCTGTGCCACCGAGGTGGCTTCCGGGCACGACTCGGAGGAACCCGTTCGCCGGTGACGTGGCATCGAGATGGATGGTGAACGCGACCGATGGCCAAATGTCGAGATGCGGTCCGCTCTGCCAGTCCGAGTGCCAGCCGATGCGTGAGTAGCCGCTAGTTATGCCGGGACGCGCGTCTTGGTAGACGACGCCGAAACGATCATCGTCCAGCAGCCACGCCTGCGGCCCGAGCGTTCTTCGCATCGTCTCGACGATCACGGGAGCATGTGCGCACGTGTCGGCGATCTGCGACAACAGCGTGACCTCGGTGACGTAGTGCGCGAACGCGCGGCCGTCGACCAGGGCGTCGGGATCATCGAGGATCACGGTTCCGTGGCGTTCAGGCAGGGAGCCCGCGAGTAGTTCGGACTGCCAGTGCTCCATATCGGCCTGCAGTTCGACCAGCGCAGCGGAGTCGTAGACGGCTCCTATGCGCGCGAATCCGTTCACCGAGAAAAATGTGACGATCTCGTCGATTTCGTCGGGGCCGAAGAGTCCCGGATCGGCGTTGAATACGAACGGATCCATGTCCGAACCCTACGACGATCTGGTGCACTCATGAATGGCGCCAGTTTTGTCGCGGACCCAAGATTTGTCCGAAGAGGTCGCAGTGGACTCTGGTAGCTCGTCGGGCTCCTTGTCCTTGATCGCCATGGAGTTGATCCGCACATACAGGGGGACCCCGTGGCCGTCTCTGCCGATACCGGGTCAGGCGGCTACGTCGCGCTGGCGATCAAGGGGTGAGACCACTCTCGCAGCGACGGACCCTAATCAAACGGCGATGTGCCCACCGTCCAACCTCGCCGGGAGGGTGAAGCCGATTTCGATTCGTTGTTCAATCTCTGACCGGCGGGTTGACAGTAAGCGCTTGATCGGAGTCCGCGTAGTTCCTCCGGACGAGGGAGCCACATCAGGGGCGGAATCTCGGCAATCAACTGAGCGACAACAGCGTCGGGCTGATGACCGTCGATTAGGTGTTCGGCGGCGCGTTCAGCAGGAATTCCACCTCGTCAGCAGTGAGCAGATCGAAGTTACGCGGCCTCAGGAGAAGTTCCACGAGGTCCTCGGGCCAAATGATGGATGTCAGACGCGACGTGAGTTCTGCTGATGTGGGAACCCGCTCACGGAAGGTGAAAGATGATCCCTGAGCGACAGTGCTGATTGGTGGCTCGATATCGACGTCGAGATCGAGATCGTAGAGAATCGCTCGGCGGAACGGAGAGCCTTCGGTGAGCCAGCGATCGAAGTCGATCACGGTCCAGCCCGCGGGAAGCGCTACACGGTTCGACAACATCGCATCGAGCATTTCTTGCGTGATCTCGAGACCGGAGTTGGTTCGATCCGAATGCTGGTTTTGTTTCAAGGCCTGCAGGCGTGACGCGAGTGTGTTGAGCGTGGATCGCTGCACATAGATCCGGCGAACCGTCGAAGGAGCATCGAGCAACCGTTCGAAGTGGCCGTTGATCGTCCAGTCCTCGAAGCTCAAAATCAACGAGTCAGCGGCAGAAAAAAGTCTGAGATGGTCAACCGCAAGGTCGAAGTATTCGCTGTAGGGATCGAGCGTCAGATCATTGGCATGAGCGGTGCGCCCACTTGTGGAGATTCCGATGACGCCGGTGGTGACATACCGGAACTCTGTCGCGGTGCCTTCGAGTGCGTTGGCGAGCCAGTTGATGATGGCGTGATTGCCGCTGCGGCGCATTCCGGCGACGATAAATGTGCGGCTGATGGTCGATCGGCGAATGGCGACTTGGAATTCGTTGAACGCCGCGGTGTACGGGGAGCTGGTGGCGTCGTTGGTGGGAGTGGGATCTGTCAATGTCGTGGGGTGATGTCGGATCGGTTGCAGGGAGGTACTGTCGCCCCAATGCCCAGAGATGCTGACCGGTCACTTATCTTCGTCCAGATCGCCGCCTATTGCGACCGTGACCTCGCCAACACCATTCGGTCGGCACTTGACGAAGCTGTTCAACCGGATCGTCTTCGTTTCGGGATTTGTCATCAATACGATGCGGCCACCAGCGCCGACCTCGATGGATGGTCTGGTGATCGCCGTTTCCGGATCGATCGTCTACCGGCCTCGGAGAGCAGAGGTGTCGGATGGGCCCGATCCCGAACGCAGGAACTCTGGAGTGGCGAGCAGTACACCCTTCAGATCGACGCGCATATGCGGTTCGCGCCAGCATGGGATTCACGATGCATCGACATGCTCGCATCGATCGATTGCGATCGACCCATGATCACCAACTACCCCCCATGGTTCCGGATGGAACCCGACGGCACCGAGCTCCGCGAGCAGCCGGAGTCTCCTCGACGGCTCGGACTCGTCCCGAATACACCGAAGATCAACTTTCGACTCCGTTCCGAACCGGTGCCGATCACTGATCGTCCCGGTCGTCATCCTTATCTCGCCGCAGGACACTTCTTCACGGTCGGAAGATTCTGTCGTGACGTTCCTTATGATCCCGACGTCTACTTCATCGGTGAAGAGATCAGCCTGGCCGCTCGGGCTTACACCCACGGCTATGACCTGCACTATCCGAATGAGACGGTGATATGGCATTGGTACCATCACCCTTCTCGACTTCATTGGGACGATCACCGAGATCACGGGGTGCGAGACGAGGTCGCGAGACGACGTCTGCAACGTCTCCTTCGTGGGGATGATCGCGGTTTCGGGAGGCTGGGTCTCGGGCGACGGCGGAGTTTGGAGGGGTTCGGGTGTCGTGTGGGCGATTCGCTGGCCAGTTTCGGTGACGTCCGGGTTTGAACCGGAGCGGGTGGTTCGATGCAGACCTGACTCGGCCATGCGTCCTTTTTGCTAGGGTCTGGAAATCAATTTCTCGGGGTTTGGAGTTCGCAATGAATCCGGTAAGCAAGAGCGGTCTGATCATCGAAGAAGTCAATGGTGAGTTCCTGCTGTTCGACGAATCTTCGAATGTCGCGGCAGCATTGAACGCGTCGGCAGCTGCGGTTCTTGAGCTGTGTGATGGTTCCCTTGATCTCGACGCCATTGTTTTGGCGTTGGCTGGGACCGCGACTCCTCTTGGCGAGGATGAGGTCATGCTGGCGTTGAGTGAATTGGTCGATGTTGGTGTCGTGGAACATCTGCCTGATCGTCCGGTGCCATCGCGCCGCGACATGCTCAAGAAGATGGGCGCTGCCGCCGCTGTCGTGGCGGCGCTTCCATGGGTTGAGTCGATCGTTGCTCCGTCATTGGCGGCCGCGACCTCGGGCGTCACGCCAGGTCCGACTCCGTCATTTCCGACTCCGACTCCGACTACGTCATTTCCTTCTCCTCCGTAGATTCGGTCCCACTCTGGTCGGTTCGAGGGGCGATGCCTGATCAAGCGATGGCGACATTGGAGGGTCGTGGCTCTTCAGTTGCAGTCGAATCAGCTCAGGATCGACTCGATCCGGTTTCAGGAGTTCGTGAGTGTCATCGACGAGAGAGGCTGACGAAGTGGACTCATCGCTCGTTCAGTGCAATGTGTTGTTCGACGGCGATGACATCGAATTGTTGCAAGGGTGGTCCGAGGAGTCGGACAGGAACGACGCTCCTCTCGCTCTGATCGAGGGCCGCGTGCGCGGCCTCATCGGATTTGTCCGTCGGGAACTTGGTCTTGCTCACTTCGCAATTACGGGCCTCGAACTCGCAGCGGTGATCACCTCATCCACCGACAAGACACATGAAATTGAAATCGCAGGACCGGAAGGTTCGCGTCGAATCGGATTCGTTGTCTCCGTGGCCCTTCAGGAGCCGGTGGCGAGTGTGGTGTCGGTGCGGGTCTTCGATCCGATCGACGATGACGATCCCTCCGAAACCGTCGACTCGTTCATCGAAGTGCCACTGGAGAACAACTCGGCGGTGTTCTTCAAGAGTGATCGCCATGTCGAGTTCCGGGGGGTCGACACGGTGAATGACGAAACCGCTAGCCGCATCGTGATCATGGGCTCGATCATCGGCGAGCCAGTCGTGGCCGATCGAGTCCGCGTCGTCGCAGACCAGTTTGCGGTTTTACGACAGCGGTATCTGCCCAAGTTCACCGACTCCGGGTTCGAGGTGAGGGCCACTCCGGAAGCAGTGCAGCGATTACTCGAGTCCGTGCTCGAGATCCGCAGTGCCAGCGCGGTGGTTGATGCGAGCGGTCGATCCGATCTTGCAGCGCTCTCGGATGACGCGGTTGATATTTCTGCCTTCCGAAATGACATCTTGCGAGGGTTGCG
Organism: Acidimicrobiales bacterium; assembly: GCA_044350215.1. GTDB lineage: Bacteria > Actinomycetota > Acidimicrobiia > Acidimicrobiales > Acidimicrobilacustridaceae > Acidimicrobilacustris. The sequence goes on from JBILIB010000031.1 coordinate 12,868, forward strand.
CATCGCGCATGAAAAATTTGCCGGTGTACAACTTGTCGCCGAGCAGGTTGTCGGACTTCAGATATTCAGTTCTGGTGAACGCATTCCTTCCCATTACGGTCGGTTGGGCATTGACGTCATCACGTCAGTCATTCAGGTGGCCGAGGATGTCGATGAACCATGGCCGTTCGTTCTGGAACGCGACGGACGCACAGATGACGTGTATCTCGGTGTGGGGCAGATGCTCCTGCTCGAGTCGTCAACCGTCTCCCGTGCACGTCCCATACCTCTCAACGGTCGGTCGGTGATCACGCTGATGACATCGTTCCGGCCGCTCGACTGGCCGTGGTCCGAAGACGCAATCATCGATCGGGCTCGAGTCGATGGCCTCGCTATCGGAGTCGACCGTCGTGAGGTTCGACCCACGATCTGACGTAGGCGGTTCAGCGCGTCGTAGCGGCCGGCAAAGCCAACTTGCCGTGATCGTCGATGAGTCCTTCGGAGATCGCAGCGCGGACGATCGTCTGACTGGAGTGGTTCCAGTCGACGGGGCAGTAATGCAGGAACAGGACGACATAGGAACGTCCATCCAGCGCTACCGGGTGTCCCTTTGGTGTCGACGCGCCCTCGTAAAGCAGCATTTGCCCGGGTTGTGGTCGCAGCTGGTGACGTCGGGCATCGAGGTCGACGGTGAGTGGCCAAGGTGTGTCGACATCTTGGTCGATGACGAGCATCGAACTGATGATGTGGGTTTCCGGTCGTTCGGTATGAAGTCTTTCCGTCTGGCCCTCTCGATGCACGCGGAGGCCATAGGAAGCGATGGGCCGGAGGGAGGTGCCGGCCCATGCTTCGTGGATCTCGCGCAACTGCTCGAGTACCTCTGCGCCGAGAGCCCCAAGCGGCAGCATGTCGGGGGAGCCATCGGGAAAGTGCGAGACAGAAGCGGACTCACTCTGAATCGCTTGCTGTGTCGAGTTCCAGAATGCGAGCAGGCGATCGTGTACATCGGTCGGTGTGGCGCGAAGGGAGAAGCCAGCGGTACTCAGTCGGGGGAGGACGCGACTGGCGATAACGGTGAGGACGTCGCTGTCGATGGGCAGAGTGCGTGGTCGACCGAGATCACCGGCATGAAACCACCCGTTGACTGTGCAGCGTCTCGCCCCTGGACCGTTGGAGATCTGCTTGACCGGCCTGACCTCGTGAAACGAGTCGGCGGCAAAAAACACAATGCTGTTGGAAACGGGTTCGATGTCGATGTAAGTCTCGGCAGCGCGCCGAATCCCATCGGCCCCAACGACTGAGTCAAAGAGCCGAAGCTCTCCACCCTCAAACTGTTTCGGATCGGAATTGAAGTAGTAAACGAAGGTGATCATTCGACAACTGTCAGTCATCGGCTGGGCATCATCGAGATGGAGACCGAAGAAGTCGCCGTCGGTGTGAACAGTGAGTTGGCGCTCGATCGAGCCGAGGGAGAAGTAGCCGGTCCCGAGTTCCCTTCGAAGGTGCGGGAACAAGGACGAGACGGTTGCTTCGAGAATCGGCCAGACATCCTCGACCCTTGTATCGACGCGCGATTGTCGATGGGCGGAGTCATATTTGGCGATGCCTAGAGCGCCGGTGGAGACCGTGCTTGGCTGCATCGAGTCGAACTGCTCGGCCACATGGTCGACCAGCGACTGATGATCGGCGTCGCTCAGAAGGTCGAAGAATTGGAGATGGATCGGCGTGACCGCGGAGCCATCGAAGTGACCTTCGGCATCACCGTCGAATGGAGCAACGATCGCGTCAACCACCGATTGTTCCTTTGCTGAATCTGCTCGTCAGTTTTTCCAGCAGTTCCGACGCCTCGCCGCGGTCGCCGAGAAGGGTGACAGCGCGACGGGCAACGATGGCGGCTATCTGAAGGGTCTCGCTCGGTGCCGAACGGGCGCAGACGGTGTTGTCGATGAGCGGCAGTGCTGCTCGAGAACCGGTCACGAGTTCCGGTTCCCACCTGGCCGATTCGCGGAAGCGGGTAGCGATCACGATGGAGGGCCGGGCCGGGCCGGTAGCCGAACGACCATCGAGGTCGCCGGCGGTGACCTGCTCATTGGGTCGGCCGACTCGACGGAGGCTCATCGGTCGGAGATAGGGATGTACAAGACCATCGGCGTCGATCGCAGCGAACTCGTCGGAGAAGTAGGTGGCCCCGCTCTCGACGGCGGCGGCAACCAGCGTGGACTTCCCTGAGCGGGAACGTCCGGGCACGAGCACGAGAGAGCCATCGATCTCGAACACGCCAGCGTGCACGAAGAGTGCGTCCCGCGCGTATGTCGCGAACAGATGGTGCAAATGGTCAAGGGCGTGGTCGGCGACAACGAGAGCGGGGCCTTCGGTGGTGGTGCGGCCGCCGGACTCCGATTCGATCGCCCACCGGTGCTCGTTGGCAATCGAGACGGTCAGGGTGGTGTCGGTCTCGCCGCCAGAGCCGACCGAAGTGAACGGCTCGGCAATCGCCACGATGAGTTCGAGGATGTCCTCAGGAGCATCGATGCGCACGCGGGCACCATGGGAGATAAGCACCGCAGCGGTCATTTAGCAATCAAACCTCCTGAATGGTTGTTGTGCAAACGGAACGTCCGGGGTTGGCGCGATCAGTGCCACGCCGGTGAACAGGCTGTCGGAAAGGCCGGCGGACGATGACTGGCAGCGAAAGAGAGGCGGTGGTGGCGGAAAGAGGGTGGAACCTGCGCCTCCACCCGATGATTTCTCTACGGTCAGCTTCTTCTCTGATCTGCGTAGTCGCGACTTCGTCGCTGACCGTGTTGGTGGTGCGCAGTTGCCTCGTCGCTCTCCCTCGTGTCAGGGCGAGTGAGTTTCTTTGGATGGTGACTGTTTCAAATTCCGAGTTCCGCGAGTCTCCGGTTGTCTCTGGCAGCTCGTCGGATTCATAACCCGAAGGTCGTTGGTTCCAATCAAATCCCCATCACCATTCGAGTGCAACTCATGTGACGAAGCCGATTCCCCCTCGTCATCGTCGAAGCATCTGAGGTCGTCGTCTCCGAATCCTTTGCCTCCGATGCCTCGAAGCGGAATCTTATGAACCAGCGAAAGGAGACCAACTCAAACTGTTGAGTCAGTTCTCGGGCCAGCCCGGTTCGCGAATTGTGATTGTGGGGGTTCCGGGAGGCTGATTGAACGTGTCGATCAACACAGCGTCCTCGGTTCCGAGGTTGGCTGCCGACATCAGAGTGTTTGGCGGCATGTAATAGCAGGTGCCCGCCGGCCACTGCATTGGCTCGTGTCCCTCGATGAAGTCAGTGATCACGCCGCTCAGGACACAAGTATGTCCACCGAAGTCATGGGTATGGATCGCCGCGCGAGTACCGGCTTTGCGAGTGCCTGTGACGATCACGAGGCGTTCCCCGTTCGCATCGATGGTGTCGAGCATGGTCGTCACGTTCTGCTCCGGCAGCATCCTGGCTGGAAGCACCGAACCGTTGATCGTTGTGATGTTCCGCTCGGTGCTGGGTTCCGAGGTCGAGTGGGTGCTCATGGAAGTCGTTGCTGGAGAGTCGTTCGGGCCACTGGTGCCGCAACCGTTGAGTGTGATGGCAACGCAGCTCAGACAGAACAAGCTGAACAGAATTGATGAGAGCGGGCGCCCGGACCGTGAATCCCGACGGGATCTCTCACGTAGTGGTCGGGGGATCTCAACGGTTGCTTGATCAGGCATGGAAACCTCAGGCTTCGACGTGATGGTTTGGTGGGCTGCAGCGACGGAAGGACTTCGTGCCTCGCTGAAGGGAGAACATCGTTGAGTTTGGTCCACCATCGGATACGCAGTACAGGCCCCCTTCCCGGAGGGGGCCTCTTGCTGTCCCGGCGCGCTCCACGGACGCCCTGAACCGTTGGTTCTTCAAGCGACTGGTCCATGGTTCGAAAGTCCGGGCGAATCGGGTGAGTGGCGCGATTGTGGCAGTTGTCTTGGATGAACTGCTCAGTGCTGGTGGTGGCAAGGAACGGTTTCAAATCGGCGGAGTCGGTGGTAACCGAACTCAACATGACGCCGGTCAGATTCCGAGACTTGTGGCATTCCATCTCGAACAGGGATGAAGCCGGCCATCTCGTGACTGCTCTCGAGCCGGCCGACAACGTGTTTCTGGTAGCTCGTCGGGCGCATGACCCGAAGGTCACCGATTCACTCACGTCCCTGCCACCACCGCCCCTAAATGCGCGGGCAAAGCCCTCTTCCGGGAAGGGGCCGCTTGCGCGATTGGAACCCTTTGTCTCAGGCAAGGATGGCGGACTTTACGTCTCAGTGGGTGAGCAGCCCGGCTCATAAATTCTTGATCGTCATCCATCGCGCAGAGTGGTCGGCACTTGCCGCCCTTGGCCTATGGTGATGAAGAGAGGGTCAACAGGAGGCGGGTCCTTCGTGAAGCGCATCGTTGATTTTGTCGCAGCACTGGTGGCGCTGATTCTGTCTTGTCCGATCTTGATTCTTACGGCGTTGCTTGTGCGGGTTCGGCTCGGTCACCCGGTGCTATTCCGCCAAGTTCGAGTGGGACGAAACGAAGTCCCTTTTCAGATCGTGAAGTTCCGCACTATGACCGACCGGCGAGATCAGAACGGCGAATTACTCCCAGACGTTGGCCGTCTGTCCTCATTCGGACGCTTCCTGCGCAGCACGAGCCTCGACGAGCTTCCTGAACTGTGGAATGTAGTGAAGGGAGAGATGAGTCTGGTAGGCCCCCGCCCACTCCCGGTCGATTACCTCCCGCGTTATTCAGCGATTGAGCGGCGGCGCCATCTTGTGCGGCCAGGTATCACGGGTTGGGCACAGGTGAACGGCCGCAACGCGCTGGACTGGAATGATCGGTTGGCTGCCGATGTCTGGTACGTCGACAATCAGTCCCTGAAACTCGATGTAAAAGTCATCGGCCGCACACTTCTGTCAGTTGTGCGACGTGAGGGCGTCAGCGCGCCGGGGGAGTCGACCATGTACGAACTGCCCCACCATGAGGACAGGGTTGTGTCATGACACGGATCTACCTCTCAGCCCCTGACGTACGTGGACCTGAGCGCGAAATGGTTCTGGCGGCCATCGACTCCAACTGGTGCGCCCCGGTTGGTCCCGACCTCGACGCCTTCGAGGCCGAGGTCGCAGCGGTTACAGGCCGAGCTTTCGGGGTCGCTCTCTCGTCGGGCACTGCGGGTTTGCATCTTGCGCTGCTCGAACTTGGCGTCGGGCCGGGTGACGAAGTGCTCGTCTCCACGTTTACCTTCGTCGCCACGGCCAACGCCGTCGCGTACTGCGGAGCAACTCCCGTCTTCATCGACAGCGAGCCCGAGACATGGAACATGTCGGCTGATCTGCTCGCCGAGGAGCTTGAAGTTCGCAGAAGCGCCGGTCGCCCAATGCCCGCTGCAGCGATCGTTGTTGACCTCTATGGTCAATGCGCCGACTACGAGAGAATTCTGCCGATTCTCGCCGAGCACGGCATTCCAATGGTTGAGGATGCCGCCGAGGCGATTGGTGCATCGCTAGCAGGTCGGCCCGCCGGTAGTTTCGGCGCGGCTGCCGTTGTTTCGTTCAACGGCAACAAGCTCATCACCTCCTCGGGCGGCGGGATGCTCGTGACCGACGACGAACATATGGCCCGACGTGCGCGTCACCTGGCGACCCAGGCTCGTGAGCCGTTCGACCATTACGAACACGCTGAGGTCGGTTACAACTACCGGCTCTCGAATCTGTTGGCGGCGTTTGGACGCGGTCAGCTGTTCGGACTCGACGATCGCATCGCCCGTCGGGCCGAGATCCGTGCGCGTTACGTCGAGTTCTTCGCCGATGTTCCCGGCGTTGCCCTGAATCCGATCGCTACTGGCCGCGTGGTCAATCACTGGTTGACCTGCGCGATCGTCGATCCCGTCAGTTGCGGATTCACGGCGCGCGACCTGATCGACGCGTGTGCGGCAGCAGACATCGAAGCTCGACCGTTGTGGAAGCCGATGCACATGCAGCCGTTGTTCGCCGATGCGTCGGCCCGTGTCGACGGCACCTCGCAGCGGCTCTTCGAGACCGGGCTATGCCTGCCTAGCGGCAGCGGCATGCCCGACCAAGATCTCGAACGAGTGATTGAGGCTCTGGCCTCGGTGTCCTGTCGTTAGCATCGGCGATACTCAGATGAGTAATGGTGCGACGGTGGAACGGCTCACTCGAAACAAATCAGGAGGGCTCGACGAATGGAAGATGTGACGCCGAACCCGATGGTGATCATCGGTGCGGGAGGGTTCGGGCGCGAGGTCCTCGACGTCGTTCGGGCGATCGAAACCGCAGGTGGGAACTGCAACTTCGTAGGGTTCCTCGACGATGGCGAGGTCGACGTAGACCGTCTTGCCCGCATTGATGCTCGCCACCTAGGACGATGCTCGGACTTCGACAGATTCGCCAATTGCTATGTGATCGGTATCGGCTCGGCTGAAGCTCGCAAAACTCTCGCGAGCCAACTCGACGCCGTCGGCGGTCACGCTGTCACGCTCTTCCACCCTTTTGCGACGATGGGTGCCGACACGACGATGGGCGAGGGCTGTGTCATCACGGCGGGCGTGCGGCTTACGACCAACATTCGCCTCGGGTCGCATGTCGATCTTCACGTGAATTGCACTGTTGGACACGATTCAGTGCTCGACGATTTCGTCAGTGTGTTTCCGGGGGCAACGATCAGCGGTGATGTTCATCTCGGAGAAGGCGTCACTATCGGGACTGGGGCAAACGTCCTCCCCGGAATTTCAATTGGGCGCAATGCGCTTGTGGGCGCGGGTGCTGTGGTGACGCGTGATGTTCCCGATGGG
>JBILIB010000127.1:0-5963 GCA_044350215.1 Acidimicrobiales bacterium
GCCGCCCGCTTCTTCACTGCTGCCATCTTCGCCTCCTCGGCGTCTTCATGATTTTGTGTAGTGGTACCAACAACAGCTGCATGAATCGCTACTGAAGTGCACGCCGCACGTGGTTTGTGACGACGTTGCACAAAAAACGGTACTCACATCGCGCACGTAAATGGTGAATCCGTGGATGCACGCGTTGTTTTGCGCGTTTTTTCCGTTCAGAACGTTGACTGGGTTACGCGTGGGCGCGAACGCGTTCGATCAATGCGTTTTGCACGCGTGATCGTCACAATTGAATGCACGGACGACGGCTGAAATAGTTTTCCACAGGCTTTTTCCTCAAGCGCCACATGGTTTTTTTGAAATCAAGACCGTTTTTGTATCTCGGGCAACTTCCTTACTACCGCAACGTTGTTTGTCGCAGATTTTGCTCATCACACACTCGTTTTTTGGATGATTCAATGCTTGAGAGAGGTGCGCGACGTACTGTTCGCGTTATGAGCGGAAAATCGCAAAATGGTGAAGAAGAATGCACCGAACTTCTGCAGACGCTGATTCGTAACGCTTGCGTCAATGACGGAACGGTTGAGTCAGGTGGCGAAATTCGAAGTGCATCGGTACTCGAAAACTTTCTCGAGGGCCCCGGACTCGAACTCGAAAGTTACGACGCGGCACCTGGGCGACGAAGCCTTGTCGCTCGCATTGAGGGCTCCGATCCGACTGCACCGACACTGTTACTAATGGGTCACACCGACGTTGTTCCCGCTAATCCTGATCACTGGTCACGAGATCCATTTGGTGGTGACCTCGTCGACGGCGAAGTGTGGGGACGCGGCGCTATCGACATGCTCAACATCACCTCATCGATGGCAGTTGCATTCAAACGGCTCGCGCGGTCTGGGTTCACGCCGCGCGGAACGCTTGTGTACCTCGCCGTGGCCGACGAGGAATCAAGTGGCGTGTACGGCGCTGATCACCTCATCAACCACGAGCGTGATGCGGTTATGGCTGACTACGTCATCACTGAATCTGGCGGTATCCCGCTCCCGAGCCCCAACGGCCTGAAACTACCGGTACTTGTGGGCGAAAAGGGCCTCTTCGGGATCCGAATCAGAGTGGGGGGAACTGCGGGTCATGGCTCTCAGCCCTATAAGACCGACAATGCATTGCTCACCGCGGCCGAGGTCGTTCGGCGTATCGGCGAGTTCCAGCCCGAAACGCACATTCATGACATCTGGCGACGTTTCATCGAGTCGATGGGGTATCCCGAAGAGATCACGGGACCGTTGCTTTCGAAAGACGGACTCGACGACATCCTCGAGCATCTTCCTGTTGGCATGGCCCGGCAGTTCCACGCATGCACGCACACGACCTTTGCCCCCACGGTGATTCACGGCGGTTCCAAGCTCAACATCATCCCTGACTCTGTCGAACTCGATGTCGACATTCGAACGCTGCCTGGGCACGACGCCGAAATGGTGATGGCCGAACTCCGGCTAGCCCTCGGCGACTTGGCTGACGCGGTCACCTTCGAGCAACTCAACTACGACCCTTCGAGTGCGTCGCCAACCGAGACACCCCTTTGGGATTCGCTTTCGCGTGTCACGCAGCAGTGGTACCCGGGGTCAGAGACCGTTCCGTTCCTCACCGTTGGCGCAACTGATGCACGGTTCTTCCGCCGTGCCGACAAGGTGGCCTATGGGTTTGGTCTCTTCAGCGAGAATCTGTCGTTCGAAGACTTCGGCCGCATGTTCCACGGCGACGATGAACGCATCGACACCCGGTCTCTCGGACTTTCCACCGAGATGTGGGAAGCGGTCGCGAACGATCTCTTGTTGAGCCGAGAAGGTTGAAAGCCGGGGCAAAGGTGCCCCGATTGATCAGATTCCGCCGAGCGCTGATTCCATGAGGTCGTGGACCTCGGCTTGGTGGATGGCATGAGAACCGGTAGCCGGGCTTGCAGATTCTTGGCGGCTGACGCGGCGGATCTCGTGGGTGTCGTCATGGGCTTCGTACAAGCGGCCCTTGATGTGGTTCCACGCACCCATATTCTCGGGCTCTTCCTGAAGCCAAACGATTTCGTCGGCGTTCACGTACTTCTCGACGATCCGAGCGACAGCGGCGTAGGGCCATGGGTAGAGCTGCTCGACGCGAACGACGGCAACGGGAGCGCCCATTTCGTCGCGTGAGGCTTGTGCCTCGACGCCGATCTTGCCGGAGGCGAAAACGATACGACGCACCGATGCGGGATCGGTAACGCCCTTGTCGTCGAGGACCTCTTCGAATGAGCCGTGGGTGAACTCGCTGACTGGTGAACGAGTGGTCTTGGCTCGAAGGAGCGACTTCGGGGTGAACACAACAAGCGGCTTGCGTACATCACGACGAACCTGACGACGCAGCAGATGGAAGAACTGGGCCGCGGTCGTTGCGTTGCAGACCTGAATGTTGTCGCCTGCCGCAAGTGTGAGGAATCGCTCGATGCGGGCCGAGGAATGCTCCGGCCCTTGGCCCTCGTAGCCGTGGGGAAGAAGCATGACGAGCCCTGACGTTTGGCCCCACTTGTCTTCAGCGGCAACGAGGAAGTTGTCAATGATGACCTGAGCACCGTTCATGAAATCGCCGAACTGGGCTTCCCAAACAACAAGGGCGTCTTTGTTGACAACGGAGTAGCCGTATTCGAAGCCGAGAACTGCGAACTCAGAAAGCAGTGAGTCGTAGATCCAGAAGCGAGCATCGTTACGCGCTGCACCGGCAAGTGGGATGTAGACGCCGGCGGTGTCGTAGTCAATGAGAGCGGCATGTCGGTGCGAGAAGGTTCCGCGACGAGAGTCCTCGCCTGACACGCGAACTGAAGTTCCTTCGTAAAGAAGCGTGCCGAAGGCAAATGCTTCGCCGAGGGCCCAATCGACTTCGCCATCCTCAACGAACATCTTGTGGCGGCCCTCAAATTGCTTGGCCAGCTTGGGATGAACGGTAAAGCCCTCGGGTACGTTCTCAATCGCAGCGAACACGGCGTCGAGTTCGTCTTTGGAGACGCCAGTATCGACATGAGGAAGAACGCCACTGAAGACACGCTCGGGGGCATGATCGAGAGGCGGAGGTACGTCGTGTGAGCGGGACTCGTCGAGTGCCACCTGCAGCTGTGCTTGAAAATTGTCGAGCGCGGCCTCGGCTTCTTCAAGTGAGATGTCGCCGCGGCGCATAAGTGCTTCGGTGTAGAGCTTGCGTACCGAACGGGTTTCGTCGATGCGCTTATACATGAGCGGTTGCGTGTAGCTCGGGTCATCGCCCTCGTTGTGGCCGTGGCGGCGGTAACACACCATGTCGATGACGACATCGCGATTGAACGTTCGGCGGTAGTTGAATGCAAGCCGAGCGACGCGAATGACGGCTTCGGGATCGTCACCATTCACGTGAAAGATCGGGGCCTGGACCATCTTGGCGACATCGGTTGAATAGAGCGAAGAACGTGCTTCAGTTGGCGAGGTGGTGAAGCCGACCTGATTGTTGATGATCACGTGGATGGTTCCGCCAACGCGGTAGCCAGTGATCTCTGAGAGGTTGAGTGTTTCGGCGACGACGCCTTGTCCGGCGAATGCTGCATCGCCGTGCACAAGGATCGGCAACACCGGGTAGTCGCCCGGAGGTTCGATTCGGTCCATCTTGGCGCGGGCCATACCCACGACAACGGGGTCGACAGCTTCGAGGTGTGAAGGATTGGCTGCGAGTTCAACCTCGATGGTGTTGCCGGCGGGGCTCGTGAAGATGCCGTTCTGTCCGAGGTGGTACTTCACGTCGCCCGAACCTTGAATCGATTCAGGATCGATAGTGCCTTCGAATTCAGTGAAGAGCTGTTCGTACTTCTTGCCGACAATGTTTACGAGAACATTGAGGCGGCCACGATGAGCCATGCCGATGACTGCCGACTGCATCGATGTGTCGGCTGCCGATGACAGCAGTGAATCAAGAAGCGGAATCGCCGATTCGGCGCCTTCGATGCCGAATCGCTTCTGGCCGAGGTATTTGGTGCCGAGGAAACGCTCAAGCGCTTCAGCAGCGTTCAGCCGTTCAAGAATATGGCGCTTTTCTTCGATGGAAAGCTCAAACTTCACGCCTTCGACCTGTTGCTGGATCCACACCTTCTGAACGGGGTTCTGAATGTGCATGTACTCGATGCCAATCGTGCGGCAATAGGCCGAACGGAGCACGTCGAGAATTGACGCCAGGGTCATGCGGTCGCGACCGGCAAGTCCACCGGTGAGAAATTCGCGATCGAAATCCCAGATAGTGAGGCCATAGGCCACGGGGTCGAGCTCAGGATGCAGACTGTGTTCTGTGAGGTCGAGTGGATCGAGATCGGTTTCGAGGTGACCACGCACCCTGTACATATTGATGAGAGCACGAACCTGAAGGTTCTTTTCGAGCATCAACTGTTCGTGATCGTTGGGATTGACGTCGCGAGCCCAGTCAACTGGTTCGTAGGGAAGAACAAGTGATTCGAAGATTTCCTCGTAGAACTCGTGCTCTCCCATGAGCAGTTCTTGAATGCGCTTCAGGAAAAGACCTGACTCGGCACCTTGAATAATGCGGTGGTCATAGGTCGAGGTCATGGTCATGACCTTGGACATTCCGAGCGAAGCAATGGTGGCCGGATCGGCGCCCCGGAACGCCACCGGATAGTCGAGCGAACCGACACCGACGATGACTCCCTGTCCTGGCATGAGTCGCGGAACCGACTGAAGGGTTCCGATGGTGCCGGGGTTGGTGAGCGTGACCGTGACGCCCGCGAAGTCGTCGGGGCTGAGCTTGTTTGAACGAACCTTACGAACGAGTTCTTCGTAGGAATCGAGGAACTGGGCAAAGTCAAGCGAATCAGCGTTTTTGATGCAGGGAACAAGGAGCGAACGGCTTCCGTCGTTCTTTTCTACGTCGACGGCGAGACCAAGCCCGACAGTTTCGTTTCGAACGACGTAGGGCTTGCCTTCAGCGTCGGTCGTGAACGATGAGTTCATGACTGGTGCGGCGTCGACGATTGCACGAACGATTGCGTAACCGATGATGTGGGTGAACGAGACTTTGCCACTTCGGCTGCGCGACAGGTAGCCGTTGATCGACTTGCGATTGACCTCGAGAAGTTTTGTTGGAATCTCGCGGAAAGAAGTTGCCGTCGGAACTTCGAGGCTTGCTTCCATGTTCGAAACGATGCGGGCTGCTGCGCCACGCAACGGCGTACCTTGGGGCGCGGCCGCTGGTGTCGTTGTTGCTGCCGCAGGTGCAGCAGTCGCCGCCGGCGCGACCGCAGTTGGTGCAGGTGCTACGGGCGCCGCAGGAGCAGGTGTTGGCGTTGCGGTTCCTACGCCGGGGGAGTACCCGGCAAAAAATTCGCGCCAGCTATCGCTCACAGACGAAGGGTCGGTGCGGAACTGTTCGAACATCTCGTCGACGAGCCACGCGTTGGGTCCTGCGATGGGGGAAGCAGAGTCATCAGCCACGTTGATCGACTCTATCGGTGGCGCCGGAGCCCGGTGGCAGTGGGCCCTGATGCCCCGTGGCCGATAGATTCAGCCACCGTGCTCCGAATCGTGACGTGGAATGTGAATTCGCTGAAAGCCCGGCTGCCTCGAGTGGAGCAATGGCTCTCCGAAAATGGGCCGGAGGTCATCTGCCTTCAAGAGACCAAGATGAAAGATTCGGCATTTCCTGCCGAGGTCTTCACCGCAATGGGCTACGAGACCGCTCACCATGGCCAAGGCCAATGGAACGGTGTGGCAATCCTCTCGAAGGTGGGCCTCACCGACGTTGTGGCTGGTTGGGACGACGACGGCCCCGAGGACACCGACGCCCGCATTCTGTGGGCTACCTGCGGGGGCGTCCGTGTGGCGAGCGCCTATGTGCCCAATGGTCGGGCCCTTGACGACCCCCACTACACCTACAAACTCGGGTGGCTTGAGCGTCTCCGACAGACGCTCCTGCGC
>JBILIB010000128.1:0-5930 GCA_044350215.1 Acidimicrobiales bacterium
TGAATGATTGGTTTCACAGACAACATTGATCCGAGAAGGGCCTTTGCGCTGCCGATGCGGCCACCTTTTTTCAAATTCTCAAGGGTGTCGAGCCCGCCATAGATCTCGGTGCGCGGAATCATGGACTCGACAAGTGCGACAACGGCGTCAACATCGGCACCGTTGCGGGCGGCCGCAGCCGCTTCGAGCACCATTGTTCCGAGACCACCGGTAAGGGATCGACTGTCGATGACGCGAACATCGATGTCTCCGGCAACGGCGGTGGCGGCATTGCGCGCCGACTGCACAGTCGCGGAAAGTTCACCGGAAAGATTGATACACACCACAGCGTTCGCGCCGACAGCGGCAGCACCGCGAAAGGCTTGCTCAAAGCGACCGGGTGAAGGGGCAGCAGTTTCCGGAAGCAATCCGGTGCTCGCCATTTTTGCGTAGAAGGCGTCGGCGCTGAGCTCTTCGCGGTCGATGAATTCTTCGTCGCCAAAGCGAATGCTGAGTGGTACGACCCCAATGCTGTTGGTTGTCGTTTCAATTTCGTTTAAGTCACACGAACTATCGGTGACGATGTGGACGCCGGTCATGGTGCTCCCGTTGGATCGGTGACGCTACGACGCTAGTCATCCACCCGGGCTCGGTGATGGTTCGTCGGCGGCGACCAGGGCGCGGGCTCGGCGTGTATGGCGGAAATGGCGGGCCCACCACACCAGCAAGAAGAGTCCGGCAACCACCGAGACGAAGAGTCCGAACCCGGAAATCGCCGTTGAGCGGACATCGATTCGGCTGGATGCGACGAGTAATCCTCCACCCGAGGAGGCGACTTCCACATCGAGGGGGAAGGCACCTGAGGCTCGGGTGGTGACGGAGATATCGGTCCGTGTGGTGCTGGATGGAGAAAGGGCGATTTCGTAGGAGGTGCCCTCGGGGAACTCGAGTTTGGGGCTACTCACGGTGATCTGTACCAATGCCTCAACGGGCAATGCGTTGGTGATCACTAATGGAATCTTCCCGCTACTCGAGGTCAGGGTGACCTTCTGAGAGGTCGGGAGGCTGATTGCTGCACTCAGCGCCTGGAGTTGCGAGTCGGCATTGTTGAGGATGGCGACGCGATCAGAGGGATTCAGTGTCGTCTCGGCCGAAGCAAGAATCGTTCGCTCAATGGGAGTGATCAGTTCGCCACCTTCGGGAAGCATTGACTGCAGCCCAAGCAGGTTCCATTGGGCTTGTTCGAGTTCGATGCCATACACCCCGAGTGCGGTCGGTTCGGTGCTCGTCCACTCTCGAACGATTGGTTCCTGCGAAGCGGTGGCGACTGCGGTGCGAGCGAAGAGGTCGTCGAGGGTGACCGGTTGGATTACGGCGTTTCCGGTGGAACCACTTGCCGCACCAGTTGTTGTCGAGAGTCCGGCCAGAAATGCCTTGAATGCCGCTGTTTCAGTGCCGGCTGGAATTGTGAGAGCGGCGCCTCGGTTCGCGCCGGGTTGTTCTTGGTGAAGCATCATGATCTCGGCGAGGGCATGGTGGGCCCCAAGAACAGGATCCTTTGTAAGGACCAAGCGCGAAGAGGCCGTGTCATCATTCGCCATGGCTGTGAAGGAGGTTCCGTTTTCGCCTTCGATGACGAATCGGTTTGTGAGAACTGATGATTCATCGTTGATGACTGCGGATCGAAGTTGCGAGGACTGGAGCACCACTGAGCGGGTGCCTAGTGCGGCCAACCGATCAATTGCCGCGGGAGTGACAGACGGGTCGATCACCTGTGTCCGACGGTCAGGGGCAGCGGCAAAGGCTGCAGAGAGGATGCTGTCCCCGACGGCGTATTCGGTTTCGATGATCGATCCGCGACCGCCGGCCATGAGGGAGCCGGAATCAATTGAAACGAGGGGGCGACTTAAGGTTTGTCGAGTTTGGTTTTCGGGCCGAACCGAAGAATCACCAGCATCAGTGAGGGCTTGAACAACAAAAGGTGTCGCAGCGAGGGTGAGCGGCGTTGACGTCGAGCCCCCCAAAATGCGGAATTGTTCGCCAGCCCGAGCGAGTTGTGTGTCAGAGAGTCGCGGGAAACCATCTGGACTCACTTCGAGCGGCGAGTCGATAACGACAGTTGTTGCAAGAGAAATAGGAGTCGTTGGAGTGGTTTCTGAAGGTAAGCGCAACAAATGCGTAACGATGCTGTCGAGTCGAGAACCATTTGGTGCAGTTGCCTCAATACGCACGGGATAAATCCCACTTTTGCTCAGTACGGTGCCACCTTCTCGCGCGGGCCACTGTTCATCTATGGGAAGTGAAAGCGTTGTTGTGGAACGGTCTGCGCTGAGAACTGTTTCCGGCGTTGTGAACAACGCGCTACCGAGCTGCTCACCTGCAATTGTCCGATTCAGTCGACTTCGAGTCGTAATGGCGTTGTAAATGACGAGATCAAGTTTCGTATTTGCGGGGAGATTGCCAGTTGAGACTTCTGCAGTAAATGTTCCATTCGGTCCGACAAAGGCGGTTTGGCGCACCAGGGTGAGTTGATGAGGTGCCGGCGTGGTTTGTGCGCTTACGCCACGAGGACACATCACCAAGAGCAGCGCAGCAACTCCGAGTAGGGAAAGAACGCGGCGCATCAAGAGCCGTCACTCTTCGCGAAAGTGAAGTCCAAGACCGCTAATCCGCTGGGTTCATCGGTGAATCCGAGGTGTCGATACAACAAGTGTGCTCGTTCATTGATTTCCTGTGTATTGACGAGCACGGATTCACATCCACGACGACGACACCAACCGAGTGCATCGCCAATAAGCGCGGTGCCGATACCGCGACCGTGAAAATCTGGATGGACGGCGAGTCGTTGGAGGTACCCAAGACGTCGGGCGACTCCGGTGATGTGATAACCCACAACGCAGTTATTCATGCATGCAACGCGGAAACGAGAACGCGGTGTCGCGTGCCGGGCGTCGAGGAAACCGTTGAGGTCGAAGCGCCAAAAACTATCGAAGGCGAGACCGTCGAGATTGAGCACGGCCTCAATGTCGCGAGAGCGGCCTCGACGAAGGTGGGTATGTGGCGCTGTGGCGCTGGGGAGATTGAACAATTCGTGACGGAGAAGGTGCAGCCGTTCGTGTACGGAAAACCCGTAGTCGAGGAAGACGGGTTGTTCCGGGAAGGTCAGCGCCGGTGTCAGCACAGAGCGGTATCCGGCATCGGCGATCGAGACGACGGCACGATGTAAGGCTTCGGGAGAGGGAGGAGCACCCGGGGTCGGGCTGAGCAGGGCCAGCGCGGGGTCGCCCCTCCACGGGCCGATCCGCATGCGGTCGGAATGTCCGGTGATGGTGTCTGTGCGTCGCATGGCCTCGTCTCAAGCCTAGGACCCATGACCGCTTTGCTCCTTTGCCCGGTGACTCGGCCGCTCCCTCTGTGCCAGTTGTCCAACCCGATGGGCCAGCCAACGGGGATTGCCCCGGTAGCCTCCGCCCGGTGATTCCCGAACGTCTTCTTCCTGTTCTTGAGCGAACGAGCCCGCTGGCTGAGCGCTTTGCCGCGTCGGGATACAAGCTCTATTTGGTCGGTGGGGTTGTCCGCGACCTGCTTCTGGGCCGGGATATGAGCAATGGTCGGGATATCGATCTGACCACCGACGCCCTCCCGGCGGAAACCAAGCGATTGGTCAATGGCTGGGCTGATTCAGTGTGGAGCCAGGGAGAGCGATTCGGCACGATTGGCTGTCAGAAAGATGGCTGGACGTTCGAAATCACCACCCACCGGGCCGAGGCGTACGACCCTGAATCTCGCAAACCCGAAGTCGTGTTCTCCGACGTGATCGAGGCCGATCTGTCTCGTCGGGATTTCACGGTGAACGCGATGGCGTTGTCCTTGCCCGACCCCGTACTCATTGATCCCTTTGGTGGAGCCGAAGACCTGGCTGCCGGCCGATTGCGAACGCCGCTGTCACCGGAAGAGTCGTTCTCTGACGATCCGTTGCGCATGTTGCGCGCTGCTCGATTCCTTTCGGGTTACGGACTTACTCCCGATGATGAATTGCGCGCAGCAGCAATGTCGATGTGCGAGCGACTGTCGATCGTTTCGGCGGAACGTATTCGCGACGAGTTCGACAAGTTGATGGTTGTTGAAGATCCAACGCCGGGTTTGTGGTTCCTTGCCGATACCGGATTGATGGATCAATTCCTTCCCGAATTTTCTCGCATGCGTCTGGAACAAGATCCGATTCACCGACACAAAGACGTGTTGACACACACGATTGCCGTGATCGGTAAGACGAGCACGAATCGTTTGGTGCGTTTGTCGGCGCTGTATCACGATGTTGGAAAGCCGCGCACGCGAGCAATCGGCGAAGCGGGCGTGTCGTTCCATCATCACGAAGTTGTCGGCGCGCGTATGACGCGAGATCGCATGAAGGCGCTGAAGTATTCAAGCGAAGACGTTGAAGCCGTTAGTCGTTTGGTCTTTCTGCACCTGCGTTTTCACACGTACAAGATGGGCTGGACCGACTCAGCGGTTCGCCGATTTGTCCGTGACGCCGGTGATTTACTGCCTGAATTGATTGAACTCACTCGTTGTGATTGCACCACGCGCAACGAACGCAAAGCGCAAGAACTTGCGAAACGCATGGATGAACTCGAAGCGCGTATTGACGATCTGCTTACGCGTGAAGAACTTGCGTCTATGCGACCCGATCTCGACGGCAATGCCGTGATGAACTACCTCGGGCTTACGCCGGGTCGTGATGTCGGTGACGCGCTCGACTTCCTTTTGGAACTTCGTTTGGAAGAAGGTCCGTTGGGCGAAGACGAAGCGAAGAAACGCCTCGACGCGTGGTGGGCGGAACGTCAGTCGAACTGAGTTAGCTCGAATTTGGTCAGACGCCGTCTTTGCGACCGCGGATGATCACGGTGCTCGGCACAATGGCGCGACCGGAACGAGCTTCAGGTTCGAGTAATGCATCGACGCGGAAGTTTGCTCGCATAAACGAAGTGAACAATTCTCCGACAGAACGCGAGTACACCTCGACCCCGTCGAGATCTCGCGGCATGTCCTCCCCGTAGCGATGAGCAAGGCGCGGCGAGTTCATTGGATCGTGGTCAAGCATGAGCCAGGCCGGATGGGGGAGCGACACGCTGAAGGACCCGCCGGTGCGAAGAACTCGATTGACTTGTCGCAGCACGCGATCGAGATCGTCGGTCCGAGCAAGTGCATACACAGACAGCGCGAGATCGATTTGGTCGGCGCGAACAAAGGCCAGATCGGCAAGATCGCCATGGTGAAGTTCGACCTTGACCTCGTTGACCTCTGCGAGTTGTCGGGCGGCGTCGATGCGGGCGATGTCATGGTCGACGGCAATGACATGAGCGCCGGCAAGGGCAAGGCTCACGGCGTTGTGTCCTAGTCCCACGCCAAGTTGAAGGATCTTTTTGCCCTTTGGGGCGGTGAGGAGTTTCAGCGAGTCATCGCCGGGGAGATCGGGACCCCAGGTGACCGTGTCGAGTGGGAGTTCCGCCCGA
The DNA here is from genome assembly GCA_044350215.1 of Acidimicrobiales bacterium. GTDB lineage: Bacteria > Actinomycetota > Acidimicrobiia > Acidimicrobiales > Acidimicrobilacustridaceae > Acidimicrobilacustris. The sequence continues at coordinate 5,496 of JBILIB010000128.1, forward strand.
CCGGGGAAGGAAGTCGATGGGTTGGCCGAGGGGCGAGAGGATCCGTAGTCAGTCACGGGGGCAGTCTCCCGCAGGCAACGGTGTGGTCGGTGGACCGCGCGACAGCGCTTGCACCGCGAGTGGGGCAGCCCGTCGCTAGCCTCGGCCCTTATGGGTTCCGCCTCACGACCCTTTCGCGGTGCCCCGAGCGGCAACGGCGGCGAGATTGACTACCGACTCGCGCGTCAGCACCTCATTTCGGAATACAAAAAGGGTCGGTTGGCCCAGCACGAAGTCTGCGATGCCCACCCCGAATTGGTGCGTGCCGCCCGTGAAGTGGGCCAGCCCACCAGTGAGGACTGCCCGATCTGCCAGGACCACACATTGGTCTTGGTGTCCTATGTCTTTGGGCCCCGATTGCCGGCCTTTGGCCGCTGCATCACCACGGCCAAGGAA
>JBILIB010000129.1:0-5831 GCA_044350215.1 Acidimicrobiales bacterium
TTCAGCATTGGCGAAGACATTGAGACTTCCGTTCTTCCCGCCATCGGAATGGCCGTGACCGGGAAGGTCGATCGCGACAAGCGGTCGGTTGAGTGCGAGGGCAACGGTGTCCCACGTGTGAGCGTTTTGAGCTCCACCGTGCAGGAACACGATCTCGGGTGATCCGGTTCCCCAGACCAATGCGCTCAACGATCGATCGCTGTCGACGGGTACGTCGACACGTCGAACTTTGGGCGGCCCATTCCAGACAATTCCAACTTCGGTGGCGTTGTCCTCGAAGTAGGAGAACTCGTCGTAGGGAACACGTTCGATTGCAGACACTTGGATTCCTTTAGGAGGGACGGCGACGGGCTGACGCGCGCAACGAGGGTGGATCAATCGACTTGTCTTCTTCGACAACGTCTTCGCCAGGGGCCACGACGCGATCGATGGCATTGAGGAGGTCGGCGTCGAGACGCAGTTCGGCGCATGTGATGAGGTCGTCGAGTTGCTCCATGGTCCGTGGCCCGATGATCACCGAGGTGACGTTGGGGTGTTCCATGGCCCACGCAGTCGCGAGGTGCGCGAGCGGAAGCCCGGCCTGATCGGCGAGTGACTGCAATGCAACTGTTGCATTGAGTCGTGCGCGATTTTGTGGGCTGTCGAGTTCCTGACCCCATCGCTTGCCCATCATGGCCAGACGGGATGATTCGGGAACGTCACCAATTTCGCGGTAACGACCCGAAAGCCAGCTTCCGCCAAGAGGGCTGTAGGTGATGACGCCCATTCCGTAACGCGAACACGTCGGAAGGACGTGACGTTCAATGCGACGCTTGAGAATCGAGTACGAGGCTTGTTCACAACGGAACTTCACGAAGCCCATTTTCTCAGCGGTCCATTGCGCTTCGACCATTCGCTCAGTGGGCCACGCGGAATGTCCGGCGTAAATGATCTTGCCGGCGGCCGTGAGATTGGTCAGGCCGCCCATTGAGTCTTCAAGAGCAACGCTCTCGTCGAAGCGGTGCAATTGAAAGAGGTCGATGCGGTCGGTATCGAGACGGCGAAGACTTCCTTCGATTGCTTGCGCCATCCATCGACGTGAGTTGCCTTTTTGGTTCCGGTCGGAACCCATCGGGTGATACATCTTCGTAGCGATTACAAGTTCATCGCGACGACCAGCGATTGCTTTGCCGACGATCTCTTCGCTTTCGCCGCCGGAGTACGCGTCGGCAGTGTCGATGAAGTTGATACCGGCATCAAGAGCTTTGTGGATAATGCGGATGCATTCGGCGTGATCGGTATTGCCCATTTGGCCGAACATCATTGCGCCGAGGCAATAACGACTGACTGAGACGCCAGTCGTACCGAGTGATGCGTACTTCATTGATCCCCCTGAAGTTGTTGATCAGATCGATGAGATGTGATCACGAAGCCCATGCTTGCCGAACTTGGCCGTTCGGGTCACCTTCTATGGTGGCCTGCCTGCCGAGAATCGCCGTCGCTCGCTCTGTGGTGTTGTAGGCGGGCCAGTTTTGGCTGCCGAGGGATGGAACGCCGTTGGCGGCAAAGTCGGCCCATGAACGTTGCATCAGTGACGCTAACGACATTGCCTGTGCGGGATCGGAAACGAATGTGTCCCACTCGTCCGCATCAATAGTTGTGAATGGGAAGGGGATGTCGATGCCATGGGGAGAGCCCATATCGGGTGACGATGCTTCCCAGTCGAAGCGGTACATCCACGTTTGACCATGTGCTGAGCGGGCTTCGGCGATCCGAATCGCCGGTAGCCACATTGCAATGTCTGTGTTTGCTCGCCGCCATGCTTCCGGCGGTTCAGATGCGTCGGTTGCTCCATATGCATCGATCAGTGCATCGACATTGCCGCCGGCGGCGGCAAGTCGTGCGCGAAGTCCGTCAGCGGTGAGAGAGCCCGCTACAGGATCAAACATTTTGAATAGATCCATTTCGTCGCGGTTGGTGCCGATGATGACCGGAACGGGGTTGAATCCCGAAGTTGCTGCTTCGAGCCAGGTTTGCGGGAGCACGGCACCGTCGACGACAGGATGAAAGGGCATCGTGCCAACTGTGCCGAAGAGTTCCTTGGCGGCGTTTGCTTGGGCGTCGATGATTTGCGTGCCAGACATCGCACGAAGCGCGCCAACGTCGACAGCGTCAAGACCTGCCGAGCGAGCGAACGCCTCCGTAACGAGCTGCGCTTTCTCTCGATGAAGAAGAAGGTCGGTGGCCCCGCTCTGAACAATTGCTCGTTGGAAGAGTCCAACCGCCGACGGCATCGCGAGGAGCGAGAGAACACTTCCGCCCCCGGCTGATTCTCCGAAGATGGTGACGTTGTCGGGATCGCCGCCGAACGCGCTGATGTTGTCGCGTACCCATTCGAGAGCAGCCACCTGGTCGAGCAGTCCGACATTTGGTGTGCAGGATGAATCGTCAATGACAAGAAAGCCGAGTGCGCCGAGTCGGTAGTTGATCGTGACAACCACGGTGTTGGTGGCTGCTGCCATTCGCGATCCGTCATAAACAGAGAGCGAACCGGCACCCAAAGAAAACGCGCCACCGTGAATCCACACCAAAACGGGACGTGAATCCTGGACCGACGGAGTCCAAACGTTGAGGTTCAAGCAGTCGTCGGATTGGTGGCTACTTCCCATCCCTGGAACGAGCCCGTCAAGAGGGCCTCCGCTCGGTTGCCATGGAGCTGGTCCGAACATGGTCGCATCGCGGGTGTCAGCCCATGGAGAAACCGGGGATGGCGGAGTCCATCGGAGTGGGCCAACGGGCGCTTGAGCGAAGGGGATGCCGAGGAATGCCACAGAGCCTGCAGCGGAGCGGCCTTGGAGGCTGCCGTCGGCAATCGAGACGGTCGTCATGGCGAAAGGCAACCACATTCGATGGTTCGGTGCTTCGGTTTGGCATCTAACGTGTCCCCATACGTTGACCGGGGGGTTGCGCGATGACGATTGAAGCAAATGACGCCGCAACTCGTGGTTCGGCGGCTGTGCCTGAAGGCATTGAGCTGTCGAAGGGCGGTGCCGATGTGTGGTCGCCATCGATTACGCCACCTATCGGTGTCGAACTCACCGATGAGCAGAAGTTGGCATGTTCGTTTCGAATCCTTGCCCGAGAAGGTTTTAGCGAAAACATCGCCGGTCACATCACGTGGGCGAATGCGGACAACTCTTCATTAATGGTGAATCCATGGGGTTTGTGGTGGGAGGAAATTTCTGCTGCTGATATTTGTCGAGTCGATCCCGATGGTCGCGTCATTGACGGAAAATGGGATGTCACTCCAGCGGTGCAGATCCACACCGAACTCCACCGCCGCCGACCAGAAGCTCGCGTTGTCGTCCACAACCACCCGTATTACGTGGTGCTCCTTGCTGCGCTTGGGCTTGTCCCTGAATTCCTGCACCAGCAGTCGTCAATGTTTGACGGCGAACTTGGGTTTGTCAGCGAGTACTCCGGTGAAATCGATTCACCTGAACTCGGCGCCGACCTGGCTGAGCGCATCGGTGATGCGTCTGTTGTCATCCTTGCGAACCATGGTGCAATCGTTACTGCGCCGACAATTGAAGAAGCGACCTACAAATCAGCCACGCTCGATCGTCAGTGCAAGTTGATGTACGACGTACTCGTTGCTGATCGGCCCGCAACAACTGTCCCGCCGATGGTGCGTCCTGCGATGAAGGCGTCGCTTCTTGAACGCGGCACCGAGGTCTACTGGGCCGGAGCGGTCCGCCGTCTTATCCGTGAAGAACCCGACGTTCTGGAGTGAACCATGTCAATCAGTCTTGATGATCTCGCGTCCAACATGAATTTCACCACTGGCGGAAAGTCGAAGTCTGGTGGAGTCACGTTCCTGCCCGAACCGGAACGCCGTAAGCGTGACTACACAATCATTTCCGCTGACGATCATATCGTTGAGCCGCCACACACCTTCGAAGGTCGTCTGCCTGCGAAGTTGGCCGATCGTGCTCCAAAAGTCATTGAGAAAGATGATGGCTCGGAAACGTGGGTCTACGACGGGTTGGAAATTCCGAATGTTGGGTTCAATGCCGTTGTGGGTCGTCCGGTTTCTGAGTACTCATTCGAACCAGCACGTTTCGATGAGATGCGACGCGGAGCATGGGATATCAACGCTCGAATCGCAGATATGGACCTCAATGGCATTTATGCGTCAGTAAATTTTCCTTCGTTCCTTCCGGGGTTCTGTGGTCAGCGTCTGCAAACATCAACGAACGACGTTGACCTTGCGCTGGCAACGACTCGAGCCTGGAACGATTGGCACATCGAGGAGTGGGCGGGGACACATCCCGGGCGCATCATCCCTTGCCAAATTCCGTGGCTTCTCGACCCCGTCCTTGGTGCCGAGGAAATTCGTCGTAATGCAGAACGTGGTTTCAAAGCGGTGTCGTTCACTGAAGCTCCGCACATGCTGGGCCTCCCATCGCTTCACACGGGTTACTGGGATCCAATGATGCAGGCCTGTGCCGAAACCGGAACCGTTGTGAACCTGCACATTGGTTCCTCGGGTACCTCACCGGCCACAGCCCCAGATGCACCGCCGGACACCGTGGGCGTGTTGTTCTTCGGTTACGCGATGTTTGCCGCGGTCGACTGGTTGTACTCAATGCTTCCCGTTCGATTCCCAGATCTGAAACTGTGCATGTCCGAAGGCGGCATTGGTTGGGTGGCCGGTCTCATGGATCGCCTCGACCACATGCTCAGCTATCACGACATGTATGGAACATGGACGGGTACCGATCTGACACCTGCCGAAGTTCTCAAGCGGAACTTCTGGTTCTGTGCGGTTGAGGATCCTTCGGCTTTTGTGCAGCGAGAACGCATCGGGATCGAAAACATTCTCATCGAGAGCGATTACCCCCATTGCGATTCGACCTGGCCAAATACGCAGACCGTAACCAAGCATGAGATCGGTAATCTTCCCGCCGAGGACATCGCTCGGATCACGTGGAAGAACGCATCAGAGCTCTACAAGTTCCCGGTTCCCCAGTCGGTTATTGACGATCCTGAGTCGTACTGAGGACTGAAGACGCCATGGGTTCGGTGGCCCTACGATCCGACCATGGCGATTCAGGGAAACCGTATCTTCCACTGCAACTCAAACTGCTCTGATCTCGACGTTGCTGTTGCGTTTTACGAGGCCCTTGGTTTGCGCCGAGTGTTGCGAACAGTGCCAAGCAAGAACCAGTCGGGTTCGGCGTTCGGTCTCGACGAGGTGGCGTGGGACGCCTGGATCATGCATTCCGATGATGGCCTCGATGGTTTATCGCTCGATCTGCTCGAGTGGAAAACGCCCCTGCCGACGGGAACGGCGCCTGGCCTTGATGGTGAACCCGGTTACAACCGGTTGATGATTTCGACACCAGACATCGACGCAACCGTTGAACGAGCCGTGGCTGCTGGCGGAACTCTTGTTGCCGGCCCGCGCATGGTCGATGGCGGTGGTGTTGAGGTTCGAGTCGCGATGTTGCTTGACCCTGACCTCGTGCCGGTTGGTCTCTTTCAAGGCGAAAAGACCTCAATCGCGCAAGTTGTCGTGAACTGCATCGATATTGACCAGTCACTCGCGTATTACCGAGATGTGATGGGGCTGACTCCGCTTCAGGAAGTCGCCGAGATGATGTGGCCAGGCGATCTCTACGGCCGCGAATCCGACGTGAAGGTCCGTGCGGTGCTCCTTGCCGATGAAGGTTCGGTCTTCACTGTTGCGCTCGCGCAATGGCTCGACCCTGCTCCGAAGACAAAGGTGCGTAATCGCGGTGCCAATGAACTTGGCCTTTTCCGTATGGCGTGGTCGACCGCCGATTGCG
>JBILIB010000130.1:0-5818 GCA_044350215.1 Acidimicrobiales bacterium
CACCGCCACACCCACCGATGGTGGTTGGCTCATCAACGGCGTAAAGACCTGGTGCACCTTTGGCGCCCGGGCCGATGCGCTCATGCTTCTCGCTCGCACCAACACCGATAAGTCACTCACGCACAAAGCACTCACGATGTTCGTGGTGCCCAAGCCCCGCGGCGAAGGCCACGGTTTCGCGTTTGTTCAGGAAGCCGGCACCGATGGCGGAGCACCCGGCGGCGGAAAGATGGAAGGCCGAGCAATCGACACCATCGGCTACCGCGGCATGCACTCCTACGAAATCGCGTTCGACAATTGGTTTGTGTCCGAAGCGAATCAGGTTGGTGGCGACGAAGGCCTCGGCAAGGGTTTCTATTACCAAATGGCCGGTTTCGAAAACGGTCGTTTGCAAACCGCCGCTCGTGCTGTCGGCGTCATGCAAGCCGCATACGAAGACGCTCACCAGTATGCGCTTGATCGCGTCGTCTTTGGTCAGCCCATCGCCGAGTACCAACTCACCCAGGCCAAGCTCGGCCGCATGGTGGTTCTCACTCAGGCCGCACGTCAGTTCTCCTACGAGGTCGCGAAGATGATGGCGAACGGCGGAGGAATCCTTGAGGCTTCAATGGTCAAGGCCTACGTGTGCAAGGCCGCTGAATGGGTCTCGCGTGAAGCGATGCAGATCCACGGTGGCTTTGGTTATGCCGAGGAATACAACGTCAGTCGCTACTTCGTCGACGCACGCGTGCTGTCGATCTTTGAAGGCGCCGACGAAACGTTGTGCCTCAAGGTGATCGCTCGCCGCATGCTCGATGCGGTGAAGTAAGCCTCTAACCCTCGTCGTTATCCGAGAGCGGCGATTGCGTCGGCAACGGCGAGGATCCGCAGTGCACTGTCAACGTGCAGGTTTTCAATCATGCGACCGTCGACGGTAACGACTCCGCGTCCTTCGGTCTGCGCCTCATTGAATGCGGCGATCACCTTGCGGGAATGTTCAATCTCATCTTCGGACGGAGCAAACACCTCATTGCAAGGTTCAACCTGGCTTGGATGAATAAGCGTCTTGCCGTCGAAACCGAACTGCTTGCCTTGGAGCGCTTCGGCACGAAAGCCTTCGTCGTCTTTGATGTCGTTGTAGACGCCATCAAGGATGACCTTGCCAGCCAAACGCGCCGCCATAAGACACTTCTGTAATCCAAACTGCAGAGGAGCACGACCAGGCACGTGCTCGGCGTACAACTCTTTAGCGAGGTCGTTGGTTCCCATCACCAATACCGTGAGCCGATCAGATGCGGTCGCAATTGATTCAGCATTGAGAATCGCCACCGGCGTCTCGAGCATCGCCCACAGCTTCGTGTGAGCAGGCGCACCGGCGGCCTCGAACGAAGCGACCAGTTGAGTAACTTCCTCGGCGGAATTCACCTTTGGAACAACGATTGCATTGGGGCCGGCTGCAGATGCCGCAGCGATGTCGTCATCGTGCCATTGCGTACCGATTCCGTTGATTCGAATCGCGATTTCCTTGGCGCCATATTCCCCGCTTGCCGCCGCAGCACATACTCGTGCACGTGCTTCAGCCTTAGCGTCGGGAGCGACAGCATCTTCGAGGTCCAGGATCAGCGCATCGGCAGGAATACCTTTGGCTTTTTCGAGTGCCCGCTCATTGGCACCGGGCATGTAGAGAACAGAACGACGGGGACGCAGCGCTTCACTCATATCTAAGTTCCTCAAAGTCCGTAGACGGCAGCGAGTTCAGCATCGTCAGCCGCAAGCGAGGTTGCGAGCTCGACCATCACCCGGCATTGCTTCACCGATGCGTCGTCTTCCATCTTGCCGTCAAGCATGATCGCTCCGGTTCCGTCGCCCATTGCTTCGATGACACGACGAGCGTGTGCGACGTCGGCCGGATCGGGACTAAAGACGCGCTTGGCGATTGCGATCTGCACTGGGTGAAGGCTCCATGCGCCAACGCAGCCAAGAAGGAATGCATTGCGGAACTGGTCTTCACAGGCAACGACATCGGCAATGTCGCCGAATGGGCCATAGAACGGGAGGATGCCGTTGGCCACGCACGCATCGACCATTCGAGCAAGCGTGTAGTGCCAGAGGTCTTGCTGGTAGATCGTTCGATCGCCTTCGATATTTCCGTCGATCGGATCTTGGCGAACCAAATACCCCGGATGACCGCCACCAACACGGGTGGTCTTCATGCGGCGATTGGCCGCCAAGTCGGCCGGACCCAGAGAAAGGCCCTGCATCCGTGGGCTGGCTCCGCAGATCTCTTCGACGTTGGCAACGCCACGCGCGGTTTCAAGAATTGCGTGCACGAGAATCGGGCGATCTAACTTCGCTTTGGCCTCAAGTTGTGCCAGGAGACGATCGACATAGTGGATATCTTCAGGACCCTCGACCTTTGGGATCATGATGACGTCGAGCTTGTCGCCGATCTCGGTCACTGCCGTAACGATGTCGTCGAGACCCCATGGTGAATCAAGCGAGTTCACACGAGTCCAGAACTGGGTCTTTCCGAAGTCAATGGTCTTGCCGACGTTCACCAGACCAGCGCGCGCTGCTTCTTTGTCCGTAGCCGGAACGCCATCTTCAAGATTGCCGAGCAACACGTCGACTGTCGGAACGATCGTCGGAAGCTTGCTCACCATCTTCTCGTTGGAAGGTGGGAAGAAATGAATCATCCGGGCGGGCTTGACCGGAATCTCTCGCACCGGTTCAGGGGCACCCACCGCAAGGGGGCGGAAGAAGTCCTTGGGATTTCGCATCCCCTGAAACTATCGGCCGCCGGCCCCCGGCAGAGCCGTTGGTTGAGCAGATTCCTTCACCATGAAGCCGCTTCGGCCCTGAAGTTGGAAGGAATCGACCAATCCGAGGATTCGACGCACCGCATCTTCGGTGCCGACGCCGGAAGAATGAATGTTCGAGACGAGGTTCCGCTGCGCATCGGTGTCGCCACTTCGGGGACGATGAGCCATGTAGGCAGACAAGCTCTCAGCAGTCGCTAGCCCAGGACGCTCGCCGATGAGAAGGATCACGTTCTGCGCATCAAGCGCCTCGCCGATGTCATTCATGACCCCAACACGGCAATAACGGACAAAGAACGGACGACCTACCGACCAGCCGCGGGCCGACGCGTGATCAATGAGCGGACCGAGCAACGACGGAACCTGCGCGCCCACCGCTAACGGGGAGAGACCGTCTCCAACGACGAATTGCACGTCAACCCCGGACGGACAATTCGCACGCAACGTTTCAGCAACACCGACAGCAAGGCGACGACCTTTGTCTGGCCGGGCCAAGTACTCCTCGTGAGAGTCAACTTCAGTTGTAACTTCAAAAAGATCGAAGCGCTCGACGAGTTCATTCATTGGTGGCTGGGCAAGCGAGAGCGATGCACTAAGAGCATCTTTCGCAAATGCGTGGTCGGCGCGAAGCTGCAATTGCGTAGAGGTCCGATACGCGGTTCCGGTTCGACCAATGAACAAGCGAGCGGGTGTGACTTCAGAAACGTTGTCGCCAGCGTCGACCGCCCGTTGGATGGGGCTGGGAAGGTTGTCGCTCATAGACCCAACTCCTTCAAGGAATTGGTGAACGCCAGAAGCGAATCAGGACCAGTCGCCGCGAGTTCCGACAACTTGCCGTCTTCATAGATTCCGGTTTGCTCAAGCCACTCTTCGAACTCAGGTGCGGGACGCGCACCAACGAGTTCACGCACTCCAGCAGCATCGTGATAACTGGTGGACTGATAGTTGAGCATCACATCATCAGAACCAGGTACACCCATCACAAAGTTGCAGCCGGCAGTGGCAAGAAGAACAAGCAGCTGATCGGTGGTGTCTTGGTTCGCTTCAACGTGATTGGTGTAGCAAATGTCGATCCCCATTGGCAGACCAAGCAATTTGCCCATGAAGTGATCTTCCAAACCTGCGCGCATGATTTCCCGCTCGTTGGCGAGATATTCCGGCCCAATAAAACCTACGACGGAATTCACGAGGAATGGATCAAAGGCGCGCGCCACTCCGTAGGCACGCGCCTCGCAGGTGAGTTGATCGACCCCACCATGACCGTCGACCGATAGCGCGGTGCCTTGACCAGTTTCGAAATACATGACGTTGTCGCCAATGAATTCGTCGCGTCCTGCATGTGAAGCCAAGACCGCGTTTCGCCCATCGGCCAGCCCTTGCAACGTGACTCCAAACCCGGCATTCGTTGCTTCGGTGCCACCAATACTTTGAAAAAGGAGGTCGACGGGAGCACCGCGTTCAAGTGCTGCCAGTTGGGTCGTGAAATGAGCAAGTACACATGATTGCGTCGGAGCGCCGACAGCGCCGATCAGATCGTGAAGCGCATGTTCAAGCGCGACGACGTTTTCGATGGAGTCGCCCGCCGGATTCACTCCGATGACTGCATCTCCACAACCGAACAACAGTCCATCGAGGGCCGAGAGCAACACACCGGCAATGTCATCGGTTGGATGATTGGGCTGCACTCGAACTCCGAGGACTCCGCGTCCACCCATTGTGTTTCGGCACTTCGTGATAACCCGCAACGACGCCGCCGCAGTGATGAGATCGCGTGCGCTCATGATCCGGGCAACGCCAGCGACTATCTCAGGTGTGAGCGCCCCCTTCAGCCCACGCTCCCACTCGGAAGCAAAGGAGGAGCTGAGGACGAGCTCACGTAGTTCGCCCACGGTGAGCGAACGAATCGCAGCAAATGCTTGATGATCAAGCGACGAGACGATCAGTCCGGTCACATCGTCTTCAAGCAGCGGCTCATCGAGAAACGCATGAAGTGGAACTTCGGCTAGCGCCATCTTGGCTGCCACCCGTCCCCGTTCTGAACTCGCTGCAATTCCCGCCAGCCGATCGCCTGCTTTGGGTTCATTTGCACGCGCCATGAGTTCACGGAGGTCGGCGAAGACGAAGGTTTCGCCGCGCAGCGTGACTGACCGCTTCACGCGCCTACCAGATCGTTCGGGACCAATTGTTCGGTCAGCAGTGTCGCAAACCGAGCAGGATCGCCGCCGACCCAGTTGCGACAAAGGGGCAAGCCCTCGACATAACAGGAGATGTACGCGCGCCATGTGGGCGAAGTCAGAAACTCAATCGCTTTCGTCGCACGAGCATGCGGAAGCAAGCCCCAACGTTCGATGTAGGCAACAACGTCATCGGCGGCTGCGCCATCTTCATGCAGCAGCCATGCGGCATTGGCCCGAACGGCGTCCATCGATTCGCTCGCAACGCGGACAGCGTGAGCAGTCTCCGGATCAAACTCGATGCCATTGCTTCGCAAGTGTTCAGCCACCACCAGATCAGGGACTTCACCAGCGATGACCTCTAACGCTAGGTCGGCCAGCCCTTCGGCGATTAGGCACTGCGGCGTTCCCACACAGAAGATTGATTCCTCTTGCCAACCTCGAGAACGAACGAGCCCGGCTTCTTTGCGTGAGTGTTCGGTGTGATGGCCGGGATAAGCCTCGTGCGCAACGAGATGTCCGATACTGGTCGCGAGCACCGGAAGGTCGGTGTTGATGGCCACGCGGCTTTGCAGATTTCCTTCGTAATAGTTGAACCCAGACCACGGCTGATTCGATGCGAGCTCCCATGCGATGTGTTCGCCTTCAGGCAGACCGAATGTTCGCTGCGTTCGTTCGCGAAAATCCTCTGCAATTGTTCGGAGGACTGCGTCAAGACGATCAACCGGGATCGCTTGAGCTTCACGCCACGAAATGATCCGCTCGCGCACGGGTCCGCTGCCCGGCAGCGCCGCATCAAGTCGTTCATGCGCCGCCGCAAATTCCTCTTCGTCGCGAAATGTGGGT
>JBILIB010000032.1:0-18772 GCA_044350215.1 Acidimicrobiales bacterium
TCTCCGATGATCCGGCTCGAAAACTGGTTCTCGGCGGCGTGGTGTTCGACGGAGAACGCGGGTTAGTAGGCCACAGCGACGCCGATGTGGTGGCTCACGCCTGTGCAGACGCATTGCTTGGCGCGGCCGGCCTCGGCGATATCGGACAGCACTTTCCCGATACCGATCCGAAGTGGGCGGGGGCTGACAGCATTGGCCTGCTCAGCGAGGTCGCTCGACTCGTACGAGAATCCGGATTTGAACCAGGCAATGTCGATGCTGCTGTGGTGTGCGAACGTCCGAAGTTGGCGCCACGACGCGACGAAATGTGCGAGCGACTTTCAAGCGCAGTCGGCGCCCCTGTCACGGTGAAGGGAAATCGCGCCGAAGGCCTTGGCGCGATTGGCCGTGGCGAAGGTATTGCGTGTTTCGCAGTTGCGGTGGTCGAGCGATGAGCCCGGCACGCGGCGGTCGCAGCGGCGGAAAGTCGTCAAAGGGTTCGAAGTCATCGGGTCCGAAGTCATCGGGACCAAAGTCATCGAAGGGCGGTCCGCGCGGAAAAGCTGCCGGCCCGAAGTCGAGCCGTAAGGCTGCCGCTCCTCGCGGTGGCACCAAGCGCGCTCCGGCGGCAAAACGTGGCGCTATGCCCAAGTCAGCAGCGCCGGACAAGGGAGCCGCGAAAGGCGCGAAGCCCATGTCGTCGGCGGCCAAGAAAGCTGTCGAGGCGAAGCAGGCGCGTCACGCTGCCGCTTCAGTTCGTAAGGCCGATCGTCCCGGCGGTACCCGACGGGCTCGTGGCGAAGGCGATCGTCCGATTGCACGTGGTCAAGCAATTCCTCGTGGACTTGGTGGCGATCAGGTCGAAGGCCGTCAGGCCGTGCGCGAGTTGTTGCTCGCCGGCCGTCGTCGTGTGCGCGAAGTCATGGTGGCTGAGGAGCAGGAAAATAACGACACGCTGCTCGACATCATCGAACTCGCCCAGGATATGAAGATTCCGGTGCGTGAAGTCACCCGCACCAAGTTGTTCAGCGTTGCTCGCACCGAATCACCGCAAGGTGTTGTCGCTCGTGCTGATGAACTTGACGATCACGATCTTCTAGATCTCGCGAAGCGGAAGAGTGCCAACGGTGCACCACCGTTCTTGTTGGCGATGGATGGTGTTACCGATCCTGGAAACCTTGGCGCCCTGCTCCGATCCGCTGAATGCGCGGGTGTTACCGGTGTTGTGCTTCCAAAACATCGTGCGGTGCACATCACACCCACCGTTACGAAGTCAGCCGCTGGCGCTGTTGAGTATTTGCCGATGGCATTGGTTGGCGGTCTGCCGAACGCAATCAGTGAACTTCGGGCTGCAGGCGTTTGGGTTGTTGGCCTCGATATGGGTGGCGATACCGATCTCTTCAATCTTACGGTTGCTAACGAACCGGTATGCCTTGTTATGGGAGCTGAAGGTAAGGGTCTTTCGCGTCTGGTGCGCGAGCGTTGTGACGCCGTAGCAGGTATCCCACTTCTTGGTGAAGTGGCCTCACTCAACGTTTCAGCTGCAGGCGCGCTTGCCTGTTACGAAGTGACGCGTCGCCGACTCGCAGTCACGAACGTCGACTAACTGCCCTTTGCATACAGCTTGTGTTGTCAGTGCTTGTCAGATTCCGTTGATCGCGCGCCACACGCGTTCTGGAGTGAGCGGCATGTCGATATGGCGAATGCCAAGGTGTGAAACCGCGTCGATAACAGCGTTCTGAACCGCTGGTGTGGAACCGATCGTTCCCGATTCGCCGATTCCCTTCGCTCCGAGAGGATTGATGGGTGATGGTGTTTCGAGTTCGACTCGCTCAAACTGCGGAAATTCCGCAGCCGACGGCATGAGGTAATCGAGCAAGGTCGTGCTCAACGGGTTTCCGTCTTCGTCGTACCGAACCTCCTCGAACAGTGCCTGCGAAATGCCTTGGGCGAGACCGCCATGTACCTGACCATCGACCAAAAGTGGATTGAGGATGACGCCAGCGTCGTCGCAAGCAATCATGCGACGGAGTTCGACCTTGCCGGTATCGGAATCAATCTCAACGACGGCGACGTGTGTTCCGAACGGAAAGGTTGGGCCACTTGCGGTGAAATCGGAAAGAGCGAACAACTGGTTGGCTTCATCACTTGATGCTGCACCGATGTCTTCCCAGCTAAGGCTCAGTGCGGGAGTACCGGCAACGTGAAAGCGGGCGGTATCAGTATCGAGAACGATGTCGGCGGGGTTGGCTTCGAGAAGATCTGCAGCGCGCTGTCGGGCGATCTCGACGAGTTTGCCGGTTGCATCGAACACTGCACTTCCGGCGATCTGAAGCGACCGTGAGCCGCCAGTGGTTTCACCAGTTGGTACGAGATCGGTATCGCCGTAGATAACTTCGATTCGGTCGAGGGGAATGCCGGTTTGATCCGAAACGAGCATTGACCATGATGTGATGTGGCCTTGGCCGTAGGGGTTTGATCCCGTGACCACTCGTGCACTTCCATCGGCCAGCACTTCAACTGACCCGTATTCACTTCCAACACCAGCGCCGGTGATCTCGACGTAGGTGGCAATACCGATACCCATTAATTGACGGTCACCTGAAGCGCGGCGGCGGGCTTGTTCTTCAAGGAGTTCGTTGTAACCGGCAGCATCGAGCGCCCTATTAAGTGATTCCTCGTAATTGCCGCTGTCGTAGATCGTTCCCGTTGGAGTGGTGAATGGGAATGCGTCGGGTTGCACAAAGTTGCGGCGACGAACTTCGGCGGGGTCGAGGCCAGCTTCATCAGCGAAGAGGTCGACAGCGCGTTCAAGTGCGGCGCTTGCTTCGGGTCGACCAGCGCCGCGATATGCGCCGGTTGGAGTGGTGTTGGTAGCGACGGACTTTGAAGACACCTCGACTGCAGGGATGTCGTACACACCAGTCGCCATGATACGCGTGGCGTACGGAAGGATTGCCCCCATATTCGGGTAGCCGCCAGCGTCTTGGAGGATTTCGATTTTGTAGGCGAGGAGGTCGCCGTCTTTCGTTCCGCCCAGGGTGACAGTTTGGATCTGACCGCGACCGTGACCCATACCGGTCATGTTCTCGGAACGGGTTTCGGTCCAACGCACGGGTCGTCCGGTGCGACGCGAAAGTTCGCCAAGGACAACGGCTTCGGGTGCTGCATGAGCTTTCGCTCCGAAACCACCGCCAACATCAGGACAAATGACGCGCATCTGATCGTGTTCAAGCCCGTAAATCTCCGAAACGGTGTTGCGAATCGGATGCGTACCTTGGCAACCAAGTTCAAGAACCAGTCGCCCATCTTCCCACCACGCAATGGCGCTTCGATTTTCGATCGGTGCTGGGGCGAGACGTTGATTCACTGTGGTTTGCGTAACGACAACATCACAATCGGCAAACGAAATCGGCTCACCCTTGTGGTCGGAGTGCATTGCAACATTTGTTGCGATTTGCGGAAAGAGATGAATGGCGTCATCTGCGAGTGCGTCACGCGGATCAATGATTACCGGAAGTGGTTCGATATCGACGATGACGAGCTCGGCCGCATCAACGGCAGCCGCTCGTGACTCGGCGACAACCGCAACGATTGGTTCGCCGACATAACGAACACGTTCACGGGCCAAGACCGGGCGAGTGAGCGACTGATTCAGCAACATGAATGGTTTGATCTCGCCAATGGTGAGATCAGCGTTTGTCACGACGTCGACCACGCCTGGTGCAGTGCGGGCCTCGGTGACATCGATCGAGGTGATGTCGCCATGGGCCACCATCGACCGGACGTAAACAACATGAAGGGCACCGTCGACTGTGATGTCGTCGACGTAGTTTCCACCGGTTGTCAGCAGCGCTGGATCTTCTTTTCGAACGACCCGATTCCCCAAAATGCTCATCCCGGGACGCTACCGGGAGCAGGGGCTCAGGGCCGTCGTTGGTGGTAGTTGCGCTAGGCCCTGAAGCCGACAACCATCACGGGTCTTACGCCGAGGGGGAGAACGCAATGGCTGGAACGACATGGATCTGGGAACCGCCGGCCGGAGCCGACGTCCTGTTCGCGCCCGGAGCGCCGTTCGAAATAGCGACCGAGCCAGTGCTCGGAGTCGACTGCAAAGTCTTCAAGAACCGTCTCGGGAACATTCGTGAAGTCCTTACTGCCTTCACTGCTCGCCACGGCGATCTTCCCAATCTGGTCTTTCCCGAAATCACCCTGACGTTCAATGACGTGCAGGCATCGACGGCACGAGTCGCAGCGTGGTTCGCAGAGCTTGGTGTTGTAAAGGGTGATCGTGTTGCTTTCGCATCAGCGAACGTGGCGTCGTACGTCATTGGCTGGTGGGCAACATTGGCGAGTGGAGCAATCGTTTCCAGCCTCAATGGTTGGTGGACACCAGCCGAACTCCTCCATGGCATTGAACTTTCGAAACCACGCCTTGTCTTTGCTGATGGTCCGCGAATGAAGCGACTCCTTGAAGCCGGCTTGCCTGAAGATGTCGAAGTCCATGATCTTTCGGAAATTGATCATCTTCTCGGACCAGCGCGCGCCGATGACCTTTCGCTTCCAAGCGCTGCGATCGATGAAGACGATCCCGCAGTGTTGCTCTTCACAAGTGGAACAACTGGTCGACCAAAAGCTGCATGTCTTTCACACCGCAACTTCGTTCACTTCCCAAGTGCCGCCACCCTCGCTGGCGCCGTTGGGGCTGTGCTTGCACCACAACCAGCGCCAGCAGCTGGTGCGCCTGCGCCGAAACAGCCCTCCAGCATCATGGTTGGTCCGCTCTTTCATGTTTCCGGTGTGGTGCCATTGATCACTGCTCACTACACGGGATCAAAGTTGGTCTTCCCACCAGTGGGATCGTGGAGCGAAACCACGCATCTTGAACTCACCCAGGAACATTCGGTCGGCGGCTGGAGTGCAGTACCGACACAATTCTGGCGTTTGCTTGAGCATCCCGACTTCGACAAGTACGACACGTCGAGTGTCACTGTTGTTGGCGGTGGTGGCGCAACGTATTCACCGGAACTTCTCCGTCTGATGGCAAAGAAGCTGCCGCAAGCACGCTTAGGTGTCGGCTACGGAATGAGCGAAACCCTTGGTTCGGGCTCTCGCTTAGGCGGAATTGCCATGGATGAATGGCCATCATCGGTGGGCACCGTCGAATCAATGTGCGAACTCGAGATTCGTGATGAAGACGACAATGTCGTCGACGACGGCGAGGTTGGCGAGATTTGTATTCGCGGCGCGGTGGTGTTCCTCGGCTATTGGGACAATCCAGAAGCTTCGGCAAAAGCGCTCGATGAACGTCGCTGGTATCGCACTGGTGATTACGGCCGTATCGCCGATGGCGTGCTCTATCTGGAAAGCCGAATGCGGGACATGATCATTCGCGGTGGTGAGAATGTTTATCCGATCGAGATCGAACATCGCCTGGAAGAACATCCTGAGGTCGCCGAGGTTGCAGTCGTCGGCGTTCCGCATCATCAGCTTGGTCAGGAAGTGGCGGCGGTAGTCGTTCTCAAGCCTGGTTCAGTGCTCGATGCCGATGGCGTAAAGACATGGGTGAGCGCGGAACTTGCTCGCTACAAAGTGCCCACACACGTGATCTTCCGCGATGCGCTCCCTTATAACGCCACCGGCAAGGTGCTGAAGCACGAACTTGAAGCAGAGATTTCTGCGGAATTGAGTTAGCAAAAATGTCGCTGACTTTTGGTTCAACGCGTGTGAGGCTCGCTGGTGTTGTTCTGGCCTCGTCACTGCTTTTGTTCGTCGCCGCGTGTGGTTCCAAGGTTTCATCTACGAGCGCAACCTCGCAATCGGTGTCGCCATCTTCGACACTGGTTCCGAATACGCCAGTCTCAGTTCCTGCTTGGACCCCACCGGTGGAGGCCACCGACCTCATGACCGACGAGTCAGCGCCCAAGGTCGTTTCGTACGGATCTGACCCAAATCAAAGTCTTGAGGTCTTTCAATCCTTAGGCGATGCGCAAGGGACGATCGTCTACATCCATGGTGGAGCGTGGGAGGGCGGTTCGATGCAACAGAACACCTCCGCCATCATCCAGGCGCAAGAAGAGCGGGAGCGAACTGCGGAGTTCGTTCAAGTAAGCAAACTTGCGTCAAACGGAATACTCGACCAACTGAAGCCACAATTGTCGACAGGCTGGGACATTGTCTCGATAAATTATCGATTGGCAACAGCAACCTCAGGCCCTGGCATTCGTGCAACGCAATTGATGAACGATGTCGATCATGCAATGCGATACATCGTCGCAAACGCGAAAAAGCTTGATCTCGACATGTCGACGTTCATCATTTCGGGCGGTTCGGCCGGCGGTCACCTCGCATTAATGGAAGCGTTGACGGCGTCGTCAGGCCAGTTCATGGATCCTGCGCTTCCATCGGATCTCAAGAAGGTGAAACTTTCTTTCGATGGAGTGATCGCGATGGTTGCACCAACTGATCTCAACACCCTTTACCTCGTTGGCGGCCCGCTTGCTCCTCCGGGCCAAGAGGCATTGTTGGGTTGCTCGCTTCAGAATCCTCCGTTCACCGCGGGAATGCCCCAGTGCAATGGGTCGATCGCGAGCCAGTTCTCGCCGATTACCTATACAAAGGCGGCGAAGACCAACGGTGTCACCCTCCCTCCCGCATACTTCGCCTACGGCGGTCTCGACACGCTGGTGCTGATCTCCACGCAGGGAATGCCCGAGATTGATGCGTGGGCTGCTGCATCGGGCCCGAACGAGACCTGGTACGACCTCCCACCGCAGGGCACTCACAATATTGACGACAACGTCAACGATCTGGCTCTCAACAACTGGCTCGACAACGTGGTGAAATCGACGTGGACCGGGCCGAACGCCAAGACTCCAACGAACTAGCGGTCACCGATCACCGGTGTGGAGCGACGCGTACGCGTCGCCTAGCCTCTCCGTTTCCGCCCGGGTAGCTCAGTCGGCAGAGCACCTGTCTTGTAAACAGGATGTCGAGGGTTCGATTCCCTCCTCGGGCTCTCACCAAGCAATAACGCCGCTTGCGGCGAGGGCGCTGATTGTGTCGTCGCCAACGCCGAATTCAGCGAGAACCGATTCGGTATCGCAACCCGGGTACGCGTAGGTCGGGCGCAAAGCGCCAGGCGTCCGACTAAGTCGGGGGGCGGGTAGCAATTGCGGAACTGAACCTTCAACGGGCACGAAATTGCCGCGGGCAACGTTGTGGGGGTGTTGTTCTGCTTCTGCGAACGAAAGCACCGGCGCATAACAGACGTCGGTGCCTTCGAGTAGTGCCGACCATTCGTCGCGAGTCTTTGTGAGGAAGACCTCGGAAAACCGAGCACGAATCTCTGGCCATCCGTTCATGTCGTTTTGGTCGGGGAGCGATGCGGGATCAATCCCGAGTTTGTCCAAGAGTTGTGCGTAGAACTTTGCTTCGATTGGCGCAACTGTGACGTGCTTACCGTCGGCAGTTTCATAGACGTTGTAGAACGGCGCACCGCCGTCGAAAAGATTGGTACCGACGGGCCCGGTGTGAAAGCCGGTGCGCGTCATTCCGTAGAAGACCTGGAAGATCGACATCACGCCGTCGACCATTGCTGCATCGATGACCTGACCCTTGCCCGATTTCTGCGCTTCAAAGAGCGCGCAGACCACACCAAACGCGAGATGCAGACCGCCTCCGGCGAAGTCGCCGAACACCTGCAACATCGGTACGGGTGGCATGCCTTCCGACCCAATCGAACCGATAGCCCCAGTCATGGCCTCGTAATTCAGTGAATGGCCAGCAGTGTGCGAGAGCGGACCTACTTGGCCCCAGCCGGTAAGGCGGCCGTAGACAAGTTTCGGGTTACGAGCCAGAAGTTCGTCGGGACCGATGCCGAGTCGTTCGCAGACACCGGGGCGAAATGCCTCACAAAACACATCGGCCTTCTCAACGAGAGTCATGAGAAGTTCAACGCCTTCGGGAGATTTGAGATCAATAGCGATAGAACGGCGTCCCCGATCGAATTCGCTGTGGCGCTCAGTCGGTTTGTCGCCCGAGGGAACTTCGTGCAATGGATGGACACGAATGATGTCTGCGCCCATGTCGGCGAGTTTGAGGGTGCCGTACGGCAACGCCCCAAGCCCAGCGAGTTCGATGATTGTGACGCCTTCGAGTGGTCCCATGACTCCCCCTTTACGAGCGAAGGTCACCCTACCGGTTGGGTGAAATGGCCGGTCAGACGCGTGTTGCGTTTGTCAACTGAGAATTGTGGTGAGGGTGCTTGCGTTGGAGCGATTCGCAGACGAACATCGGCCCCGATGGAACTCTCAGAACGCGACAGGGCAATCCTCGATTTCGAGCGCAGTTGGTGGCACGAAACCGGACCCAAAGAAACCCTCATCCAAGAGCGCTTTGAGTTGTCGGCCAGTCGTTACTACGAGATCCTCGGTCAATTGCTCGAAAGTCCCGAGGCCTACGACTACGACCCACTCGGTGTTCGCCGACTTCGTCGCCTGCGTGATCGCCGTCGTCGGGCCCGTCAAGAGACCGCACACCATCAGGCCAGCGAACCGCCTGGCTCCTGAAAATGACCACTGCCACTCCCGCCCCCGACGATCAGCAAAATGATCACGGCACACGGACTGGTGTCATCATCGTCGTCATTGCGGTTGTTGTCGGACTCATCCTGCTCACGAAGGGGTACGGGTCGGTCCAGTCCGAGGTTTCGCCTGCGGGTCAAAGTTCATCGAACACCACGGTGGTTGTATCGACCACGACCACGTTGGTAGCGAACGCTCCGGCGTCAGTGAAGGTCAAGGTCGTGAACACGACCACGGTTCCGGGTCTCGCGACGAATACTCGTCAACGCCTGCAGACGGCGGGCTACACGCAGGTCGCTGTTGGCGATACGCCGAACCCGCAGGAAAAGACTGCGGTCTATTACGTCGCCGGTTCCGAAGGCGACGGACAAGCAGTGGCGACTGCGCTTGGTCTTGCCCCCGAACAGGTGCTGGCGATGCCGAATCCACCGCCTGCGGAACTTGCTGGCGCAACGGTTCTTGTTATGGCTGGTCTCGATCTCAGTTCTGGCAGCTAGCGCATCTGCGGATTCGCCGGTTCGCGATCCCTGCTTCACTTGAGACATGCGGGTCGTCGTAGCTCCAGACAAGTTCAAAGGAACGGCAACCGCGTCGGCCCTAGCGTCTGCGATCGGAGCAGCGCTTGTTGGGGCCGGACACGAGGTAGCGATCTGTCCGATGGCCGATGGGGGCGAAGGATTTCTCGAGGTTCTTGGTGGTGCCAATCGGACAACGATCGTTACCGGACCGCTTGGAGATCCGGTGGACGCGGGGTGGCGACTGGCAAAGGGAACCGCAGTCATTGAAATGGCCGCCGCATCGGGTCTGGTTCTTGCGGGCGGTGCCGAAGAGAACGATGCGATTGAAGCGACGACACGCGGGGTTGGCGAGTTACTTCTCAGCGCTGTCGAAGCAGGAGCGCGTCGCATCGTTATTGGAGTCGGTGGTTCGGCAACGACCGATGGCGGACTCGGCGCCTTGAAAGCGATGCATCCAACGCAAAAGTTTCGTGGCATCGATCTTTCGGTCGCGTGTGATGTGCGCACAACGTTCGTCGATGCTGCAGAGGTGTTTGCTCCGCAGAAAGGAGCATCGCCTTCGCAGGTTGCGCTGCTTCGCCGTCGGCTTGAGCGTCTGGCGCAAGTCTTCAAGATGGAATCCGGCGTCGACGTCACCGAAGTCGAAGGTGCAGGCGCAGCGGGTGGACTCGCTGGTGGATTGCTCACGATCGGCGCAAAGCTCGTCAGCGGGTTTGAGGTCGTTGCCGATGAAGTCGGACTTGATGAACTGATTGAAGGCGCTGACCTCGTCATCACCGGCGAAGGGTTTCTTGATGACGAGTCGTTCGACGGAAAAGTCGTTGGCGGTGTCGCCGCGCTCTGCGCAGAACTCGATGTTCCGTGTGTGGCGATCGTCGGCGAGGTGATCGAACCTTTGCCAGCGTTTCCGAAAGGCTTCTCGGTGGTATCGCTCACCGAGAGATTCGGCGTTGATCGTTCGATGGAAGATCCCATCGATTGCGCGATCGAAGTTGCACTCGAGTTTGTCGAGCACTGAGAACGAATCAGTTAGAACTTCGAAATCACATCGTCGGCGAATTTGCCCATGGCTTCGGGCAGTTTCGCTGGGTGCATTGCCAACGGTGGAACCAACATTCGTGTGACGCCAAGGTCGGCGAGCATCTTGATGATTTCAACGGTGGGTGCCCCGCCGCTCGTGATCTCGATGGTATTGGGATCACGGCCAGCCTCTTCCGCCGCAGCGCGCATGACGGGAAGAAGTTCGGGCAGCTTGCGTGGATCGGCGGGGAAGAATCCATCGCCGAATCGTCCTGCGCGTCGGGCCGCGGGCTTTGAATGTCCACCAACGACTACCGGGATCGTTCCGTTTGCCGGTTTGGGAAACGAATAGATGTCGCTGAACGAACTGTGAGTTCCTTGGTAGTTCGCAACCTCGTTATTCCATAGTGCGCGCAGCGCGTGAATGGAATCGTCGGTATGCGCGCCGCGGTCATCCCAGCCCACTCCGATCGCGTCGAATTCCTCGTGCAGCCAACCGACTCCAACACCAAGGATGAAACGTCCGCCGGTAAGCATGTCGAGCGTTGCGCATTCCTTCGCAAACACAACCGGATTACGCAGCGGCAGGATCATGACACCTGTTGCCAACTTCAGAGTCGTCGTATGTGCGCCAACCCAGGTGAGCCACACAAGCGGATCGGGTACGGGCGCAGTTTCGTCGCCGGGCATTTTGCCGTCACGCGAGTAGGGGTACTCGCTTTCGTATCCCTTTGGGATGGCGGGGTGTTCAACCGTCCAGACGCTTTCGAAGCCGTTGGCTTCTGCGCACTGGCCCATTGTGATTGCGCCCTCAGGAGTGGTGTAGGCGCCGGTGTTTGCGAAAATGATTCCGAAATCCATTCGCGAAACGTACGCTAAATCTTGTTGCAGTGACGGCTGGAATCAGTCTGCGAGCCGTGGGTGTAGTTGGCGGTAGGACTCAAGAGTCGCAAGTGCTGGGCGTTCGGCGTAGGAAATTTCGTGTGAATCGAGATCGGGAGGGCTCAGCGTGAAGACATCGGGAACAAGTCCAGCCTGAATGCGACGCATCGCAGCCTGCATGACCTGCGCAGCCATTGGCGACAGTTCATGGAGTGGACGGTTGCGATGTATGCGTTCGCCGAGATCAACCTGCGCAATTGTTTGCGCGCCAAAGCGATTCACGATGTCGATGAGCATCGCAATGTCGACGCCGTATCCCTCAACAAACGGCAATTGCTCAAGTACCGCGCGACGACCACCGTATTCACCCGAAAGTGGTTGCACGATTTCACTAAGTTCAGGAAAACACATTGTGAGAAGTGGTCGGGCAACAAGTTCGGTGACTCGTCCGCCGCCGCGAACGTGTCCGTCGACTGGTCGCTCGTAGAATCCCTTCACAAAACCGACTGAGGAATCAGTGAGGAGCGGGCCGAGCATTCCGGAAATGAAACGCGTACTGAAGTCGCGAACGTCGGCGTCGCACCACACGACAATGTCGCCGCTCGATGCATAGAGCGACTTCCACAACGCTTCGCCTTTACCGTGACCGCGCCCGAACTCAATCAACACCTGCGATGCATCAACCACGGTTGCGCCGGCCGAACGTGCTTCATCGGCCGTGCGATCGGTGGAGTGGTCGTCGATCACGATGATTTCGTCGACGAGCGGGCGAGTCTCGATCAACTTCGTGCGAATGCGTTCGACGATCTGCCCAACCGTGGCCTCTTCGTTCCGGGCCGGGATACACACCGACACCGTGGTGGCGCCCTTGACCCCGACGAGCTCATCAAGGTCGAATGCGCTGGCGACGTGGGTGCGGGGAGAAGTCACTCCTCCATCGTTGGCGAGACGGGCGTCGGGGGCAAGGCCGAACCAGAACTGTGGCCAATAGGTGCCACAAGGCGACCGGTCGCTAGGATTGTTTTCGTTCAATACCAACGTCCGAGGTTTCTGTCATGAGCGTTTCCGTCCGAGTTCCCCCCGTCTTTCGTCCGCTGACATCTGGTGAGTCGACCGTGTCGGTCGAGGGGGCCACGGTTGCGCAGGTCCTGGCCAGCCTTGACGCTGCCTACCCGGGTTTTTCCGAGAAACTTCTTTCCGACGATGGCAGCCTCGTGCGCTACGTCAACGTGTTTGTCGACGACGACGATGTCCGCTTCATGGAGGGCCTCGACACGATCGTGCCCGATGGCGTCACCGTTTCGATCATGCAGGCCGTGGCCGGCGGGGCCTGAGCCCCAGCATTTCCCGGTCCTGGCCAGGATTCTTTCCTCCCGGGTTGCGATTCGGGCCTGACGGTGGTTTCCTGTTAGCAGTCTCTAACCGAGAGTGCTAACGCCAGCGCGCGGGCAGTCCGGCAGAGAACCCCCTTGGCCCACTTCCGTTGGGCCGATCCAGCAACCGGAGAGGAATCAACGATGGCCAAGATCATCGAATTCGACGAGACCGCACGACGTGGTCTGGAACGCGGCATGAACCAGCTGGCCGACGCAGTGCGCGTCACCCTCGGCCCGAAGGGTCGCAACGTGGTGCTCGACAAGAAGTGGGGCGCCCCCACCATCACCAATGACGGTGTGTCGATCGCCAAGGAAATCGAACTCGAAGACCCCTTCGAGCGCATCGGCGCCGAACTGGTCAAAGAGGTTGCCAAGAGGACAGACAGCGTTGCCGGTGACGGCACCACCACCGCCACTGTTCTTGCGTGGTCGATGGTCGGCGCTGGTCTGCGCAACGTTGCTGCAGGCGCCAACCCGATGTCTCTGAAGAGGGGCATCGAAGCTGCAGTTGCCGCTGCCGTCGAAGGCATTCACGCCGTTGCTGTCGAGGTCGACGACAAGAGCCAGATCGCTCAGGTTGCCGGCATCTCTGCTGCCGATCCGGAAATCGGTTCGATGATCGCCGAAGCCATCGACAAGGTTGGCAAGGACGGCGTCATCACCGTCGAAGAATCCAACACTTTCGGTATGGAAATGGATCTTGTCGAAGGCATGCGTTTCGATAAGGGCTACATCTCGCCCTACTTCGTGACTGACACCGATCGCATGGAAGCTGTGCTTGAGAACCCCTACATCCTGTTCGTGGGTTCAAAGATCACTGCTGTTCGTGACCTTGTGCCAGTTCTTGAAAAGGTCATGCAGTCTTCGCGTCCGCTTGTGATCATTGCTGAAGACATCGAAGGCGAAGCACTTGCAACACTCGTTGTGAACAAGATCCGTGGCACCTTCAACTCGGTTGCCGTGAAGGCTCCGGGATTCGGCGATCGTCGCAAGGCAATGATGCAGGACATCGCAATCCTCACCGGTGGTCAGGTCATTACTGAAGACATAGGCCTCAAGGTTGAGAACGCCACAATCGATCTTCTTGGTGAAGCTCGCAAGATCGTTATCTCAAAGGACGAAACGACCGTCATCGAAGGCGCTGGTGACGAAGCCGACATCAACGCACGCATCGCGCAGATCAAGGCCGAAATCGATCGCACCGATTCCGACTACGACCGCGAGAAGTTGCAGGAACGGCTGGCGAAGCTTTCGGGCGGAGTTGCCGTTCTCAAGGTTGGCGCAGCCACTGAGGTTGAACTCAAGGAAAAGAAGCACCGCATCGAAGACGCGGTCAGCACCACGAAGGCCGCTATCGAAGAAGGCGTCGTTGCCGGTGGTGGCGTCACGCTGCTTCGTATTCAGGCCAAGGTGCTTGAGCTCGCCAAGACCCTCAATCCCGACGAAGCAACCGGTGCTCGCATCGTTGCTCACGCACTCGAAGAACCCATCAAGCAGATCGCAACCAACGCAGGCCTTGAAGGTGGCGTTGTTGTGGCCAAGGTTCTTTCGATGAAGGGCGCTTCCGAGGGCCTCAACGCCGCAACTGGCGACTATGAGGACCTCGTGAAGGCCGGCATCATCGATGCGGCCAAGGTGACTCGTTCGGCACTGCAGAACGCAGCTTCGATCGCAGCGCTGTTCCTTACGACCGAAGCCGTCATCGCCGACAAGCCTGAGGGCGCTGGCGGCGGCATGCCGGATATGGGCGATTTCTGATCCTCTGACGGTTCACAGTTTGAAAACGAGCGTCCTTCGGGGCGCTCGTTTCGCGTGCGGGTACCGTGTCACCTATGAATCGTCGTCGATCAGAGAGCGTTCTTGCCCGGCGCTTCAGCGACGGCGGATGTATCGACGAGGGTCGGCGTCCTGAAGAACTCATTGTCGAAGAGCCGCTTGAGATTCGACTCGACGGGACACTGGTTGCCACGACGATGCGCACGCCTGGTCACGACTTCGAGTTGGCCGCGGGGCTTTGCTTTACTGATGGGCTCTTGGGCGACGCAGTCGTCGAGACGTGTCGCTACTGCGGCACCGGCAGCGCAGTCGAAACGGAATTCAATGTCGTAAGTATCGATACGGGTGGCAAAGCACCCATGCCGACTTCCCGCCTGACGACAACTTCGTCATCATGCGGGATCTGTGGTTCGACACAGATCGATGAACTCACCGCACGACTCTCGCCGTTGCCTGCGTATGAGCCGTGGCCCACCCCGCTCTTGCTGCGCGTTATTGATCGCGTTCGGACCGATCAGGAACTCTTTGCTCGAACTGGTGGAGTGCATGCGGCAGCCGCGTTTGATCGAGATGGAAACGTTCTGATTCTTCGAGAAGACATTGGTCGACACAACGCAGTCGACAAAGTCATCGGAAATCTATTGTTGGAATCGAAACTTCCGGCCAGCGATCTCGCGCTCTTTGTAAGTGGTCGTGCGTCGTTCGAAATCGTGCAGAAAGCGTGGGCTGCGGGTTTTGAAGCGATGGTTGCGGTTTCGGCGCCATCTGCACTTGCGGTCGAAACGGCTCGTGTTGCGGGAATGACAGTTGCTGGTTTCGTGCGCGATGGTGGGTGCAATGTGTATTGCGGACCAGGAGTGACTGACTAATGCGCCGTATCAATCCAAAGTTTTGGGTGAGCCTTCGTCCAAACGGCATTGGTCTCAAGAAGCCATTTCACCATTTCGATATGGTGAAAATTGCATGGGCAAACAAGCGCCACGGCCGTTACGCCTGGAAGGTGCTCACGCAGGGCGTCTGCGATGGCTGTGCGCTTGGAGTTGCTGGTCTGCACGACTGGACGATGGACGACATTCATCTTTGTTTGACCCGTTTGCGACTTCTCGAAATAAATTGCGCTGATCCCATCAAAGAGTCGGCATTCAACGATGTTGCGACTTTGCGATTGAAGTCGGGCAAAGAACTTCGCGAGCTCGGACGTCTTGCACATCCGATGCGCCGTCGACGCGGTGAGCGCGGGTTCACGCGCATCTCATGGGAAGAAGCGCTTGGTGCAATCACCGACCGACTGCGCACGACCGATCCTGATCGCGTTGGCATGTTCCTGACGAGTCGGGGAATTACGAACGAGACCTATTACGCAGCCGGAAAAGCGGCGCGCTCTATGGGTATTGCCAATGTCGATTCCGCAGCGCGTATTTGTCATGCACCTTCGACGACTGCGCTAAAGGCAACCATTGGTGTGGCAGCAACCACATGTTCGCTTTCCGATGTGATGAAGACCGATTTGCTGGTTATTTGGGGAGCGAACCCGGCAAACAATCAACCAGTCTTCATGAAGTACCTGTACAAGGCGCGAATGTCAGGTACTCGAGTTGTTGTCATCAATCCGTTCCTTGAACCTGGCCTCGAGCATTATTGGGTGCCATCTACGACTGAATCGGCGCTGTTCGGCACAAAGATGTGCGATCTGCATGTGCCGGTTCGTCCAGGTGGTGACGTCGCCTTCGCTGACGCTGCACTCAAGCGATTGATTGAGCGAGATGCGGTCGATCACGCTTTTATCGCAGAGCACACTGACCATTGGGACAACGTTGTCGCTCACCTCGCCGATGTGACCTACGAAGAACTGCTCGATGATGCCGGCCTCACCATGGCGCAACTCGATGCATTCGTCGACGAATACGCGAACGCGAACTCGGCAATCCTCCTTTGGTCAATGGGAATCACGCAGCACAAACACGCCGGCGCCGGAGTTCGCGGCATTGTGAACCTTGCGCTTGCTCGCGGCAATGTTGGCCGCGATGGCGCTGGCCTCATGCCAATTCGTGGTCATAGTGGCGTTCAAGGCGGCGCCGAAATGGGCGCGTACGCCACGGCACTGCCGGGCGGTCTTGAACCAAACGAAGCGAATGCCGCGACGATTGGCCAGAAATGGGGATTCGACGTTCCCGCGCGCGCCGGTCTGACTGCAGCAGAAATGCCCGAGGCCGCGCTTGCTGGCAACCTCGACATCTTGTGGATGTCGGGCGGCAACTTCCTTGACGCGCTTCCCGACCCTCGTGCTGTCGAGAAGTCGCTCGAACATGTCCCGCTACGCATTCATCAAGACATCGTTCTGAGTTCGCAGATGTTGATTCCGGGCGATGACGTCATCGTGCTGCCGGTGAATACGCGATATGAACAAGAAGGTGGGGGCACCGAAACCACCACCGAACGTCGAGTTGTGTATTCGCCGGAGATCCCGCGCATTGTTGGCGAAGCGCGAAGCGAGTGGCGATTGTTTGCCGAGATCGCAGCGCGCGTGAACCCGGAACTCACCGACGCATTTACGTGGAGTGACAACCAACAGCTACGCGAGGAAATTTCCCGCGTGGTTCCGAGTTACGCCGGAATTGAAACGTTGGAGAAGACGGGTGATCAAGTCCAATGGGGTGGCCCACATCTTTGTGAGGGTGGTGTCTTCCCCACCAGTGATGGTCGTGGTCGGTTCAGTGTTCTCGACCGCCCGGTGCTTGAGATCCCCGAAGGCATGTTCACTGTGGCCACTCGCCGTGGCAAGCAGTTCAACACCATGGTCCAAGGCGAACAAGACCCCTTCACCGGCACGGGCCGGGACGCAATCTTCATCGATTCCGCCGATGCTGCAGCGCGCGGATTTCTCGATGGTGACCTCGTGACGCTTCGATCCGAAACGGGTGAGTTCACGGGCCATCTCCATGTGACCCGACTCGCTCAGAGATCCCTGCAAGTGTTTTGGCCCGAGGGCAATGTGCTCATTCCTTCAGGCCCTGAGCATCGAGAAGCAGCTTCGAGGGTGCCTGATTTCAACGCTGTCGTCACGATTTCCCCTGCTGACACCTCCGTGTCCGCAGCGCGCTGACGCCCTGACCTACGCCTGCGGACAGGCCGTAGACTCATCCCCGTGACTGAGACTGTTTCCCCCAAGATCGGCATGGCCGTCATCCACCTGTTCTGCAAGGTGACGCCGTTGGCCGACGCTGAAGCCATCACGACTGCGGTGCAGAAAGCCCAAGTCGAGGGCGACCAGGTCGTCACCATCGGAATTCTCGGCCATAAGGCCGATCTTGCCTTTATGGCTCTTGGCTATGACATGTGGCGTCTCCGCCGACTCCAGGCTGCGCTCCAGAACGCCGGCCTCGAGATCGTCGATTCTTATGTTTCACTCACCGAACTTTCGGAATACGCCCAAGGCGTTCCTGAACCGCAACGATCAGCGCGACTGACACCGGTGCTTCCCCCTGAGGACAAGCCGGCATGGTGTTTCTACCCAATGTCGAAACAACGCGGCGATGCGCACAACTGGTTCACGCTTCCCTACGACGATCGCAAAGAACTCATGTACGAGCACGGCGCGTCGGGTCGAAACTTTGCCGGCCGAGTCATTCAGGTCGTGACTGGCTCAACTGGGCTCGATGATTACGAGTGGGGCGTCACACTGTTTGCAACTGCTCCCGACGACCTCAAAGAAGTTGTCTACACAATGCGCTTCGACACCGCGTCTGCGTTGTACGCCGAATTCGGTCCGTTCTACACGGGCATGGTCGCACCAGTTGAAGAAGTTCTTTCGCAACTCGGCATCGACTGATTTTTCGATGACTGCAATCGATCGAAGCGACGAAATTGATGTTGCGCTTGATCGATTACGTGAGGAACTTCGCGAACTCGAATCAGTTGTCGTTGCATTTAGCGGCGGTGCTGATTCAGCGTTTCTCGCCTACGTGGCGAACCAAACGCTTGGGCGCGATCGATGCACGGTGTTGACGGCAGTTTCTCCGTCACTTGCAACAAGTGAGCACCAAGATTGCGCTGAACTGGCGATCGAGTGGAATCTCAATTGGGTTGAGGTTGAAACAACGGAACTCGAGAGCATCGATTACCAGCGCAATGATTCCGACCGCTGTTTCTATTGCAAAACGGCACTTATGGACGTGGTTGAGCCAATCGCTTCCGATCACGGAGCAGTCGCGGTTCTTGGCGTGAACCTTGATGATCTTGATGACCACCGCCCAGGTCAGCGCGCAGCTTCCGAGCGAGGCGCTCAATTCCCGCTGGTCGACTCTGGATTTACTAAGCAGATGGTTCGAGACGCATCGCATCGGCTTGGTCTTCGAACTTGGGACAAACCTGCAGCCGCATGCTTGTCATCACGAGTTCCCTACGGAACTGCGGTAACGGTTTCAGTGTTGTCGCGAGTCGAACGCGCAGAAGCAGCGTTGCACGAGCTTGGTTTTCGAGAACTGCGTGTTCGCCATTACGACGACACTGCACGTATCGAGGTTCCGCTTTCGACAATCGACGCGCTTCTAGAACGTCGCGCCGAAGTTGTGGAAGCTGTCACTGCATGCGGTTATCGCTACATCACGCTCGACCTTGAAGGTTTGCGATCGGGCAA